>CAYYNL010000012.1:0-39173 GCA_964472925.1 uncultured Fibrobacter sp. | reverse complement strand
GGTGATAAGACCGAAAGGACTGAAAGCCTTTATGCGCAATAGATTACGTGTTATCAGCGTCAATCTACTGCGGTTTTTAGGATTATAAGTACCAGTAGTGTTCGGATAATTTAAATAAAAAATCACTGTAAAAACTGCTGTGCTTTAAACTTCAGACCTGACAGTAACAAATCACAAATCTTTTTCCAAACAAATTTCAAGTTATATTACTCTAAATTCGAAACTTTAGTATTCGGGAATAGGACTTCACTACAATTTAGACCAAGGAAGGCTTGTGTTAGCTTGTAGTGTTTCTTGATTTCTGCACACGAACGGTCGCGAAGTGGGAAGCAAATGCTTATAATGGCCAGAAGTCACCCTTTAAGGCGTTTAACAGAGGATACCCCAAAACTACTCCACTTAATGTCCCTTTCGATCTGGAAGGACAATATTATTGGAAAAGTGTTTCAAGCGATCCTGTCGATGTATAAAAATCAAGCAAAGTTTAGGGCAACAGTTATTTGCTATGATGATGCAATTACAGAAAGTCTTTGCATAAGAGCCACATTTGCGCATTGGCTATCTAAGTCCCGAAGAGTTCGAAAAATGATTTTAATAATGTAAATTTGTTATGGTTTAACCCGTTCGAAGCTTTTCCCTGTATCAGATCTGATTCGGCCGCAAATGTAATTTCCTTATCAACAGATTTATTAATAAATCAGATCCCCAGTTTTTCTTTCAGTGCCTCCGGAGTAAACGGTTTTACCAAATAATTATTGGCACCAGCTTTTAAGGCCTCAACCACTCTGGTTTTTTCGGATTCAGAAGTACACATGATAATTTTAACATCTTTATAGGTATCGATAGAACGTACCTTTTTAAGAAAAGTGATTCCATCCATTACCGGCATGTTCCAATCCAGCATAATAAGATCAACTGGCATACTCTGCTCCAGTTTTTTAAATCCATCTTCACCATCACTGGCTTCTATCACATCGGTGATACCAAGACTGTTTATCTGGGTCTTCTGTATTCTTCTCATAGTAGTAGAATCATCAATGAGCAATATTTTCATATCAACTCCTGTTTATTTTGTTTTTAAAGAGATTTCCATCATAAAGTCTCCCGAACCGCTGGAAAAAGGCACCAGTATTGTTGGAGCTCCTCCTTCACCGGCCAGAGTATGATTCTTTCCGATAATAACATTGGGGAGAGAAATAGACAAATTAAATTTTGACAACTCCTTTTTAGCATTGCCTGCAATGATGTTGGCAATTTCTCCTATTGCATCCGGAAGATCAGGGTTGGTTTCATTGATCGGTGTTTTTAACATATCAGAAACCACCTTTACTGCAACCGGCATGGAAAAGCCCAGAGAAATCGAGCCTTGTGCATCACCCGAAAGGCCAATAATTCCTGAAATTGAATAACAGGAAAACGGTTGCCGTTTCAAAGACGGAGGTAAAGATGAAATCTGATCAGTAATCATTGTCTTAAAACAATCAATTGTAGCCTGTATGAAAGGGTTTATATAAGAAACATCCATCAAAATCTCCCTGTTGTTCAGACTGCGCGCAGTTGCATAGGAGAGTAATTGGAGTCCAGAGCAATAATTAGTTCCGAACGTTCAACTTCATATTCAGCCAGTTTCAGATAGCTGCAGATTGTATCGGAAGTTAAATTGAGAGCTCCTATCACATCCTTGTTTGCATTCTGTATCATTCCTTCAAATGAACCAAGCCCTGAATTACATAAAATGTACTCTGATAGATAGGTAGACCAGATTGACTCCTGAAGGTTTACGGGAGCTTTCTCTGGTGTATGGTGATAGCGCACGCTATTAACAACCGCAAGATCAATCTTCCACATTTCCATAAGTGCACTGCCTATTACCGCATGTGTTTCATTGGGGAAAAGCTCCTTTTCTGCTTCCAGATAGGAGATCTCTTTCTCTAAAGCATAATTGATAATCTGTTCGAATTGTTCATGAAAAAACTGGTCAAAAATTAAAATACCAATATCATGAAACAGACCGGAGAGAAACAATGAATGGTTTTGTTTGGTTGAATTACCAATATCAGGTATAATATTGGTAAGAAACGCTGCAGATAGAGAGTGTTTCCAGAATTGATGATAATCCAGAATCTCTGATTTCCTTGAGAATTGCCTTATCAAGCTCACTGCCATGGCTATATGGCCGATCTGATTGAAACCGATCCGGGTAATGGCCAGCTTAACAGAGGAAATTTTTTTGGTTGAAGCGCAATAAAATGCTGAATTCGCTACCTTTAAAACCTTAGCAGAAAGGGATGGGTCATGCTCTATCAACCGCGCCAGCATTGTAGCGTCACCTTCTTCAGAAACAATCAACGCTCTAATTCGAAGTGCAATTTCGGGTAAGGTTGGAAGTTCCTGAATTTCTGATAAACGCTGAATTAAATTCATAAAATTCACTTATCCATGATTGTTTATATAGTAATTAAGTATATCATGTAAGAACAAAGTGCGTCAAACATAATGTTAATAATTTGCTCAAAAATGCCGGCACAAGGTGTATTAGTAAAATTGAAAATACAATACCTTGTATATTTGATAACGGTCCGGACAGTGGGGGAGAGTAATTCAGAATAAAAGATAAGATGAAGCTATCTGAATAGCTTTATCGCCTTTAATAATAATAAAGGATGACCGGAAAAGGTTCTGGTAAAGACTTTCAGATAGTTCAATTTCGAAGGATCTTCTTTAGACAGAGATTGTGCAATTCTATCCAGAAATGCATCATCACCGTACTTTTCTAAAAACTTTTTCAGACTGTATGAACGCTGCTGTTGTTTACCGAATTTTTTATTCCAGTTTTTCTCATATTTTTTTAGATGTTTATAACTGACCGTATTCCCAATAAATGCATCTGCAGCCGTTTTTCCAGCCAATTTACCTGCGTAAAGAGAATAAGCCAGACCAGCACCATTGAGACAGTTAACCTGTCTGGCTGCATCTCCTACTAACATTGCGCCATCTTTAACCAGAGGTCGAATGTATCTGGTAACCGGAACCCCACCACAATGAAGATTACTGATCCTTGCACCAGGAAATTCCGATTCGATGAAACGTTCCAGATACAGCTTTGCTTTTCCAGGTTCGCTGTTATTTCCAGAGATACCTAATCCAACGTTGGCCTCTCCTATGGCTCGGGAAAAAACCCAGGCATAGCCTCCTGGCGCAACTCTGGTTCCAGTAAAAAAAATGCAGGCATTCTTTTCGATAAGAGGTGACACGACTCTGGCAAAAGCGCAGGTTTCCACATCAGACAATGCCAAAGTGGTATTCCAGCCTAAAAATCGGGCTAATCTTGACTCCACTCCATCTGCCAGAATAAGAATCCTGGAAGAAAATGTTTTTTGAGGAGTGATACATTCATATAAGTCACCATTTTTTCGGATAGAGGTAACCGGAGTTTCCGGAAAATAACTGGCTCCTAAATCTATAGCTTCATTAACCAGGTCAGAATCCATTTTTTCTCTGTCCAAAATGAAATCCTCGCCGGTTCCTTTCAGTTCTATTCGAATACCGGAAGGAGAGATCATTACCGCTTTTTTTATTGTGTTGCGAACCCATTCAGGTTTTGGTTCTATGTGATCCAGTAATCCACGTCTGCCGATACCTTCTCCACAACGAACCGGAAAACCGGCTTTTGCCTTCCGTTCCAATAAACAAACTTTCCGACCTGCCTTGGAAGCACTGATGGCTGCCATCGAACCTGCAGGACCAGCACCTGCGATAATAATATCAAATTCTGACATAACTTTACCCGGTATTTTGATTATTTAAGTAAACTAAGAGCAGAAAATGGACATACTTTAATACATCTGCCACAACCGGTGCATATTTTCTGATCGATAACCGGTTCCTGTATAAACATCAAAGCGGATATCGGACATACACTTACGCAAGTACCGCACTGATCGCATTTTTCTGTATCAACTTTTACCATTGTCCAAATTCTCCAGGAGTTTACGTGTATCTTTTTTGATTTCCCGGAATTGATCAAACTGCTGATCATTCAAGAGTGTTCTGCAAATTTCTGCAGCATTTTGATCTTTTCCGGAAAGTTTCAACATATGAGCCATACGGTTTCTGGTAACAAAAAAGTTCTGTTTTCCTTCAGGGATAAGCGCATAATATATTGAAAGCTTCTCATAAACCGCTGCTGCTGAATCGTAATTTTTCACCGATTCGAGATATTTGACTTTAGCCCAAAGCACAAATCTACTGTTTTTATATTTATTTTCCAGTTCAGAGATGATTTCCTGGGAAAGTTCGGGTTTTTTTTCTTGAATATAAATGTCGGAGAGACTAAGTTTTGCTGCGATTCTGGTAAGGGAAGCGTTTTTACTGCAATTCTTAAGCATTTCTATTCCTTCTTTTTTGCTTCCAGGATACCAGAACAAAACCATCCATAGCTTTTTTTTCAATTCAGATTTTCCATAATCATAAAGGCCCAAAAAAAAGTCGGCATCTGCATTGGTAGAATCGAGCTCTTTTGCTTTTTTTAATAGATTTATAGCATCAACTCCATTATGCAGAACATCAAAATAGGCTTTTTGTCTTAAAAAGAATGCGGCATGCATTGCTTTGGAAAAACCATCCAACATAAGTTGATAAGAGGATCTACCGTTTTTTTGTTCATAGCTGCGAATAAGAGCCTGAGATGCAAGAAACTCGTTAATGAACCCGGAAGAGTCGATTGTCTTTTCGCAATCGATATCACGCATGCCCATTGCAGTAAGTTTAAGTATGAAAGGGAAGGGGTCGGTTGGAAATTCCTTTTTCAAGGAATCGCAAATGAGAAATGCTCGCTGAAAATCACAGTTTATAATATTATCAACAATACGTGAGGATGGTTCCATAAGATGATTTGGAAAAGAAGATGCCATGCATAAACTGAAATTAAAAAAAACTAAAAGCCAGAGGTTTCTATACATCTTCACGAACCGTTATTAATGAAGGATATGACACATTATGTCGTAATCGAAAATACAGCCAAGTAGCAAAAAATACAATAATTCCAGCTGGAATTAATAAAGGTATGATAAGCCCGGAACAGAGCATGGTCATTGCGCCACCAATTTTATAGGTTGATTCCATGAAGAATTCGGTAGGTTTAAATATGTAACACAAATAAAACGGAAATGGAGCTGCAGAGCAGATGAGTGCCAGAAAATCGCCTTCGATTATTGCTGCAATTGCTGCATTAAGCAATAAAAATGTAGCAATGAGATGTGCTTTTTGATTCCCGAATACTACTGCTGTGGTATTTTTCTGTTCAGAATAATCTCCAGCCCGATCTGGTAAAGTAGAACTTATGGACCCGGCACACATAAGCAAAAAATAGGGTAGTGCGGTGTATAAAAAATTTGCCTCCATAAGAGTTTTACCCCCACAGATCCATCCGGCACCAAACGCTATCACCCCATAACCTAAAGCATTTGAGAGAAAATCACAAAACGGTTTTCCAGAAAAATAAAAGGGTTTGAAACTATATAACAGGCCGATTATTAAAGCCAGCAGACTTAAAATAGAGATTGTTTTATATTCTGTAAATAGAGGTGTTATTATGGAGACACCGGAAAGTAAAAATGCAAAAACTAATGCATCATTTCTTTTTACTATATCGCTTGCAAGAAGAGGGAGACCCCCGTTTTTCTTATCCACCTCTATGTCGGCAATCTGGTTAAAGATATAAACTGCTCCTACAGAAAGAGAGAAAAGAAATAGAAGAGAACAGACCGGTAGAGAAGAATCATTCCACAAGCTGTTAACTTCTCTTAATGAGTTGGTTTTTGCCCTGAAGTACCCAAATAAGGAAAAACCCCATACAGGAACCAGAAGAATCGGACGCATCAGAAAAAGAAGATCAAGCAAACGAAGGATACTTTTTTTCATTTTGATTTGAAAGTTGGGTACTCAATTCCAAATCTTTTCTGATAATAGGCTCTGCTTCCGGCAAATGTAGCTATTATCAGAATTCCATATTCAGGAACAAAAAGAGCAACTGACAAAGATAAGAGGAAAACCGGCCATTTAAAAGTCTTAAAGGCCAGATCTCTCTTTGGAAAGAAAGCAAAAGAGATAAAAAAAAGCAGACTGATTATTGTTGGCACTGCCATAACCCAAAAATGATTCTCAATGAAGAAGGAAAAACCCAAGGCACCAAAACAAAATAGTGCTGCAGTTACAGCAGTAACCTTCTCACCATATTTAACGCAATAGGTTTGTTTTCCTGTCAACTGATCCCCATCAGCATCCGGAATGGTAGTAGCCAGAAATACCGCTCCATTTGCCAGTGCCGGAGCAACTGAAGAAAGGAGTCCTTTCACCATAACCTGTGGGTCCATAGAGGTACCGATTTTAGAGGCATACCAGCCAACCAGAAAAGTAATCATTCCATGTCCCAGTGAATTGGCAAATACTCCACCCCAGGCGTGATTCTTTAGCTGAACAGGGGGCAGATTGTAAAAATATCCCACCAATATGCCTGCTATAAAAAGAAAGAATATGACTTTATTATAGAAAAGACTTATAAAAATGCCCCCTATTGCACACAAAAAAGCAAATATCCAGGCTGTGCGAACAGAGATGATTCCATTGGGAAGCAGAAATAGTTTGTGGTTAATTCTGTCACTTTCAATATCTACAATTTGATTAACTACATAAATAGACGCGACGATAAGTGAGAATCCAATAAGGATTGTCCATAGATTTATTGCGGAATTTCCTGTGTTATTACCAACAAAACTTCCTCCAAAATGGGCATGCTGATTGCCTGAAATCCAGCCAAGAATTAAAATGGTCCATACTGGAGCAAGCAATGGAATTCTTAGTAAAAAAAGGCAGTCTAGTATTTTTTGTAGAATCTTAGGCACTAAATTTTCCGTATATATTGAGATAAAGAAATATTAAAATTACTTCTCTGAAAGGAAAACAGCAAAAATCTTTTTGACAGAACATCAGATTTCGAAGTATCTGGACTGAAAACCTCAGATTTTACCAGAAATATTTCTGTTTCAAAAACTTAGTTAATATAAACTATGCATCATACCAGAACGGATTTTTCACTTGGAAAATATCACCAATATCCTTTGGCGTTATTCCAGCTTAAGGAAATGACAGTTATAATCGTCCTATTTGGTTTTCAGAATACTTAAAATGGATAATCACCGATCGGGAATGGATTTGAGTAAATCCAGGCTTTGGATTTCTTGTATACTTCGACACGGTAGACGCCTTTTTTTTCAATATCGAAAGCCACTGTTTTGCTATCAGTCTGATTAATAGCTTTTCCGTTTGCGATAAGAACGATTCTGCCTTTTTCTGGAATTTCCACTATTAAACGAGCTGGAAGTGAAGGGCTTTTCTGAATACCAGGAAAGGTTATTTGTCCGTTTTTATGTTGAAGGAAAAAAATTGATCCCCTGGCATCGCCTCTGCGAAAGTTACTAATGAAGCCATGGCCATTTTGCAGTCCTTTCAGAATTGCTTTTTTAGCGGTGGCAAAATTGGAAAAGTCATTTTTTTGGTCAATGTAAAGATGAGTACGTATTCCTTTTAATTCGACTTTAATTGGAAACACTCTGAATGAACAGTAACCAATTCCTAATCTTCTGCTGTGTGCATCCACACCACCTATACCACTGATAAACTTGGTTCTATTCAATGTATCCCATTTGGACAGTAGTTCCGCAGGTGGTGCCCCTAGAAATCTTCTTGGATAAAACAATTTTATAAGACTCATCCATGATTTCAAGTTTTCAACCCAGTCAGACATCTGGTTCCATATTTCGATTCCATCAAATCCATCAACCTCCCAGTCAGTCCAGGGATAGGGGGGCAGGCTACCGAAATAGTTTCTCTTCTCTGCCGGATGAGCCAGAAAACCTATTCCACCAGCTTTTTTTATTTCGTTTATATAGCTTTGTGGTTTAAACGAAGGGTCAAAAACCTTATCTATCCCCAGTGCAAGATAATGGTTTTTTTTATTCAGGTCATGATGTTCGTAACCGACTAAAACACAAAGCTTGTCAGTTAATCCTTCATAACCTTCATCAAGTCCTCTCAGAGTCATATGATCTGTAACGATAATAAAATTGAGACCTACTGCTTTCGCAGCATTAATAAGCTCTTTTATTGTTATGCCGCCATCAGAATAGGTAGTATGAAGATGTATTGCGCCGGTAATTTCTCTATAAGATTTTTTTTTGAAATTCATGAGCCGTTTGATCCAGGTATCTACCACTTTTTATGACTTTTCAATCATTAATGAACATATACTAAGCTGGAATTGAATGATTTCGATATCTTTCCATTTGAATCCAGGACAGAAAACTTAACAAAATACATACCGTTACTTACTTTGCCACCTCTGGTGTTATCACCGTTCCAGATAAGAGTATGCTCTCCACTGCTCAAGGGGTGAGAAATAGTCTTTTCCCAGATCATTCTTCCCATGGCATCAAAAATAGTAAACCGCACTCTCTCTTTTGCCCCGGTAGGAATGGAAAATTTGAAAAATGCTGAATTGCGTAAAGGGTTTGCATATACACTTCGCAACCCATATGTCCAGGATAGTGCATTATTTTTAAAATGTTCCATGAACTCTTTCCCGGCAATAACAAACCATCTGTATTCGACATTATTTGCACCAACCATTATCCTTCCGCTTTTCTCCCACTCTCCAGTCGCCGTGTTAAGTATGGAAGGGCTAAAACCAGAAGGAATATCTCCTTCACCAGTCATACAGAATGAAAACTGAAGTGGTTGAGACTCCTTATTTTCAAATACCAGTTCCTGAACAATACCGCCACTGGAAAGATCTCCGCAAATATAATCACCAAAAAATTGGTTGGCTTTTCTGTTAAAAATTTTAACCCTGGATTCAACAAATCCCGGAGATGGCGGATAATAGATCTGTCCAGCTTTATCATCATAACCGCAGTATACCTCTGATATTCTGGAGGAATCGATTCTGCAGTTTACAGTGACACCCCATGCATTTTTATGAGCCTGCTTTTTGAGAGGTTGTTCCGGTGACATGGAAACAGGTACCGGAGGAATCTTGAGTAAGATATCCTTATTATACATATTATAAACAGAGTAACAGGCATTATGGTATTTCCAGTCAAGTGAATCGTTGATGTTCTGGCGGCTGGCCTTACCTGGGATAAAATAGCCTCTGGTTATAAATGTACCGGAATCGTTGCTCCATCTGTAAATTGCTATGGAATCCATCCCTGATGCTTCGATGACATCCTTAATACGAACAGGAAAATTGTAGGGGAGTGTCAAATCAGTAAACTCTTTTTTAGGAAGAACTATCTTTACCGTATCTTTGAGGGACATGGTTAGAGCTGCCCCCAGGTTAATAGATTTCTCTTTAAGCGTCTTTATCCAGAAAGTTTTTCCTGGTGACAGATTGAATAAAGATTTGTCCTTGTCACTGTATTCAACCCATCGATCATTGGCAGCAATGTTTCCTGCTGTAGGCAACCAGTAAAACACTCTGGCATATCTGCCATCATAACTGCTGCTGTCACTTTCTGCGAGGTGTTTAATTAAAGAATCGGGACTTGTTGAACTCAGTTGTGTTGAAACCGAAAAGGGAGTCCACTGTAATGGAAATATTCTTGTTTCAACTTTATCTATTTGTACTTGCTTTGACAGATTGATTATAATGCGGTTATTGCCATCTGTAACTCTTAACTCTGCTCTGATTCCGGTTTCTATACTGTTAAATTCTTTAGGAACTGTAAGAATCAATTGCTGAGATTTACCTGAAATAACTGTGTCGATTCGTATTATTTGTGGATCTTTTCCTGTGGAGTAACAGAACTGGTATTTTGCATTAAGAATATTATCGGTGATAGTCACTGTATCGGCTGTGCTTTTTCCAGGCGAAGCCTTTTTGTCAATATCACCTTTGAAATTCAGTACCGGTGCTACTGTATCAATCAACAGGATAAAAGGTAGATCAGTTTTATTGGTATATATCGATACTACTTTTCTCAGAGTATCATTGGTTGCATCGTGTTCTACTAGCACTCCGTTAGCATTTTCTCTGTATAATTTTACCTTATCGGCCCTGAAACCCACCGGGACATTATAACGCAATCCGATCCAGAAAGAGGGTGTAGAGATTTTTTGGGTAAAATAAAACCCGTTTCCGACAACAACCATTCCATTATAATGATTTCCCGGGTAAAAAACTGCAGTATTACTGAAAACATCTTTTACTCCGAAACGGGAATCTTTAGACAGAATAATATTTTGATTAAAAGCAAAAACAGTATCAAATATTACCGCCGGATCGAAAAAAGTCACAGGCTCACGCGTAAAATTAGGAGTTAAAATGTAGTTTTGAGATGTTTGAACCGGTAAAGTCCATCGTCCACCTTTTTTTCGAAGCCACATGGAGATGAAGTATTCGGTATTGAATGAAATTTTTGGTACTTTTAAAGCAACGCTATCACATATATCTCTTACTGGTAAGATTTGATTAATACTGGAAATCTCCGTTTCGTATCCTATGTTACTGAAGGAAATACCCAGTTCCAGATTATCACCAATTCCTATGGTATCAATACACCAGCTGAGCATTATGTTGGCAGATAGTGTATCGAATCTGGGTGAATGCAGTGTTATGGTGTTAGGAACGTTAAGAGAATCGGATGGATTGGATGTTTTGATATTTACCCGCGATTTTTCAGTAATTTCTGACCAATTACCTTGTTTGTCTATTACCTGTGCTGCAAAACAGTAGCTGGTTGAATAATTTAAATACTCTACAATACAACTGTTCTGGTCGGGTTTTAATTCTATAAGAGAATAATCGGAGCGTTTCAAAGTGCCCAGAGGAATTTGATTTACACTGTACCATATCCGTATTCCTGAAACACTGTCGGGATTAAGATCATTCCAGGATATTCTTATGGCACTTGAACTTATTGCTTGAGCACTGAGAACTATGGGATTACTGATATTGTTATTTTCGGTTAAGAAACTGGAAGTCGCAGGTAAACTAAGACTGTCATTCTTTCCTTTCAGTCTTACACCACACCACATCATATGTGAACCAATTGAGAAAATATCGTTGTGTATTTTCTTTTCCATAATTAAACTTTTTGGAAACTCTTTAGCTGAAAAACTGCTGGAAAACGGTCCCCGATAATCTAATCCCATGCTGTCAAATGCAAAACAGAAAAGCACCGAATCTACCTTCTCTGTGTCCAGGGGAGTAGAAGCAACAAACGTTATTATTACAGAATCTCCTCGCAGATGTCTTCCACTGATACTAAGTGGATTGAATGGCGCTTCCTTATCCATCAATAAGACTTCAGTTCCATTTCCAGCATTAAAAGCGGTTACTTTGCCATTAGTCAGATAGAGCCCGCTCATCAGATACCAGGTGATTTTGGCTTGCGGAAGCGACAACGTGTCAATAAAGCTGCTTTTATTATTAAATACTTTACGTGGATATGTTATCAGTTTTTTTGAGGTGTATGCATCCTCAGGTAACGAAACATTGGAGATCCAGATACTTAGAGAGTCATAAACCGGCGGAAAAATCTGTGTCTCAATTTTGTCCAGATTACTCAGAGTTATCTCAATTTCGTTTCCACGAAGATACTTTGCCGATATACGAACCGGGTTTTCACCTTCTTTGTATACATATATCAATCCTTTTTTGATTATAGTATCACTTCCTGCTCTTCCGTTGCAAATAAGACTTACATCGTAGAGACCGGTTTTGACAAAAATGTGCTCCGGTGATTCTTCGGTACTGGTGGTACCATCACCAAAATTCCAGATTACATTGGAATAAATACCAGAAGATGCATTGGTGAATTGAACACTCCCATTAACAGGTATTGAAGTTGGAGTTGCGTTGAAATTTGCGATTGGAGCAGGCGTGATGGTCAAAACAGCAGTAGAGCAGTATATGCTGCCTTCGGAATTGAAAACCATACATTTGATACTGTCTGAGTTGTTATCGGAACTTAATCCCCTTAGAACCAGTATATTTGTAGTCTCGCCAGGAAGAGATTTATTATTCAGAAACCATTGAAATTTTGGAGGAGGAAATCCGGTAGCCTCAACTTTGAAAATAGCCGAATCTCCTATGAATTTTTCCTGAGATTTCGGATGAGATGTTATCACCGGAGCCTTAAGACTATCATAAACAATCAGGGTGGCAGTCTCAGATGTATCGGCTCCTGCAGCATTACTGACAATGCAATAGTAATCCCCAGCATCCTTCTTTTGCACAGGATCAAGAACAAGTGAATCCAGTGTGCCTAAAGTGTAATTCGTACCGACTTTAAACCATTGAAAACTAAGAGGGGGAGTTCCGGTAGCTTCAACAGTAAATATAACCCTTTTCGCTTCATTGGTACTTTGTGACAGGGGATGAGTAGAAATTACTGGATGTTCAGGATAAACCTGCAACAGCACGGTGTCACTGTATATAGTTCCTGCCACATTGGAAACCTGGCATAAGATCCTGGAATTGTGCTGTACTATCTGTACTTTATTAAGTATCAACGTCGTACTGTCACTTAAAACTGTAGTTAAATCTTTTAGATAAAACCATTTATACTGTAATGGAGCGGTTCCATGTGCTTTTATGCTAAGTATAGCATTCTGGTTTTCTATAACGCTGACATTGGTGGGCTGACTGTCAATAACAGGTGGCGCAGGTCTTATTTTCAGGTAGATTTTTGATGTTGAGATAGTACTAACCCCAGTTACTATGCAATTATAATAGCTGTTATCAGAAAGGGTAACATTCGGAATCACCAGTTCTGCAGATGATCCTACAGAATCGGTACCATTTTTTACCCATTTATAGATGAATGGTGGAGTTCCACTTACAGAGATTCGAATTCTTGCAGTATCACCATCAAAAACCACCACTGAATCTGGTACAGTGTCAAAAGTAGGTGGAATAAGTACATTTAAGAATGATGCCGTACTTGATATCGTATCAAAAATATTATAGACAAAGCACTGGTAACTGCCACTGTCTGAAGCCTTTACAGAACTGAAGATTACACGGGAAGCTTTTGATGATAAGGTGTCTGAACCGTTTTTTATCCAAAGATAGGAAATCGAATCTCCTGAGGCAGCAACAGAAAGTGTGCATGGTGAATTAGCTGTTACGGTGATTTTATCTGCAAGATTGGCAGTAATAGTTGGCTTCTTATAAACGTAAAGAGTACAGTTTTTACTTCGCGTATCACCAAGATTATTGGATACAACACAATAATAATAATTCTTATTATGTGTCATGGATATGTTGTTAACGATCAATGTTGGTGAACTGTCTATAACACCTGGAGAAGAGTTTAAGTACCATTTATACTTGAGAGGTAGAAGGCCGGTAGCCTCAACAGAAAAGGAAGTACTTTTTCCTTCCCCAGCAATTACATTCAAAGGCTCTTTTAATATGTAAGGTTTGGATAAGATACTGATATTAAAATTTTTGGTTAAAGAATCACCTTCCTTATCTTTCACTTTTATTGCAATGGAATAAAACTTTTTTTTAAGGAAACTTAGAACCGAATCAGTCTTTAGAGTATCTCCATCGATTTTAAAATATGAATTATCATTATATACAGGAAGACTGTAGGTAAAAGCCTCGTTACTATCTTGGTCAATTGTGGATAATATTCCGATTACGGTATTGGCTGGGATAGAATCTTCTGCTGTGGTATCTGTCAGGATAATATCTGCAGGTTTGTCATTTTTATTTGCTACTGTAATTTCAAAGGTATCGGTTATTGAATGATCGCCATCAGAGGATCTTACCATTATTGTATAGTGATTTTTTCTTTCATAATCCAATGCAGATTTTGTGAGCAGCTTATTTCCACTGATACTGAAACTGTCATTATCATTTATACCGGATACAAAGGTGTAGGTAAATAAAGACCCGCTGTCCCGGTCTATTGTAATGAAACTGCCTATAATAGTGCTTGTTGGCAAATTTTCTGAAATTGTCGTTGAGGAGATGATTAATGATTCGGGTGGTTCTTTAACATTTGATATGCGGATGCTAAATGACTGATTCTTAAAAAGACCACCTTTATCGGTTGATCGGATATTAATGGTATAGAGACTATCCTCTTCATAGTTAAATAATGCATTTGAAAAAAGAGAGTCGGCACGAATTGAGAAAAAAGCAGTATCACCATTTATAAAAGAATAGGTATGAGAATCATTAGTATCCGGATCTGCTGAATTAAATCTGCCAATAAAAGTGTTGGCGGGATTGTTTTCGGCAATTATTGAATTGCTGATAGATACAGCGCTTATTGGTTCATTAACATCCGTAATTCTGATAATGAAAGTAGTATCGAAATACAAACTGCCAGGATCTATAGCTTTTACTCTGATTGAATAGGTGCTTTTAGATTCATAGTCGAATACTAACTTAGCAAACAGAGAATCTTTTTTAATAAAGAACAATGCGGTGTCTCCAGAGATGAAACTATAGGAATGGGTATCGGAAGCATTGGAATCAATAGTGTTGAAAGTTGCAACAAGAGTACCGACCAAATTGTTTTCAGCAATTGAATCATTGGAAAGTTCTATCCCCTCTGGAGCCACATTTGTATCAATCCATTCCCAAGCACCAATATCTGGGTGGAAATCTCGAGGGTTCCCAGAGATATCCACTGAAGGTACATTAACAGTACTTCCTTTTTCCCGTGCCGGAGAATCCTTAAAGATACGGAAATCAGAGGCAATAGAGGGGGTAGTTTTTATGAACTTTGGGTCATCATTAATAACATAGCCGGTACCCCATGATGTTGAATTTTCTGCAACAGGCAAAAGACAATATGTATATGCTCCTTTGAGTATGTCAGTTAAAGCTATATTTTTATTTGTTGAATGGAAAATGCAGTTGGAGACTGTTAATAACGATTTGGCTTGAGTCGGGTTGTCAGCATTTACTGTATCGTTATTATAAAAAGTACAATTTGTTACTGATCCGTAGGGGTTATTGCTGTTATGGCTGCTTAGTCTTGGAAATATAGCACGTTTATTGCTAATAAAAATTGAGTTTTTAATAGTTATCAAATTGCTGTTATCACCATTAATATAAAACACAGCATTATTTGTATAACCACGTATTACTGCATTTTCAATGACACAATTATGAGAATTATTTTGATTACTGATTGGAGAACAAGCCTGAAGAACTACCCTTTCAAATCTGGTGGTACAATTTCCAATATTATTCCAGAAAATATTCCATTTGTCACCACCGATAGTTAAAACTGGAAAGCTGTCCGGATTGGACTTTTCTCCCAAAAAAGTAATATTACCGTTCATAAAATTTACAGGAAAATCTCCATTAAAAGTGTCAATATCTGCGCCTATAATTTTAATTGTGTCATTTGGTTGATTTGCTGCTGCTATTGCATCGGTAATGTTATTTTCAACACTAAAGCCATCACCTTCTTTGTCTAATTGAATTATTCTGGCATGTACAATACTTGATGTGATAAAAACAGAAAAAGATGCTAGGAATAAAAGTTTTTTATAATTAAGAAACACCGAGCTCATAGACAAAAACTCCAAGGACGGAAGTTATATAATCTGGAAGTTATTTAGTAGCGTATAGAAGTAATATAAACATTGGATTCTATTTAAAAAAGAAACTACTCTCATCAATAATTGTGTAGATAATTTTTTCGATAAAAACCAAGTAAGATTAGGATGAATACTTTTTTTGGGAGATCGTGAAGATTGGGGAAAATCTAAGTGTTAGTAATTTTAATAATGCTATTCTCCAAATCTCCTCTTTAATTAATTTATTTTCAACTTGTTATAAGCTGTTGGGGCTTTGGCATATTTTTTGACATTTCTTGTTTTTAGAACAATCTCAATTTTTGTTTTGGAAAATTCTCTATTGAGACATCTATATGCCTGAACTTCCGGAAGTCGAAAGATTCAGAAGGTATCTGGAAGATACCTCTATGGGTAAATCCATAACTGATTTAAAGGTAAGAAGGGAAAAGATTCTTCAGGATGTTTCCAAAGATGAATTAATCGATAAACTTATCTCTCATAGATTTGTTAAAACGCTCAGATGGGGAAAGCAGCTTTTTATTCAAACCGACGGGGGAGTCTGGCTTACGATGCACTTTGGAATGACTGGATCCTTGTTTTTTTTTCATCAATTATCCCAGGAACCAAATCATTGTCGATTATTGATTAAATTTAGCGATAATAATTATCTGTGTTTTAGTGATCAGAGGCTTTTTGGCCGGATTGGAATAGTGCAGGATGTGGACTCTTTCATAAAAAAACATCATCTTGGTCCGGATGTTCTTACTCTGAATAAAGAAAAGTTTACAAGAATCATATCAAACAAGAGAGCCTCCATAAAAACAGTGTTGATGAAGCAGGAGTTATTTGCAGGAATTGGAAACGAATATTCAGACGAAATTTTATTTCAAGCCGGGATTAATCCATCAATTTTAGCATCTTCGCTTTCAGAAGAACAAAAAGGAAAAATATTCCAGAAAATTGGTTTAGTGCTAAACACTGCAATTGAATCCAGAGTTGAAAACCACCCATTTCCAGAATATTTTTTACTTCATTCGGGACGAAAAAAGAAAGTTTGTCCCCGATGTGGCTCAAAAATAAAATGTCAGAATTTTTCAGGACGTACAGGCTATTTTTGCCCAAACTGTCAGGTATAATGAGTCATTTTTTTTGCATGCTTTTTTTTAGTGAAAATTGGTGTTTTTAATCAGATAAAGTTCATCATTTAAAGTTATTCATTGTCACATTTGGAAACTGTAAAGTAGATCCAGCGAGATGTATTTATATTCTGCCACTTGTTGTTATGTGGCACATAAATTGATCTCCTTTTTCATATTAAACGATTAAAAAAACTGAAAACTGCTCACCATGAAAAAAATAAAGCAGGGGAGTGCTCGTTAGCGTATTCCCCTGGAAAGAAAAAATGTTTATGTTTGATTAATCATCGCAAGAATCGAGCCCACGAGGCAGAGGGCCTTCTGTGGTAAAAGTCTCTCTTGCCGCTTCTGCTGCGTTTTTATAGTTGCGATTAGGTATCTTTTCTAATGCAGACACGATTTCTGGTGCAGCATGAAGATCACGAACATATTGAACGAGTTGTTTTTTTGATGCAGGAAAACTGGTGTTTTTAAGGACCTGCTCGACATCGATAGGATTGGCTTTTTCTGCCATGCTTCCTCCTTTTTAACACCTTTGCGGTAAAAAGTTCGAGAAAATAGCGCGCTATGTTTTGAAAACGTAATCAATTATCAGGAAATTCAAATCTTATACCATGACATTTCGCGTTTATACAAACTCACATATTGAAATAGATCTATAGGTAAAATTGGATATCTCATTATATCTCAATTGGTTATGCCCAATATTCCAAATGGAGTTAAAAAATGAAAGAAGCTATGTTATATAAAAAAGAAGAGAATAATAAAGTGCATTGTTTTCTTTGCTCCCATCATTGTCATATAAGTGATGGCAAATTCGGTTTCTGCAAAGTGCGTCAAAATATTGATGGTGTTCTTTATACCCATTCATACGGAAAACTTATTGCGCAGCAGGTTGATCCTATTGAAAAAAAACCGTTATATCATTTTTATCCTGGAACATCTTCGTTTTCTATTGCCACCAAAGGCTGCAACTTCACCTGCGGTTTCTGTCAAAACTGGCAGATTTCTCAAACTGCCAAAGAGAAATTTGATGGCGCTGAAGAGATTTCTGCTGAAAGCGTAGTAGATAAAGCAATTAAACTGGGCTGCAGGAGTATTTCATGTACTTATACCGAACCAACTATCTATTTTGAGTATGCTTTCGATGTCTGTAAAATTGCTAAATCCAAAGGATTATCTACAGTTTTTGTTACCAATGGTTATATGACCAGAGAAGCTTTGCAGACTTTAAGACCGTATCTTGATTGCTGTAATATCGATTTGAAATCGTTTAATGATGCTTTTTACCGGAAAAATTGCAGCGCAAGACTTGAACCAGTCCTTCAAATTATTAAAGATGCTTATAATGCAGAACTTTGGATAGAGATTACCACATTAGTGATTCCTGGAGAAAATGATTCAAATAATGAGCTTGAGAAAATTGCACATTTTATAGCTGAATTGAGCCCTGATATTCCATGGCATGTTTCCAGGTTTTTTCCTCAATATGAGTTTGATCATAAAGAGATCACAAAGGTTAAAACCATTGAGAATGCCAAAACTATCGGTCTTAAAGCTGGTTTGCGATATGTCTATCCAGGAAATATAGCAGGAGAAAGTAATACGGTCTGTTATAATTGTAAAAATGTTATTGTACAGAGGGATGGATATCGGGTTATGAAGTTATCGGTTTTGAATAACCGATGTACTGTGTGCGGTAGTCACATAAGTGGAAAATGGAAATAAATTTTTTTAACCATGAGTAGCGATCCAAATGAAAAAAAGGATCCGAATTGCGGATAATATATATTATGTAAACAACTATTATCATCTTACTCCCCGTCTATTCTTTATAGCCCAATTGGCCTTTAAATCCTTTTTTCTTTATCTACCCATGCAGTATTCAACCAGAATACAATTTGCGACATTAAATTTTACCTAAATATTAAACGTTTTATTATATTATTGCACTAAATGTTTATAATTGTAAGCTGTTTTTAAACGATTAAAGAGAGGACTTCCATGGGGTTTCCAACTCGTTTTCGAACAATCGGTGTGAGTCTGTTTATCACACTTTTTAGTACGACTACCCTTTTGGCACAGACCGTAATTTTTGAAGAATTACCAGACTCTATTAAAATCCCAGTAACTTTTTATGATTTCCACTCCGATAAATCTAACCCCGAATTCGAATGTGCTCACATGGGCGGTATCCATAAAAACATGGCAGATTCTACCCTACCTGAAGATAGAATTCCCCGTCTTGGCAAAGTGCCTTATCTGAACCAATACTTTAAATACTGGTATGTGCCTTGGGACTCGGAAAAAGGAGGCAAAGGAGATTCAACCAGACCTTTTTATCGCACAATCTCAGGTAGTGAGTTTAACGCTGAAGTGGTCTTTGATAGCTCTGGCGTAGTGAAACATGATACTGCATTTAAAAATATCGTAATAGAAGATTCGCTTACTTTCAGATTAGTTGATCGCCAAAGAGGAATATACAGATTTGAAGACAGTACTTTTTTCCCTCTGGATAATCGAGGATTTGGTAATGAGAGCAGGGATAGTGATACACGCATATCACATAACTATTCTTTTACCATGAAACTTCATACCGAATTTTCTTACAGGTCTGGTTTGAAGTTTATTTTCAGAGGTGATGATGATGTTTGGACATACGTAGACAACAGACTGTCCATAGATCTGGGTGGAATACATACTGCCGTTTCTGATACCATTGATTCTGACGATTTACGAAGAATGGGTCTAACTTTAAATAACAAATATCCTCTTGATTTCTTTTATGCTGAAAGACACACTAATGCTTCCAAAATAATGATAGAGACCAATATGATTCAGCCTGTATTACGCATATCTCTTTCAGTCGAACCAGATATAGTCGTAAGAGCTGGAACAGTGGTAACTTTGACATCAGATGTTAAAGCAGACAGCGTTTCTAAGCCTGAGTATTCAGAGAAAACAAAATGGTCAATAGTTTCTTCTAAGTTTCATAACAACAACGATTTTCAGTCAGATTCCGGAGCTAATGTAAAATTTAATACCCGTCTGCCCTACGATACAATAAAGATCCTGGGAAGTGTCTTTATTGATGGAGCAGGTGTTATTTCAGACACTATTACAATAAGGACAACAACCGGACCGGACCATAAGATTTATATCGAGCCGGTGCCTCTTGTGGTTGGTGAAAGTGATTGGAATCTCATTTTTAATCCAAATCCGATAGACACCATATTTTTCTTTGATAGCACAAAATCCAGAGATGCTTATGCGGTTGTAAGAGATAGTGATGGCTTTTTTACCAGAATGGCAAGTATTCAGATTACTGATTGGAGAGCATTGCAGGACAGTGTTATAAAGGTCACTGGTGAAGAAGGAAGAAAGTATCATGGTATTTTTGAAAGATTTAATAGTAAATCCAAAGGAAAAGTCTTGGTTGTTGCCAAAGAAGCCGATTCTGTTGAACCTGATTCGGTGCCGGTAGCAATAAAAGATTTTTATCCGGTCAAGCTTCGCCTGGTGAAGAAAGGTCACTCTGTTATTACTGATTATTTAACAGAAATAGTAATTGAAACCGATTCATCGCAGGACTACGAGGTTTATGCACTGATCTCTACCGCAGTTGATAATCCCAACGACCCATCCTCCTGGGTTCTAATTAACGTTAAGTGGGATCTCTCATCCCCTCTCGATTCAGGAATCTCTCCAGTTGAACCGAATTTCTCTGAGAAATGGACATATAATCCGGTAAAACCTGGTACTGGTACTTTAGAGTTGGTTAACCCTGAAGATGATCGTACAGAAAAGTTAGTCATTCCGGTTACTGTTATTAGATCATCAGTTTCTAAAGTCCGCATCGATCTCATCACTCCAGCTTCTGAGCGAATAGCCGGTCGTACCCTGAAAGCGGTGGTTACTATTAAAAACAATGATGGATTAATTCCGGGTGAATACTGCTTTGGAAATGGAAATCCTCATAATGATTCGGCTGTTTACCAAGACCTCCTGCCCAGAGGTGGAGATATGCGTCCGAAACCGACCATGACGGTAGATGATGTTACCAAAACATTAAACACAGAAAATGAAACTTCCCGCAAACACAATCAATGTTTTATGGATGGTATTGATACGGTTGAATTTGTGTTGTATTATGCACCATATCCTGAAGATTCTTTACATCAGATAAGTGTTATATTGAATGGAATAAAGGCAAGTACTGAAAAGTTCAGACTTTTGACAGATGATTTGGACTCTCTGGTTTTAACTCATGACATTCAAGGGAAAAACCCTATAACTGATACTATACATCTTTCGCAAGGCAGTTCTAAAGTAGTTTACTCACATGGTTATGACAAATATGGTAATTACAGAGGACCAGAAGAAAGTGTATGGTATACTAACGGAGAGATTCCCCCGACAGATCCGGAAAACAATCATGGTAAGTTTCATACCATTTTTCATTCTAACCCTGTTGAACCCATTAGCGGAGATCTTTGTGCATCCGTTGATGTAGCAAAAGATAGAACGATCTCTGCATGTGCCTGGGTCTTTATGGACGGGCAAGATGCTTCAATAGCGAAAGCAGTCACCCGCGATAAAAATGGTAACGGATTCCTGGATAGAATCGACATTACTTTCAGTAAGAATATCAAAATTCCCGAAAATAGTATTAATAACTTTTCTGTTAACTTCGGATCTTACAAACTTGAAGTAGAGCGTATTACTGCGCTGGAAGGTGATTCTGTTTATTCTCTGTATCTCAAAGAAGTGATTACAAAAACAGCACAAACCGATTGGCAACCATTTCTGACAATAAACGGTATTGAAGGAGTAACCGATGAGAAAAAACTGGTTGATGATGGTGCTGCCCCGGTTGTATGGACTATCACTAAAAACATGCCAACTACATCTCGTACTGATGATATTGTAACCATCGTATTAAGTGAAAAGATCGAAGGATTCAATATTGAGAATACACCTGATAATGTTTTTTGGGTCTATTTTAAAAACAGTTCAGGAAATATGTTAAAGGTTGATCTGTTTAAGGGAGCAAAAATAATTGAATATGATAATCAGAAAACCATAAAAATCAAGATGACTAATGGAGAGGATATTAATAGTTCCAACTGGGTTAATATCAGATATGAGAACAAACTGGTAAAGGATGTTTATAATAACCTGCCGGATTCGATGAACCAGAAGGTACAGGTATTTGTAGAACCGGTTAAACCAGAGGCTGTTTTTGCCCCGAACCCGTTTGTACCAAATCCAAATTTGGGTTTTGGTAAGATCGAACTAATTCCAGATGAGGATGCTTTCGTTAAATCACGAAATGGCGGAGTTGTGATGGTTGTCACTTTGCCTCTTCCTAACGATAGCTCGAAGGTCTTTCTTTCTTTAAAAGTTTATGATCTGGTTGGAAATATTGTTAATTATTCTGGGAATGTAGAGATAATGAGTTTGCTAAAAACAATGGGTTATGACATTAGTAAACTTCAGGCATCTCTTGTTACTTTGAAGTTTCTGTGGTCAGGGACTTCGAAAAAAGGTATGAAATTGGCTCCGGGAGTATATAAGACCATTTTTACTGTCGATTACACAAGTAACATCTATCCAGATGCCAGAATAGTAAATATGGTTGGAGTACGTAAATAGAAATTCCTTAACAGGTAGCAGGTATTATTAAACTGCTACCTGTATAAGGAATAATAAAGGCAGGTATTAATCCACTAATTTATAAAAAAACTAAAATACTTTCTGATCCGCATAAAGTGTTCTTATCCCAAATGCATGCATGTTAAGCAGAAGACATTCATTTTCTATTCCTTTATCAAAAGTTAGTTCGTTTCTTGTATCATTATGAAAAATTTCGATTCATTAGTAATATATCATCAGTATATCAGACTTCCCTATCCTGAGGATAAACTCATAGAAATTGCTGAGAAAATCTACAGGGTAGAGAAAATTCCCCTTGAAAAAAAGACCAATCTAATTTTGTGTTCAGACTATTATATCAAAAAACTAAACCGGCAATACCGAAATATTGACAAGGTAACCGATGTCTTATCTTTCGAGATAGATGATTCTGATCTTATGGGTGAAATCTATATTTCTCTGGAAAGGGTTAAAGTGCAGGCAAGGCGCTTTGATATAACCTATAATGAGGAAATTATTCGGTTGTTTGTCCATGGAATGTTTCATCTTCAGGGCTATGATCATCAAAACAGTAAAGAACGAGAAGTAATGGAAAGCAAAGAGCGTAAATATATAAAATTATAGCACAGTAAAAACGAAATATTTATATTGGAATAACTTCATATAGCTCTGCTCAAGAAAATCCGCAAATTTCGGAAGACCAAGAGCTGAGAATTTCTATTTTAGTTATGATGTTTTTGTTTAATTAATCTTATTTTTTTTATTTATTTCAATTATTTATCAAAGGAGGCTCCTTTTGGAGAGTGGCCCTGCGGTGTCCATCTTCATAGCAGGTTTAGTTTTTTCTTTTCTATTATCTGCTCTTTATTCCATCGTTAAAATAGTGTTTAATGCCGTAATAGATGGGGCAAATCCGGCTGAAGCCGATGAGACACTAAGATATTATGCCTCACAAGCGCAGCGAATTCTTGATAACAAAGCACTCTTAAACAGCACTGTATCCATTGGTCGCACTTTTGGGGCCTCTGGATTTACCTTGTTTTCTTATTTGCTTTTTTGCAGAGCATTTCCAGGGATTTCATTATTACATGGTATCGCTACATCGGTTCTATTTTCGATTATAATGATATCCTTGTTTTGTTATGAAATACCACGGGCCTTTGCAATGCGCTATTTTCGCTCATATTTTCCATTTACATATACCTGTTACAAGATGTTTGGTTGGTTTTTCACTCCTTTTTCTATCCTGTTTCTGGCAATTCACCATTCAATATTAAAAACGTTACACTATGATGAGAAATTCTCTTTTCTTAGCGAAAAGGAGAAAGCTAGAATCGTAGAGCAAAATGACACAGAGGCTCTTGACGATGAAGAAAAGGAAATGATCCGCAGTATTTTTGATCTTGGTGAAACAACAGTTCAGGAAATTATGATTCCAAGAATTGATATTAAAGGATTACCTGTCCAATCAAGTCTGCAATCTGTACTAAAAATGGTGCAGGAGGAAGGACATTCAAGAATTCCGGTTTTTCAGGAAACTATCGATTCCATAATAGGCATTCTTTATTCAAAAGATATTCTAAGCTGGCTTGCGGATAATAGCCCGGAGAACTGGGATCTGAAAAATCTTCTTAATAAACCTCATTATGTTCCTGTTGGAAAAAAAGTTAATGATCTGATGGCAGAATTTAAAAAGAAACATCTTCATCTTGCTATTGTGGTTGATGAATATGGTGGAACTGCCGGTTTAGTTACAATGGAAGATATTCTTGAGGAGATTGTGGGTGATATTCAAGACGAATATGATGAAGAGGAAAAGGAAGTGGTAAAAATTGCAGATAACACTTATCTGATCGATCCTCATATTGATCTATATGATCTCAATGAAGAACTGGGAACTAATCTTGAAACTGAAGATGTTGATTACAATACTTTGGGCGGTCTTGTCTACCACGAATATGGTGATGTTCCACAGGAAAATACCGAATTTGATTACAATGGTCTCCGGATCACTGTAGTTAAAATGGATAATCAGAGAATAGAGAAGGTTAAAGTTGAAATACTTCAAAAACCGGCAAATTCTATTGAGATTGATTCATTTTGAGATCCATAAGACAACAATCAGCTTCGTTTTCTCAGGTGTAAAATTGTTCTCTGGCAGCTCTGCTAAAGTGATCCTGTATTGATCATTTGCTCCCGGAAAAAACAATTACTATTTTTTCACCTTTATAATTTCCAAACTGACATCAGTCGTGCAGTCAAGGAGGATACGTTGAATATTATTGTATGTATCAAACAGGTACCCGGAACTACTCAGGTAAAGATTAATCCTGAAACCGGTACACTCATCAGAGATGGTGTGGAAGCCGTTGTAAATCCTTTCGATGAGTATGCCATTGAAGAGGCACTCAGGATTAAGGAACGGGTTGGTGGTGTGGTAAAGGTTATTACTATGGGGCCAGCCCAGGCAGAAAACGCATTGAGAAGTGCTATTGCAATGGGAGCTGATGAAGGTTACCTGATATCAGACCGGGCTTTTGCAGGTTCAGATACTTGGGCAACATCCTATACTCTTTCGAATGGAATCAAGACTCTGGGTCAGTTCGATCTGATTATCTGTGGTAAACAGGCGATTGACGGAGATACTGCACAGGTAGGTCCGGGAGTTGCAGAGATGCTTGGTATTCCCTATGTAGCCTGGGTTAGGAAAGTCAATGAAATCACCAGCAGTCACATGAAAGTTGAACGATTGATGGAAGAAGGATATGACATAGTAGAGATGCCGCTTCCTGGGCTCATTACTGTAGTCAAAGAAATAAACACTCCCAGAATGGCTTCTCTGAAAGGGAAAATGAAAGCCAGAAGCGCTAAGATCAATTTGATAAATGCATCAATGATGAATGTAGATGCCAAGAAACTGGGGCTAAAAGGAAGTCCTACTCAGGTGTTGCGCTCCTTTGTTCCCGAAAGAAAAACAGGTGGTGAGAAAATCTCCGGTGAAGTTCCGGTTCTTGTGGACAAAATTACTTCAACCATACTCGATTTAGGCGTTATAAAGTAGGAGGATTGCACGTGGGAATCAATGTAGATCTGGAAAAATGTATTGGTTGCAGTCTTTGTGTCCGGTCTTGTGCACAAAATGCAATCCAGATTATCAATAAGAAAGCTGTTATCGATCTGGCCAAGTGCAATCTTTGCGCCGCCTGCATTGATGCATGTAAACGTTATCAGGCTATTTCGATTGTCAAAGATGCAGCAGAAGGCGGAGTCGATATTACCCAGTATAAAAATGTGGCGGTATTTATCGAACAGCACGATGGAGTCATATCGGGTGTTTCATACGAAATGCTTGGTGAAGGAAGAAAATTAGCAGATCAGCTTGGTGAGAAACTGCTTGCAATTCTTTTAGGCCATAACATGCACAAAAGTGCAGATGAACTCATTAAGTTTGGTGCCGATAAGGTTTATTATGTGGATGGGTCTTCACTGGTAAATTTCCAGGATGATACATATGCACATTTTGTTTGCGATTTCATACAAAAAGAAAAACCAGCTATTTTTCTGGCTGGTGCAACTGCTGTGGGAAGATCTTTCATTCCTAAAGTCGCTGCAAAAGTGTATGGAGGATTGGTCGCTGATTGTACAAAACTGGAAGTTGATACAGAAAAGAAGCTTCTATTGGGTACACGTCCCGCTTTTGGTGGTAATCTCATGGCTACCATTATCTGTCCTCATCATCGCCCCCAGATTGCAACTGTTCGTCACAAGGTGATGAAGCAGGCTGTGCGTGATGATAAGCGAAGTGGTGAAGTTGTTGTCCATACTATGGACAGTTCAGTAATCGAACGCACTAAAATTTTAGACATAATTAAAGAAGTTGAATCTACTGTTAATCTTGCAGAAGCAGATATCATTGTTTCTGGTGGAAGAGGAATGCAGAAACCGGAAAATTTCTCCTTAATTCGCGAACTGGCTGAAGTTCTGGGAGCAGCAGTTGGTGCCAGCCGTGCTGCTGTGGATGCCGGATGGATCCCCTACTCTCATCAGGTGGGTCAGACTGGGAAAACGGTCTGCCCTAAACTCTATATTGCCTGTGGTATAAGCGGATCGGTTCAACATATGGCCGGAATGCAATCATCCGATTTTATTATAGCCATAAACAAGGATCCTAATGCAGACATTTTTCAGATCGCCAATTTAGGAATAGTTGGAGATGCTATGGAAGTCTTACCTGCTCTGACAAAAGCTTTCAAAGAAAAACTGGAAACTGCTACAATCTCTTGATGCATTTTGTTATATGAAGCGGGAATAATGCTGTTATTTGTTCCCGCTTTTTTTTCTCACATAAAAAATCCGGAGTTATCCATGAAACTTGCACTTGGTCTGCCTAAAGGGAGTCTGGAAGATTCTACTATGGAATTATTTAAGAGGGCAGGTATACATATTCGAAAAAGTGATCGTTCCTATTATCCAAGCAGTGATGATCCTGAACTGGATCTTATTGTAATGCGTCCTCAGGAGATCCCAAGATATGTTGAACAAGGAATCTTAGATGCTGGTATAACAGGCCAGGACTGGATCGAAGAAAACAAGGCGCAAGTGGTAGAAGTAACAGAGCTTAATTACAGCAAAAGAACCAGAAACAAATGTCGATGGGTTCTTGCAGTGCCAGAGGATTCACCCTTTAAAAAAGCGGAAGATCTTGCAGGTAAAAGAATTGCCACTGAATTGGTTGCTACTACAAAGCGTTATTTCGATTCAAAAAATATTCCTGTAGAAGTGGAATTTTCCTGGGGAGCTACAGAAGTTAAGCCTCCACGACTGGTAGATGCGATAGTAGATATAACCGAAACCGGGTCATCTCTTCGTGCTAATCGGTTAAAAATAATCGATACTCTGATGGAAACCTGCACAGTGATTATCGCCAATAAGAATTCATGGAATGATCAGCAGAAACGCAATAAATTAGAAAATCTGAAGATGCTTTTGCAGGGTACGCTTGATGCAGAAAATTATGTGGGTTTAAAATGCAATGTTCAGGAATCTTGTCTTGAAGCCATTATTAAGGTGCTTCCATCACTGCACAATCCCACTGTCTCACAACTGTATGAAAAAGGATGGTTGGCAGTTGAAACTATTCTCCCCTTTTCTGAAACCAAACATGTTATTCCTTTGCTTAAAAGGGCAGGAGCATCGGGTATCGTAGAGTATCCGGTAAGTAAAGTAATCCCCTGATCTGATAAATTATCCCCGAGCCGTTTATTGCGTTTTCGGGGTTCTTTTTTTTAATGGTTACTCTCCCCCACCGATTTTTCTTTTAAGCCGCGCATTGAATAGAAAAGTGATCCAACCAACTATTTTTCTCTCATAGAGCTGAATTTGCAGAAGTCTATTTTACTAAATTTGATCATTACCGCTAAAGATTATATTTTTTACGGAAACTTTTCATAATTTTAATTATAATAATTTCGCAAAAGAGGTCTGAAGTTGAGACATTTTTTAAAGCGATTAAATTTGTGAGATTGAATTAAAACAGTAAAAAACTGTCCCATTTTCCTGATAATAAGGAATAACATAAATGATAGGTATTTCAAAGCTTTATTGTGGAACTACTGAACCTTCCGATCCAGTCAGATATGGTCGCAAATCGGATAGACTGCCCTCGCACCTGCTTCAATTCTCCTCAGATAAAAAACCGGTAGTGGTATGGAATTGTACCAGAAGGTGTAATCTGAAATGTCGTCATTGTTATTCCGAATCGCAGAACATCGCATACGATCAGGAGATGAGTACTGATGAGGCAATTGCATTTATAGATGATCTTGCCAATTACAAAATTCCTGTACTTCTTTTTTCTGGTGGAGAGCCTCTTGTGCGACCAGACCTTCTTCAATTGATCTCACACGCCCGCAATAACGGTATCCGTTGTGTTATCTCCACAAATGGTACCATGATTAATGCAGATATGGCCGCCAAACTTGGGAAAGCCGGCCTTTCTTATGTAGGAGTCAGCCTTGACGGGCTTTCAGCCAAACACGATGAATTTCGGCAGGTACAAGGGGCTTTTGATTTGGCTATCAGAGGAATAAGATTTTGTCGTGAAGCAGGAATAAAGGTCGGACTCAGATTTACCATAACCAAATACAATGCTGGTGAAATAGCCGGAATATTCGATCTTCTTGAGCAGGAGAACATTCCTCGTATCTGTTTTTATCACCTTGTCTACACTGGCCGTGGTTCAGAGCTAAAAAACAGTGATATTGATCATGAGGGCACCAGAAGACTTCTGGACCTTATAATCGACAGGACTACAGATCTGCATCAAAGAGGCCACAAGGTTGAAGTGCTTACCGTCGACAATCATGCTGATGGGGTTTATCTGTATCTCAGAATGAAAAGGGAGAACTCCAAACGTGCCAAAAGTGTCATGGAACTTTTACGTATGAATGGAGGTAACAGTACCGGAATCGGAATCGGGTGTGTATCATGGGATGGAACAATTCATCCGGATCAATTCTGGCGACATCACAGCTTGGGAAATGTAAGGGAAAAACCTTTCAGTTCTATATGGAGTGATGAAAACAATCCATTGTTGGCATCACTTCGAAACCGCAAAATTCTTTTGAAAGGACGCTGCGGACGTTGTGTATGGAAAGATATCTGCAATGGAAACTTTCGGGCACGGGCAGAATCAGTTTATGGCGATATGTGGCAGGAAGATCCTGCATGTTATTTGACCGAAGATGAAATAAGTAATGTAGAGTAGTAAAGCTTTCTGATATATAATTTGAAACTTTAAGATTTGATATTTGTGAATTTTTTGAGGAGCTGTAAATGGGCTATCCGCAAGTACAGATGCGCAGGTTAAGAACCAATGAACTGATTCGTTCTATGGTTCAGGAAACCAGACTTACACCCGCAGATTTTATTATGCCACTTTTTGTCTGTCCGGGAACCGCTGTAAAGGTTCCTGTCGAGTCTATGCCTGGTGTTTTTCGTATGTCGATCGATAATATAATCAATGAATGTCATAGAATAAAAAATCTGGGTATCCGGGCGGTTCTCCTTTTTGGAATCCCGGAATACAAAGATGAAACCGGAGAAGTTGGTGCAGACAAAAACGGTATCGTTCAACGGGCTGTAGGAGCCATCAAAAGCGAATTTAATGATAAACTTATGGTGATAACCGATGTCTGCAATTGTGAATATACCAATCATGGACATTGCGGCGTTGTGGTAAATGGCAAGATCGACAATCAACGTACGGTTGAAATCCTGGCAAAACAGGCATTGTCTCATGCTGTTGCAGGTGCAGATATTGTTGCACCCAGCGACATGATGGATGGAAGAGTTGGGGCAATAAGGAAGGCTCTGGACTCACATGGTTTCACAGACACTGCTATCATGTCTTATGCAGTCAAATATGCTTCTGCCTTTTACGGGCCTTTCCGCGACGCTGCAGATTGTGCACCAAAATTTGGTGATCGCAAAACCTATCAGATGAATCCTGCAAATGCCAATGAAGCTTTAAGGGAAGCAGAACTGGATCTTCAGGAGGGAGCTGATATAATAATGGTTAAGCCGGCTTTATCTTATTTGGACATAATTCACAGAATAAAAAGTAATTTCAACGTTCCGGTTGCGGCTTATAACGTAAGCGGAGAGTATTCAATGGTAAAGGCTGCAGCTCAGAAAAACTGGATCAATGAAAACAATGTGATGATGGAAATTCTTATTTCCATAAAGAGAGCTGGAGCTGGTTTAATTATTTCATATCATGCTGATCGGGCATGTGAACTTTTACTGAAAGAAAAATTTTAATGAATGCCCTTTCCCACGCTTCTATTCCACAGTTGCGTCTTGTGGCTTGGGAACTCACCAAATCATGTGTTCTCTCATGCAAGCACTGCAGGGCTTCTGCCATAAAAGAAAAACATAAAAATGAACTCTCCACTAGCGAGTGTAAAGCAGTAATCGACTCTGTTGCTTCTACAGGTAATTGCATAATCATTCTCACTGGTGGTGAACCGATGCTTCGAGAAGACATTTATCAACTTGCCAGTTATGGGACCGGCAAAGGTCTTCGTATGGTCATGGCCACCTGTGGGACTTTATTAAATAAGGAGAATTGCCTGTCATTAATCGATGCAGGAATTGCAAGAATCAGTGTAAGTATAGATGGGGCTACAGAATCTAGCCATGATTGCTTTCGTGGTGTGCCAGGAGCTTTTCAGGCATTGATAAAAGGAATTGAGATAGCCGCAACCACCGGATTGGAATTTCAGGTAAATACAACCATAACCAAAAGTAATCTTGCAGAATTGCCGGATATATATAATCTGGCAGTAAAACTGGGAGCCGCATCTTTTCATCCGTTTCTGCTTGTTCCTACTGGCAGGGCCGAGATGCTTCTGAGCGAGATGATCTCCCCTGCCCAATACGAACAAACCCTCAACTGGATTTATGAACGCCAATTGTCATCTGCAATCACTATTAAACCAACCTGTGCGCCTCACTATTACCGGATTTTTCGGGAAAGGGAAAGATCCGCAGGAAGAGCAGTGACTATCGAAACCCATGGACTTAATGCAATGACTAAAGGGTGTCTTGGCGGACAGGGCTTTGCATTTATTTCTAATACGGGTAAAGTTCAAATCTGTGGTTTTCTTGAAAAAGAAGCCGGAGATCTTCGTGCTTGCGGTTACGATTTCCAAAAAATCTGGGAAAAATCACCTCTTTTTCAGCAAATTCGTGCAGTAGATCAATATCATGGTAAATGTGGTTATTGTGAGTACAGAAGAATCTGTGGTGGATGCAGAGCGCGTGCATTTGCCGTAAACGGTGATTATCTTGGTGAAGAAACACAATGTCTTTATCTGCCTTCAAAGCGAAACGGAGCCAGTTAAAATATGAACCAGTGTTTTAGAAGTGAAGCTGCGTTTGAAAAAGCCAAAAAAGTGATCCCTGGTGGTGTGAATTCACCAGTCAGGGCTTTTAAAGGTGTTGGTGGAGTACCGGTCTTCTTCTCTAAAGCAAATGGAGCTTTTCTTACAGATATCGATGGCAACAGGTATATCGATTTTGTCGGGTCCTGGGGCCCAATGATTCTGGGGCATGCTTTCCCATCGGTGATACAACAGATAACAAAAACCGTACAATCCGGAACCAGTTTTGGAGCTCCCACAGAAGCAGAAACTGAGCTTGCCGAAATAGTCATCTCCATGATTCCATCTATAGAGATGGTTAGATTTGTCAGCTCAGGAACCGAAGCAACCATGAGCGCCATCAGACTTGCCCGTGGATATACTAAACGTGATCTTATTATCAAATTTGAAGGATGCTATCATGGCCATGGGGACAGCTTTCTTATTGCAGCAGGTTCCGGAGCTGCTACTCTTGGAGTGCCAAATAGTCCTGGTGTCCCTGAATCTGTAGCGAACTGTACTCTTCTTGCCAGATACAATGATATCGATTCTGTAAAGACACTCTTTGCAAAACACGGAAACAGAATTGCAGCTCTTATAGTGGAACCTGTAGCCGGTAATATGGGAGTGGTTGCACCAGCAGATGGCTTTTTGCAGTCATTAAGGGAAATTACCAGAGAAAATGGATCTCTGCTTATTTTCGATGAAGTGATGACCGGATTCAGAGTATCTTGTGGTGGTGCCCAGACACTTTATGGAATAAAACCTGATATAACTACTTTGGGAAAAATCGTTGGTGGTGGAATGCCCATTGCAGCTTATGGAGGTACAGAAGAAATCATGTCAATGGTCTCTCCTTCAGGACCGGTTTATCAGGCAGGCACTCTCAGCGGTAATCCTGTAGCGGTAGCAGCCGGCATTGAAACTTTGAAGATATTAAAAAACAATCCTGAAATCTATTCGAAACTGGAAAAGAATACCGCTCGCCTTTCCCAATCAATTATCAAAAGTTGTAATTCTTTTGGAATTCCTGCAGTATGTAACCGTGTGGGATCAATGATGACCCTGTTTTTTACAGAGAGAAAGCACATCACCTCTTATGACGATGCAAAGCAATGTAATACTGCCAGATACGCCAAATATTTTCATGCTATGCTTAAAGAAGGAATCTATCTGCCGCCATCACAGTTTGAGGCATGGTTTATCTCTGCAGCCCATAACGATGCAGAAATAGACAAGACAATCGAGAAAAATGATGTAGCGCTCGATATTCTGAGTAAGGAGCTTTAATAATGCTGCATATTGGTGCCCTGGTCAGCGATTTCCGTAGCACATCTATTTATATGCGTGATAAACTGTATCTTGAAAAAGAGAGACTTCTATTTTTCCTTGATTCGATACCACAGAATTCACCTTTGCATGAAATTGTTGCCTTGTGCACCTGTAACAGAATAGAACTCTACTATGTATGCAGGGATCATGATGAAGCTTCATTATGGTTGAGCAAATACCTGGCAGATTTTCATCATATTCCCTTTTCCACTTTGAAAGAACACCTTACCAATTTTCGTTGTGAAACTGCAGTGGAACACCTTTTCAGGGTTGCATCCGGTGTTGAATCGATGGTTTTCGGAGAGCATGAGATTCTTGGCCAGATTCGTCAGGCATACTTTATCTGTTTTAAAAAGGAAAAAACATCTTCTTATCTTAACCGGCTTTTTCAACAGTCTATAGCTACCGGAAAACAGGTGCGAAGCAAAACTGCCGCCGGTCGTGGAGCCTTGTCTATTGCATCCATAGCTGTTGAAAAGATGATAGAGCTTACCGATGACTTGTCTGACAAACGTGTTCTTGTAGTAGGTGCAGGCACCATGGGCCTTCGCGCGCTGAAAAGACTGTATCCAATGAAACCTGGTAAAATAGGGATCAGCAACAGAACCGATTTACGGGCAAAACAGTTCTGTGAGCATTTTGATGCCGAATATGTGCCATTTGACAGTTTTACTGAAAGACTGGAAAATTTTGACATAATCCTTTTGGCTACTGCAACACAGCAATGTATTCTTGACTCGTCCCATGTAAGAGACCGATCAAATCCATTGTTAATTATCGATCTGGGTGCTCCATGCAACGCTGATCCGGCACTTAGAACAATGAAAAATGTAAAACTGGTCTGTATCGATGATCTCCGTACAACAATAAACGAACGTTTGGATAACAGAAAGGATGAATTGACTGCTATAGAGAAAATCATCAGGCAACAGATGAATGAATTTATCCGATGGTACAGGTTTAAAAGCAGGTGTGAATGCTTATGTCAATAAAATTGGGTACGCGAGGCTCCAAACTGGCACTTGCTCAAGCTGATATCGCCGCAAAACGGTTGAAAGCTGCCGATTCTTCTTTAAATATTGAAATAATAAAGATCGCTACTTCCGGGGATAAAGACCAGCGTACAAGCCTTTCTCATATTGGTGGTAAAGGAGTATTCATAAAAGAACTGGAACAGGCACTTCTTGATGGAGCTATAGATCTTGCAGTACATAGTTTTAAAGATATCACCTCATATATTCCCTCTGATTTGGAAATGTGTGCATTTTTCGCACCAGAATCGGTTTGCGATGTTCTGATTTCCCGTAACAATCTTTCTTTAGATAAACTTCCGATAAATGCTGTTATTGGTACTGGCAGCATACGCAGGCGCACTTTACTTTCCCGTTTACGATCTGATTTTCATTTTTCCGATATACGGGGAAACATTGACACCAGATTATCGAAACTGGAAAATGGACTTTATGATGCCATCGTGCTTTCTGAGGCCGGACTTATTCGCTTGGGACTTCAGGAAAAAATCTCGTGGCGTTTCGATCCCTCTGTTTTTTTTCCTGCTCCCGGTCAGGGAGTAATCGCTATAGAAACCAGAAAATCCGATAATAAGGTTCGTGATCTTTGTCTTAAAGCGGGAGATGACTTACAACGAATTGTTTCTCTGGCAGAACTGAGCGCATTGACCAGTTTGGGATTTGATTGTCGCACTCCTTTTGGCATGTTTTCCAAAATTTCTGGCGACATGTTAGAAATGAAAGGATTTTATGTTAATCCCCTTACAAATCAGTTTGTGGAGAAATGCGTGTCGGGTCCCATATCTGCTCCGGTAGATCTAGGCTATAAATTAAGTAACCAGTTACTGGGAAGGGGTAATTAGAAGGTGTCTTTCTATCCTGTAATGCTTGATCTTTGTGGTAAAGACTGTCTGGTTATAGGCGGTGGCCGCATAGCATTACGTAAAGTAACAGGCCTTCTTCGTGCAGATGCATTGGTAACTGTAGTTGCTTCACATTTCAATCCCCACTTTTCCCTTCTGGCCAAACGGATTAATATGATTACTCGTCCTTTTTCTGAAAATGATATCCAGAAAAAATATGCTCTTATTATAGGTGCAACCAATACATCTGAAATCAATACAATTATCTCCAGAAAAGCTGCAGAGCTTGGTATCCCCTGTAACATTGTAGATCAAATAGAACTTTGCTCATTCATCGTGCCTGCAATAGTAAATAGAGGCAATATCACCATCGCTGTGTCTACCAATGCTACCAGCCCGCGTTTTTCCAGATATATTAAAAAGAAAATAACCGATATAATCGGAACTGAATATACGCAACTTGCATCCTACATGGCTGAAATTCGCATTCATGTCCGTTCACTACTGTCTAATCCTCAGTATCGATGTCTGTTCTGGAATGAACTCTTTGAAGTTGATCCTATGGAATTTATTCAACAGTATGGGTGGGAAGAGTTTTGTACCAGAACGGATCGGTTAATTAATAAATTCAAGCAAAAACAGGAAATTCATGAATAATAATTCAGGATGTGTTTATCTGATTGGCGCAGGGCCTGGAGATCCCGACTTGATCTCTGTAAAGGGCAGAAGACTTCTTGAGCAATGTGATGTGGTAATTTATGATGCTCTGGTTAACGATATACTTATAGCTACATTGCCTGAGCGGATACAGCAAATTTATGTGGGGAAACGAGGTGGCAAACCATCTGCCGAGCAAGCAGAAATAAATCGCTTACTAGTCAGCTATGCCTTGGAGGGAAAAATAGTAGTCCGTCTCAAAGGAGGTGATCCACTTCTTTTGGGCAGGGGAAGTGAAGAGATGGAGTATCTGAAAAAACATGGTATCCCCTATCAGATAATTCCTGGAATCTCTTCAGCACTGGCAGCTCCTGCCTGGGCTGGTATTCCGCTTACTCACCGTAGTCTTTCCAGGTCAGTTGCCATAGTTACCGGACATTTGATGGCTGGAGAATCGGTTGAAAACCTTCAATTACCTGATGCAGATACGATTGTTTTTCTGATGGCAATGCAGAATATCGATGTGATAATCTCCAAATTATTATCAAAGGGAAAATTCACCAGAGAAACTCCTGCTGCTATTATCCGTAATGGTACGCTTCCTGACCAGCAGGTTATTACCGGTACACTGGACAATATTTCTGCACTAAAAGAGAAACATCAGATAACTGCACCGGCAGCTTTTGTAGTAGGAGAAACCGCATCCTTTGCCTTGTCACTAAACTGGTACAAAACACCTCCTTTGGCAGGAAAAAGAGTGGTAATTCTTCGCACTCCCGAACAATCTGATGAACTGATCAGAACATTATATGAAAGCGGAGCTACTGTTATTCCCTGGCCAGTACTGGTTATTGAACCGCAACCACTGGACATGATAAATTCCCAATACCTAAAGCCATTCACAATGGTGATATTTACCAGTCCCAACGGAGTACGGATCTTTCTTAATTCATTACTAAAAAAACGCATTGATATGAGACATCTCTATGGAAAGAAAATTTTTGCTATCGGTGCAGGTACAGCAAAGGTTCTTTCTGGTTTTGGATTAATTCCCGATGGTGTCCCGGAGAAATATGTAGCCGAAGGTATTGCAGGTATTTTGCCAGAAAATCTGGAGGGAGAAAATATTTTAATTCCCAGGGCTTCTCAGGCAAGAGAAATTTTGCCTCAGACTCTCAAAGAACGTGGTGCATCAGTAACGGTTTTGCCTGTGTATAAAACCCTTAAGAGGACAAACCTTGACTGTCCGGTAAGGGATAATGATTATGTGCTTTTCACAAGTTCCTCAACAGCAGAATTCTTCTTTAACCATCCTGAGTGCAGAGGTCTGTCAGTTATACCTTGTTGTATAGGAGACATAACTGCACAGACGGTTCGAAAATATTATCATGGAGAAATCTTCATCGCTGAAAATGCCACTATAGAATCATTGGTCAAAACAGTTCAGGACGCATTAAAACAGGGAAAAAATGAATAAATTAGAGATGGATTTGTTAAATCTTGTCCAGAATGATTTTCCATTATCGGTTCGTCCGTTCGGGGTAATAGGAAAGAAACTGGGAATCTCAGAAAATCAATGTATGGAAATGCTTAAAAAACTATACGATAGCGATATTCTGAGAGCAATCCGGGCGGTAATTAACTGGAATAGTATCGGATACTCTACAATACTTATCGGAATGAAAGTGCAGCCGCAGAATGTTTCAGACATTGCAGAAAAATTGCAGCACATCGATGAAATCACCCATAATTATTCTCGTGCGGGTGAACTTAACCTGTGGTTTACCCTTATTTATAGTAATGTAAATCAGAAAGATACTTTACTTGAAAGATTACGCAAGATGGATGGGGTTTTGGATATCAAAGAATTTCCTGCGGAAAAAGTATATAAGATAGGATTGAAACTCGATGTCTGATAAAGATTTGAAAAATCTTTCGGTTCTCCAGAAGCCACTGCGGTTTGAATCTCGGCCTTTCGAGCGTTTTGCAAAGAAGTTAGGCATTGATGAAACAAATATCATAGAGATGATAAAGGATTATATCAGTCGTGGAGTGATAAGGCGTTTTGCTGGTATTGTCAAGCATGACCGGATAGGTTATCGTTTCAATGCCATGGTAGCATTCCAGGTTGAAAGTGAAAAATGTGATGATGCAGGAGAGATTCTTTCCAGGTTTCCTTACATTACACACTGTTATCGCAGAAGTTCCTATCCGGATTGGCCATACAATCTTTATGCTATGATTCATGCCAGAGATCAGGAGGAGTTGGAGAAGCGGCTTAAAGAGGTAAAAGGATCAATTTCTTTCGTTTCTGTGGCAGTTTTACCAACGTTACAGGAATTCAAAAAAAGTCTTTTTCAGATTCCCACAGATGATCAGGGTTTAACCTAAAAACTGCAATAGATTGAACTGTGATAAAAAAAGAACAGTTATATTGAGAAGCTGCAGATTTACTGATTATTAGTCACAGGGTAGTAAACCCTGTGATCTTTTTGTAAACAGGAATCTTGTAATGGGTCATCTATGGAATCACCCGGCAATCGTTTCAGTTTCTTCCGGGTTTTCTTCACTGTCCTGATCTTTTTCAGAAGAATCAGGCTGACCTGCACTCATGTTCGCTTCAGCTATTATCTGGTTCAAAGGAAAGATAAGCCCGGTATAGGAGCTGACTCCCATTTCTATATTGTATTGGATATGACTCATCAGTGCGGAAAAATGCTTGGATAAGCTACGGTACGCATCAAGACTCTTTTTCCCATCCAGAGCACTACGTTCATCAACTTTTTTGGAAACCGCTTCTTCAAACTCTTTCTGGCTCTTTTTTAATTTCTCAATTTCCTTTTCTATTCCAAGGGTTTTTATCGCCGAAGCGGCCTCGGTTTCTTCAAGTGACTTAAAGAGTGCTTTAAGCAGAACGTTTTCTCTGGAGTAACTCTGATTTGTAACATTTTTTCCCAGTTTACCAAAAACATGGAGCAACACTTCAGAAGCCCGAATTACAAGTGGATCATCAGAGAGAAGATTTTGACTTTTTATCAGATGAATAATCCCATTAAATACTTTATCCCTTTTCTGATCCTTTTCAGAAATAACCTTTGTGTAGCTACTGGATTTTCCCCGCGCGGTAAGCAACTTTATATTTTCCAGTTCAGCATTGATTCTATCGAGAATCGAACTGACAAACTCGTTAGATGACAGAACAGGAATAATAATATCAGTGATACGGGAAATATAATTGCTCTTCAGTCTGTTTGGCAGACCGCTGTAGTTGAGGGACAATAGAGATTCAGCCATATTAGAGGCTCCTTTTAAAAGGTGAGAATTTTAGAATAGAAATAAACCGGCCAAAATAAAGGAAAGAGAAAAAATGGTGAAGAACGCCGGGTTTTTTAGCTTGTTTCTATATAAATTATGTACCTTCTAAAAGCAAGAACAGTAATGATAGAAGCAAAAAAGATAATTACTCAGCATTTTGCACTATGTACAAAATTCCAAATTTATCCCAATACTCAAGGATCAATAGTCATCTGTTTTTGCCGCAGGTCAGCCATTTTCCCTACTGTAAATTGTCAGAGTAATGGTGTGATTTCTATTTTTCTGCTAAAGCGTAAGCTGACAAAATATTTGATAATGATTTGGCAGATAAAGCGTTATCTGATTAAAAATCTGCTATGTATAATATGCTTGAACATAAGCTGACTTTTTGCAGATACAAAAAAAGCTGGTTGATAACCAGTCTGAAAATTGTTGGGAACCAGTCTCTTAAAGTAAAAACAGGCTAATAATTTATCAGGTATGGATTTCAGTGCCAGATTGCAGGGTAATTTTTTGTTTGGTAACCGTTGTGAAGATTAATTGAAATCATACAACTTTTCAGCTTATTCTTAATCCATAATACAGACTTCAAGCAATTTATCATCTTACTCTCAGGTCAAAGAAGAGATATCATGCAATTTATCAGCTTATTCTAAAGGCGATGAAGCGAAA
>CAYYNL010000011.1:0-40358 GCA_964472925.1 uncultured Fibrobacter sp. | reverse complement strand
GGCGGAAATTCCACTGCCTCACACAAGAATGAGATATTCGACCCCTCCGGGGTCGCTGATGCATATTTTAAGCACCTGATATACTGTTATTTGTAAGTGTTTAATTTTATTGCACTCTTTTAAGCACTCAATTATTCGAACCATCTTCTCAGCATTGTAGTGCGATTCTGCAGGAAAAACTGCCGAAATTTCTTCTTTGAAGTTTGTCTTGCATATGCTTTTCTTGCTCCGGATTGTTGAAAACTTTTCCCTGGAGCTGCCTGATTCACTTGTCTCGTGTTTTGTATTCAAAGTACTTTTGCTATCATAGAATACTATTTATCAAATATATAAGCAATGAACTCAACTCTTTCTGCCCAATCCTGGATCGATTTCATCAATGAATCCAGACTCCTGGAGACAGGAGAAGCACTGTTGTACAGAAATCCGGTGATCACAGTAACTGATGAGAACAGTAAGGATTTCAGTACTCACCACTACCAGTTCTCTCTGGAACTGGGAGAAGAGTACCTGTTCGATCAGAAGCCTATAGCAAGGGGATTTACAGCCTACATCGCATACGATGAAGTCCGGCCTGGCCATAATTCACTTAAATCAAACATTCTTGCAGGAAGAGGCTTTTATACAGAGGATTATTACCGCAACTATTCAGAATCCTGCATGATCCATTTCCGGAGGAAAAACGACACTTCTCCACTACCCATAAGCCGGAAACAACTTGACATAGAGTTCTATAGCCGGCAAATAATGTCTGAGATCAGGTTATTAAGAGATTCCAGGGGATATTATAAAACCTGGAAGAATGACCGGGAACGAAAACTAATACCTCAGTTGCTCAAATATTCATTATCCTATCTGGAGTGGCTCAGACGAAAACTAGTTGAAATTGATCCAGTAACAGCAAACAGCTTTTCGTTGGATTACAGGAAAATCCTGAAAGATAACGGACTTAAGATTGAGAAAACTGAACTTTTGCCGACCAATGATATAGGTAAATTACCTGTTGAAGAAAAACTCCTGGCCTCACCTGGTTATATCAAGGGGATACACGGGCTTGCCAGGTTTCTTGGAATAAGCACCACTAAAGCCCAAAAGATGAAGAATGAGGGAATGATACCCTGCTACCAGACAGGCAGAACGATTTTTTTCGATCCTGAAAAAGTGCGGGAAGCGGTGGCAGGAATTGGTATAAAGAAAAAATGAAGTAAATAAACCAGATCATGATAGGAAGTTTGACGGCACGAAGTACTCTCCAAAGAAGCCTCCGAAGGAGCAATTCTTGCCTTCGGACCTTCGAAGGTGCCTTTGGCCCAAAGCAATCATGTCGCAACTAAAGTAATTCCGATGTACACACCCTGGTTACTCAAAATGAAACAGCTACAGTATAGCTTTTGTATTGATTTGTTCTGATTGTGCGCGATTGTGCGCGATTTGTTCTGATTTGATCTGATTCACCAGAAAAAGGCCCCAAAAAAGCCGTTTAAGGTGCAAAAAGGCCGTTTAAGGTGCAAAAATAGGCCTCCAAATTCATTTAAGGTGCAAAAAGTGCGTTTAAGAGCATTTAAGGAGCCTAATTCGGGTGTTTTAAGGTGCAGAAAACGCGTTTAAGAGCATTTAAGGAGCTAGAATCGGGAATTTTAGGGAGCATAAGGGCGTTTAAGATGAAAATGAACGTGCATTAAAGGTGCAAAAAGTGCGTTTAACAGCATTTAAGGAGTAAGATTCGGGTATTTTAGGGAGCATAAATGGCGTTTAAGATGAAAATGAACGTACATTTAAGGTGCAAAAAGTGCGTATTAGAGCATTAAGGAGCAAAATTCGAGTGTTTTAAGGTGCATTAAGGGGCGTTTAAGATGAAAATGAACATGCATTTAAGGTGCAAAAAGTGCGTATTAGAGCATTAAGGAGCAAAATTCGAGTGTTTTAAGGTGCATTAAGGGGCGTTTAAAATGAAAATGAACTTGCATTCAAGGTGATATAAGAGACTTTAAGATGCATATTCGGGCATTTAAGATGCAATACTGGCATTTAAGCAGAAAGTTAGCGGACAACTTCGAGAGTGTTAGCTTAACTGTGTAAACGAGTGGGCGGTAGTGTTTCATCACCTGTGTAAAGGTTTAAATTTTTACTCCACATTTCTCCTGACCAAAGATATTCATAAATTGGAGCAGCATGATAGGCCAATCTTTCTGAGGCATGGTCCACTTTCTTGAGACCTGCATCAAGGCCAGGTAAACTGCTTTCTCCAAAGCTGTATCATTGGGCAATGAAGTTTTAGTTTTGGTGTATTTTCGGATAATCCGGTTAATGTTTTCAATGATATTGGTGGTGTAAATGATCTTCCGGATTTCCAAAGGGAACTCCAAAAATGTAGTAAGGTTGGTCCAGTTATTTCGCCAGGATTGACCGATGTAAGGGTATTTCTTTGACCATTGTTCTTCAAAATCAGCCAGTTTACCAAGAGCAATCTGTTCATCAGGAGCATCATAGACCTGTTTTAAAGCCTGAGCTACAGCTCTCTTATCCTTCCATACAACGAACTTCAATGAATTACGTAGTTGATGTACGATGCAGATTTGCGTCCTTGCACAAGGAAAAACAGCATTGATAGCATCGGTAAATCCTTTCAGATTATCGGTGCTGGTGACCAGGATTTCTTCTACTCCCCGGCTCTTCAGATTGGTTAGAACGCTCATCCAGAAAGAAGCGCTCTCGTTCTGACAGAGCCACATACCAAGCATCTGTTTATAGCCTTGGTTATTTAATCCAACAGCAATCTGGACCGCTTTATCAATGACTTTGCCATCCTGTCTGACTTTGAAAACAATGGCATCCATCCAGACAACCATATAGACAGGTTCTAACTTCTGGCTTTTCCATTGCTCGATATGGTCAATAATTCTGTCAGTGATGTGCGAGATGGTAGCCTCGCTCATTTCAACACCATACAGATCCTTGATATGGCTTTCGATGTCGCGAGTGCTTAAACCATGCGTGTACAGAGATAAAACATGATCTTCTATCTCTTCAATAATTCGCTTTCGTTTTGGTATAACCTGGGGCTCAAAGGACCCATCACGATCCCGGGGTACTTCGATTTCGGTTTCTCCGAATTTGCTCTTGATCGTTTTGTGGGTTTTACCATTCCGATTATTGGGGAATTCGCTACTGTTTGAAGCATGTTTTTCATAGCCGAGATGATCTTCCATCTCTGCTTGAAGTAATTCCTGCACTGCTTCTTTGAAAAGCTCCTGGAGCATTTCTGACAGCCCCTTTGATGATTTCGCGTTGCCTAAATGTTCTCTTAAGGCTCTTTTTAGATTGTCGTCCATGTTTTTAACTAATTGTGTAAATTTACTTATTCTCGGGCGCCTGCCGCGGGCTCCTTTACACAGTTAATTAAACACTACCAAACCCACCTCAGAGGTCAGCATAATCTGCATAAAACTTCAATTGGTACTCAATTCAAATACTTAAACCAATGATTAATCATGTTACATGTCACCAAACCAAGTTTTCAAATAATCATTCCCTCTTTAACATCTTTAATGTAATTTCGCAATTTATCTTATCTTGTACTTTTGATGAATCCTTCCACATCCATATCAAACAAATTAACATTCACGGGTCATGAATCTTTTCAGTGCCGCCAACTTTGGTTAAAGAAAGGTTATGACTTTGTTAAAGCAGGCAGTTCATTTCGTGCATCGAATATTCTTCTATTAAAAGAAACTTTCCCCCATCCTTTATTGTTGGCCCCCTGATCAACTTGATAAACTTCTCCAGACCCTAAATATCACCTATAATACTTTGTAAATGCTGCAATTGTATGGAGTCTTATATCATGCAAGTATTATCCTGAATAATTCAGTAGAATGCTTAACACAATATGAATCACTTGCCATCATTAAGCTTAAGAAAATTCATCAGTTCACCTTTCTAATGCATTGCATTAGAACGCAAATGATTGATTCTCAACATCTGTTCAAAAATAACAATGCCTAATGAATTAATCAGGATTATATTTATTCGGCATCAATATCCCAGAGATAATAAATATGCGATTAATATACTATTTTATGAAAGATTTTCAACTATATATTGTTTAATGATAATTCCAATTACTAAACTGATACGTCCATTCATAGGCAGTTGCTAACCATTCATTCAAATTTTGTTCACATTCAACTATGTGCATTTGACTATAACGAGCTCATTACATATATTTGTGGACTCAATATATAAGAAAGACAAGTAATTACTCAGTTCGAACCTCACATGAAGCCATTATACGTAAATTGACCAGACAAGTAATAATGCTTGCTTTAAATTTACCTTTATAAATTGTTTCATGGATTATACAGTTTCTTCGAAGGTAATTCTCTACATTACAAGGCTCACTTAAAAAATAATGCAATAATTAATAATTTGAGTATAAACGAAAGTCAGAAAAAAATCAAAAATCTATTAATAATGATAACCAGAGATAGACTTTATGTTGTTTGCGTAATTCTTGGCTTCTCTTTTCAATGCCTGTTTAGTCTAAGCAACCAAGCATTATCACAAGTCCCGTCAGAAATGTGGTACAATTCAGTTGCAGTCCCGCCTTCTCCTAACGCAGCTTCTCTTGGAAAGTATTGTGAAGTTCCTGTTGACAAATCAACCGGCGTGCCTAATATTAACATTCCATTAATTGATTTAAATGAAGGAGGAATAGATTTATCAATTTCTGTGAGCTACCATGCTGGTGGTATCAGGGTACAGGATGAGGCTACCTTTGTTGGTTTGGGCTGGTCATTAAACGCTGGTGGGGTTATCACAAGGACGATGAGAGGACTTCCAGATGATATGAATAATGGCTATATTCAAAATTCCGAAAGAGTGCCCTGGTCAAATATAATTGACATTGAACTCGGAATACCCTCTTCATCTTATCCTTTCGGAATCGCAGATAAATCTTATGAACGTCTAGATCAAATGGCAAAAGGTGAGATAGATTATGAGCCTGATATATTTTATTATAATGTGGGCGGACTAAATGGTTCTTTTATGTTTGATAACCATAAGAATCCTGTGACAATCCCTTATGCTGATGTTGAAATCGAACCAATATATGAAAATGGAATCATTACCGGATTCATACTCTCTGGTCCAGACGGATTGGACTATATATATGGTCATGGTTATGCAACAGAAACAACTCATGCCGATGTGCGAGGGCCCGATCAACCTGCCTATATTTCGAGTTGGTATTTAACCCAGATTATCAATCCCATGACAAGTTCTTCTATAGAATTTATTTATGGATCATATAGTCATACTAGTAGCGTTTCCTATAGTTCTACAAAACTGTATGAAAAACAGCTCATTAATTATGAACTGGTCGATGCCCAACCAAGCTCGTTAACAACGACAATAAATGATGCAAAGTACCTGACTCGAATTGAATTCAGTAACGGGATTATTTCTTTTGATTCAAGTCCAACAGAAGATGGAGGAATGAAATTAGACGAGATCACGTTCAATTATAAGACATTTAAATTTTATTATGATTATTTCAAAGTGCATCCTAATAGCACTTCAAAAAATGAATTAAGGTTAAGGCTTGATTCAATCATAGAGTTTGTCCCCAATAATCCTTCTAAAGGCATAAACGAGGATATTACGGCAAAGAGATTTTCTTTCGAGTATTCAAGTGTAAATCTTCCGCCTAAGGATTCAAAATCAATTGATTTTTGGGGCTTTTACAATGGTAAAAATACCTCCGCAGAAAGCACAATTCCTTACCTTGAATATGCTGGCCAAGCTTTTGGCGATGCGGATAGGAATCCGGATTCACAATATACTCAAGCAGGGATATTGAAAAAGATATCTTATCCTACTGGTGCGACTTCTGAATTCATTTATGAAAATAATGCTTATAGTAGATTACCGACAATAGATGAAATCTCAATATCTGAATCAACCCCTTTGCCTTATTATCATGTGACTGGCATCGGAGATGATGAAGAGAAATGTGAATTTGCCCCCATAGTTTATGAACCCAATTATAATTATTATGGGTATGTTCTACATTCGTGGGTTTCATATGTTAATCAACCTATTCATATCAATGATAATGCTCATGTCAATTTTTATTATGATTTTACTAAAACTATTCCGGATCCTTGCGCCACCATTCCTATTGATAATACAGTTGAACAAGACTTTGACATATTATGTGATCCTGGAACCCTATTAATGGAGTTATGTGCTAAAGGGGCTAATACTACAGTTTGGGCAAATCTGAGCTATAAAAAATATGACCCCATTGAGTTAACAAAGGAAAGAGAGTTCCTTGTTGGTGGATTAAGAATCAAACAAATTAAAAACTACGATAATTTAACAGGTACAACTCTGCTAAAAACCTTTGATTATGATAAATCAGGATATTTAGTTTGTGAGAGTACCCCTGAATATTACACAACCGGTTATGAAAAAAGAGTAAACCAAGCAAATCATCTTGTAGATGTTCCAAGACTTATGATTTATTCTACTCCTGTTGGTGGATTAGGCAATTCATCCAGTGGTGTTTCATATGAAAGAGTAATAGAATACAATGGTACTATTGAGAATAATAATGGTAAAATGATAACTACATTTCTCAAATATACAGATGACCCATCCGGTGGGGTACCCTATATTCCGACAATTAACTATGCATTTATGAGGTCGAAGGTGGTTGGAGAAGAGTTTTATAGCTTAGAAGCAAATGGAGACTTCTCTCTTAAGAAAAAGGTTGAGTACACATTTCAATCTGATACAAGTCATCTGAATCTTATCAGGGGATTTAAAGCCTCCCGGATTGCGACTATTAATGTCAATGTGATTCCTCACTTACAAACTTATTATTCTGAAGAGTTCTCCTATCTTAACTTCATTATCTCTGCATTAAACAAACGTCTTGATCAAGTTGTCACCCATGATTATACAAATAATGGCGAAATAGTTTCTACACAAACATACTATTATGAAAATCCAAGACATCTGAATCCAACAAAAATAATTACTGGCTTGTCAGATGGAAGGGTAAAAAGTGAAGTATTTAAATACCCTATGGATTTTATACCTTTTCAGTGTAATTGTGATCATAAATATGAGGAAGACTTAGACGCATGCAGATTGGCAAATCAAGAGTGGGCCACTGCTGTTGGTGATTGTGAGTCCATTTATGGATCGTGTTATATTAACTTATTAACGGATGCAGATCAAGCGGTTGAATGCTATTATAATGATCCTTTGGCTTATTTTACAGATTATACACTTTGCTCAAAACGATGCGAAGCTTATCGGGATCCATGGAAAAACTTTGATGATTGTCTTAATGAAAGTAATTATAATGCTTGTTTGAATAATCTCTATTGCGGATATATTCCCTGTGAGATTGCAGCCAATAATAATTATAATTTATGTATTCAAAATTATAATTCTTCAATCTTAGAATTGTATGAATCAGAGGTAGATCCTATCATGAAAGGAATTTATCTATTAGCAGCGGCTGGCTTTGACAACACATTGATAGAAAAAGTTACATCTATTGATAATGAGGAAATTGAACATCTAAGATTTAACTATAATAAGGCTGCATCTACAGAAAGGCCATTAATGGTTAGTGCTGAAAGATCAATAATGGAAGGGGACTTTGATTTAGGGATCTCCTACGATAATTTTGATAACAGTTGTAATGTATTACAGGCAACTCCCAGAGGTATTGGGCCATCAACTTCATATGTATGGGGATATCATTCGAAATATTTAATTGCCAAAATTGATAATGCAACTTCCAATGAATGTGGATATAGTGGTTTTGAGTTAAACGAAACGAATTCTTTTAGTCTTTCTTCAACTGCAGATTATAGTTGGTCTCTTGATTCACATACTGGGAATATGGCATTAAAAATGTTATCTGGGATTGGCGCATCAAGTACTTTTCTTGTTGGTGATCTAGCGACGAAACATAGCGGATATAAAGCCAGTGTTTGGGTAAAGGGATCAAAGAGCGCATATATCCACATAGAAGTCAATGGAGTATGGAGCTCTCATGTAAGGAAGAGCAATGAATTTGATGATGGAGATTGGCATTTGCTTGAAGTTGAATTACCTATGCAAGTATTGGCTCAATATCAGTCTTCCGGACTACAGATCAAAGTTTATATTGGTGTAGGTGACGCGCCAGCTATATTTGACGATCTACGATTTTATCCAATGGATGCACAAATGACCACCTATTCATATAAACCGTATGTTGGCATTACGTCTTCAAGCGATGCCAACAATAAACCTGTTTATAATGTGTATGATTTGTTTGATAGGTTAATACTTATCAAAGACTTTGAGGGAAATATTCTCAAAAAGTATGATTATCATTACAGATAAAGCCCTTGAAACTGTTGGATTAAATTATTCATTTATATGGCTTGTTATGAAGAATATTTGCTGCGGAATTATGAGAACTAATTCTTTTTACAAGTCGTGTAAATTTATAAATCAAAGAAATTGCTAAAACTGGGGAGGGAACAGAGCATCTGGGAGAATTTGGGCAATCCACTTAATTAGGATTACAGAATAATGATCTTACAAAATAATGATCTTACAAAATAATGATGCAAAATCCATCCATATAAAGAACAGCAGAAATTGGAGTGATTTCAGGAAAAGTTATTCATCTTATAGATAGTAAAAAATGAAAAGTCGGACTATTACAATCGCTTTTTTGATAATGATCAACCTGACCAGTTATTGTCAACAGTTGCCATTGAATTGGTCTCAGAAAGCGGGCAATATTGGCTGGGATTATCTGAATGATATCAAGAGACTAAATGATAATTTTTTCATGGGGGGCAGCTTAAAAGGAATTGTTCCTGGAGATTCCAGCCAGACATTGACAGCATTTAGTAACAATGCATGGCTCCTTAAGTATGACACCATGGGAAACCTAATATGGCAAAAGACCTTTGGCGGACGAATGTTTGATAATATCACATCCCTTGCAACTTCAAATCAGGGATTATACGTTGCCGGCATATTTCAGGACACTCTCAATTTTGCAGAAAAGAGAATTGTTTGTCCGGCATACTCAGGGGGGTATTTGAGTAGAATAAATGAGAATGCAGAACCTGAATATCTTCAAGCTGTTGGAGGGAAAGCCCTTATCAGCAACTTGCTCATCACATCCAAACCTGACGGAAATGCATTTTTGGCAGGGAGTTTTCAGGACTCTTTATTTCTGGCTGGAAACTATATAGCGCAACAAGGAGACAAAGGAATATTCATTGTCAGAATCCAGCCTGACGGGACTGAGAGTTTACCCCTTACTATGAAATGTTCAGGCAATTCGACTATCGAGGGAATAAGTAGTAATGATTCCTTAATGTGCATTATAGGGACCTTTAGCGACACTCTGCATATCGCTGATACTACCCTGATCTCCATGGGGAATGATGATGCCTATATAGCACTGTTTAATCAAAATAACGAATTGCAATGGGTTCAGATCATAGGTGGTCCTGGAAGTGAACAAGCATCCTCAATAATTCTAACTCCTGATAATGAGGTTGGGATTGTAGGTAGTTTTGACTATACCGCACTGATTGATGGAGCAATAATTCAATCTCAAGGTGGCAAGGATATTTTTGTCGCGGTTCTAAATTCATCAGGCCATCTAAAGTGGTTAAAGAGTATCGGGGGAACTATGAATGATTATGGTTATGCAATTACATCCAATTCATCCCATGAGATACTTGTTTCAGGAAGCTATGCTCACATAATCCAATTAGGTAGCCAGATCGGTAACATGGCTCAGGTGGAATCTTTCAGCCCTTTTGGGAACTCTTTTATTGCTAAGTATGATAATGTGGGGATGCTGAGAGCCAGCTACAATCTCCCGGGTACTTCAGAAGATTATTGCAGAAAAATACTGGCTGGTGATAGTGAGAAGATAACGGCGATAGGAAACTTCTTTGGTACATTATTAATCCCTGGTCTTAATGCCGATACGACAAACCTGATTTCTACCGGTGAGAAAGATGCTTTCATCCTTCAATTTGCTGATTTGTGCCAAGATTTTCAGATTGATGCCGGTAATGATACACTTATGTGCCCTGGCTCGTCAATAATTCTTAATGCTCAGGGGACATTTGATATCTATCAATGGACCCCGGGCGGATATCCAAATAATGAATTGGAAGTAACAACACCTGGCATTTATACACTCACAGTAAAGGATCAAAATGGATGTATAGCCAGGGACAGCGTGGAAGTAAGACTCTCTCAAATTCCAACTGCATTTGCCGGTAATGATACGCTGATTGAGGCAGGTGATTTGCTTTATCTTACTCAGTCGTCGGTAAATGATGCTGAAGCTGTTCATTGGGGAACCTCAGGGGATGGATATTTCTTCAACAATGAACTACTCAACACGACCTATTCTTTATCATATAATGATGTAAGTCAGGGTCATGTGATACTGACGCTGACTGCTTCCAATATTTGTTCATCAACTTCAGACAGTCTTTTGGTTACACTGCCGATACAACAGGATGGCATTTCTTTTTACCCTAATCCGACCAGCTCTAATGTCACCCTTGTTTGTCAGGAAGGTTTAAGCATAGTTTCGGTCACTATTACCCGGCAATCGGGGGAAGTAATTGCAAATAATCTTCAGGTAAACGATTTCATGTTCCAGTTTGACCTTAGCCCTTATCCTCCTGGTACTTATATTTTCCATGTAACAAAGAATGATGGTTTTACAGCTAAGGTGATTAACAAATTATAATCTGGTAATTAAAGTAATCTATTCTATCATATACCTGAAGATATGAAATCTAATACTTGGAGTATTCTATCTGCCTTCTCTTTGATATGTTATGGGGTAATTGGTTTTGCTCAAACCCCCACACAAAATTATATCCATTCTTTTGATGTTCAGGTGGCAGGTGTGAGTGAGACAGCTCTCGATATTAACACGAACGTCAATACGGCCCTGCAGACTATACAATATTTTGATGGTTTGGGACGATTATCACAGACTGTTCAGAAAGGGATAACTCCGGGGGTAAAAGACTTGGTACAGCCTGTTGTCTACAATAATTATGGTCTTGATGAAAAACAGTATCAGCCTTATGAGAGTGGAAGTTCTACGGGAGAATTCCGAAGCGATTTTTATTCTGAACTTTGGAGTTGTTATGGAACACTCTATGAAGGAGACACCAACGGGAAAGCTCCCATAGAATATGAAAAATCTCCTCTCAACAGGGTCCTACGAAAGGGCGCTCCAGGCGATCCATGGCAACTTGACCCGGGAGATCATCCAGTCAGTATTAGTTATCTAAGTAATAGCACTTCTGATGATAACCTCAAGGCATTTTTGTGGGATATTGACGGAAATACATGCCTAACCAATGATTTATATAGGGACAATCAACTGTATGTTACCCGAACTTTAAATGAAGATGGCGCAGAGAATTATGAATTTAAAGATAAACAAGGACAAATTTTATTAAAGCGTTCGATTTTGGATGATGGCACGCGGGTGGATACATATTATATTTATGATGATCTGGGATTGTTACGCTATGTAATTTCTCCGGAAGGGTCGGCTCAGGTTTCCGGCAGTTTTAGTTTTGGTACCGGGGACGACTTTGCAAAATACTATGTTTACTGCTATACGTATGATTCAAGAAAACGTTTGATTGAGAAACAGATTCCCGGCAAGGATGTCGAGTATTACATATATAATAAGAATGACCTTATGATAATGTATCAAGATGGGAATATGCGCAAAAATGTTGATGGAAACCCGGCTTATGAATGGATATTTACTAAGTACGATGCGTTGGGCAGAGTAATTATCACCGGAATATGTGCAGCCTATCCTACTTCAACACGCGATCAGGTCCAGTTACAGGCTGATGCAAACTCAACCTGCTGGGAATATGTTGAGGGCAGTATAAGCGGGGGAGAAAATGATATTTATTCAGATAACGCCTTCCCTACCAATTATGGCTCCTACCTTACGATAAACTATTATGATACTTATGATGCCTATGTAACCACCAATCAGGGTTTTAAGGCAATATATTCTGATCCCGATCTTGATTTTTCATTACCAACATCCCTGAGTGGTGAATGCGAACCCGAACTTAACTTGGTTTCAGGTCTGCCTACAATTTCTATGATACAGTTTGAACAATCGATGCTCACAACAGTAACCTATTATGACAACCGGGGCAGGATGATTCAAACTAGAAGTCAGAATCAGGCTAATGGTCATGATTTCAGCACGACCGTTTATGGGATAAATAATCTGACAGCTAGGCCTTCTAATGCCTATAATGAGCACACAGCCACATTCAACGGCACTACTGACTCCCACACTGAATCAATCTCCTTCTTATACGATGGCGCGGGGAGGTTAACAGATAAATCCTACACATTGGACGATTTACCCAAACATAAAATTCAGAATACGTATAATGCCTTAGGACAACTTACCCAGAAGGATATGATTTATGGCGAGGCCCCACTGCAAACAATCAATTACAAATACAACATCCGGGGATGGCTCACCCAGATCAATGATCCCGACCTGGTTAGTTCTACGGGTTACTTGTTCGGCATGAAGCTTCTCTATAATAAGGTCGACAGTGACCTTGGGAATGATCCCCTCTTTAATGGGAATATTTCATCAACAATCTGGCGGTGTATACAGCCTACCGGTCTCCCTGCATCTGGGGTAACGGGAATAAAAGCCTACAAATACTCCTACGACAATCTTAACAGAATACTTGAAAGTGATTTTTATGAGTATAATTCGGGGGTATGGAGTAAATCTGACATCTATACTGAAAGAATCTATAATTCAGAGACCGGAGGCTCTTATGATCTTAACGGCAATATCCAGGGAATTGTCAGGCAAGGTCTGCGTTATCCCAACAATACGGCAGGGAAAATTGATGATCTGCAATATCATTATTGCGGGAACAAACTGATAGCGGTAAATGATGCTGTTTCAGGAAGCAATTGGGAAGATTTTACAGATAACGGAGTAATAACAGATCCAGATCCTAAGTACCCCGATACATGGGAATACAACTACGATGCGAACGGGAACCTGGTATCTGACAAAAACAAAGGGATCATCCTGATCACTTATGATCATCAAAACCTTCCTAACTCAATCAATATGGGAGGTGATAACAGGGTGGAGTATCTGTATGACGCAGCAGGCAGTAAGCGGAAGCAGAACTGTTTTGTTTCCGGCAGGATCACTAAGACAACCGATTTCATCAATAACTATGTATATGAAAATGGAAACCTGGCTTGGATTTTAAATGATGAAGGCAGGATTTTCTGTAATGTCGGTTATGGCTCCACTTCTGAGTTTTTCCTTAAGGACCATCTCGGGAATGTCAGAGTTGCATTTAGACCCGGTGAAAATGGTATCTTTGTACAACAAGTGGACAGTTATTATCCTTTTGGATTTAATCAGAAAGGCTTGACACTGGCTAATACCGATTATGTTCATGCAAATGAATATCTTTACAACGGTAAGATGATGCAGGATGAAATGGGCTTGAATTGGTTGGATTATGGAGCAAGGTTTTATGATCAGGTGCTAGGGAGATGGCATAGTGTTGACCCCCACGCTGAAAATTATTACTCCTGGTCCCCTTACCATTATGCGGCTAATAATCCCATTATTGTTACTGACCCAACAGGCATGGACTGGTACACAAGTACTGATGGTTCAGCAACGATGTGGAAAGACGGAAGTGCCGATATTGACGGATATACAAATATTGGAGCTAATTACACTCAAGATATTGGGGGTGGTACGTCGGTTACTTATACTCAAAATGAAGCAACATCAATGACCTTTACCGGGGCAGAAGAATCCAGTTGGGAATCTCAAATTACTAATGGAACGAACTGTTACCAAGCAAGCTCGGAAATGTTACAGAACGAAGGAGTAGAAACCGCTGGTAGAGGAACAGAAGTATTAGTTACAGGTACAGCTGCCAACGGACGGGCTGGCGATGCTAATGCAAATGCAAGCACTGGATTTGCTGTGGTTGACCAAGCTTTAGAAAATGGGAATCCAATTATGGTTGGTGTTGATTATAAAAATGGCTCACCAAATGCCGATGGAAGAACCGACCACTTTGTTGTCGTTTCTAGTAAGACAGAAACCTTAAACAATGGAGCAGTAACATCTACAACCTATAATTATTTTGACCCAAGGACTTCGCATCAAAACTATGGGACATCTTCGAATAATCAATTGACGATAAGCAATAACAAGATGACGGGTTCCTATAATCATGGGGGTAGTAACTATAATTACACTGTAACAACCGTAAGACGCAACAGATAACGCCATGAAACATCTCATTCTAATAATAATTTCATTCCTTACCTTAAGCTGTAAAGGACAAAATCAGGAGTTTGTTACATACTTGTCGAATTTTAGAAGCGTTGAACTGCCTTTGACTGTTGACAGGAAAACATACAACACCATTTTTTATTCGAACAAAAACAATCACGAAATCATTGAAACTTTGGTAAAAAAGTTTGTTTGTAAGGACTCCACTAATTGTTCTGTAAACTCTACGGAATACAGATATGATTATGGGATTAAGTTTGTTCTTGGTGATTATCACGTAGTTCTTGTTCACAAACAAAAGTATGAAGGCACAACTTCGTATGATTTTGACTTGTCGGAGGTTATCCTGATAGTTTATTCTAAGCAAGGTAAAATATTATCCTCACAATCAATAAGTAAGGATAATGATGGCTGGATTAGTTCGACACAAGTAACAAGGGAAAACATCGAAGTGCAGCAAATTAAAATCCTGGAGTTTAACAAGCCCGAAATGAGCTGCGAAATAGAAACCAAAGTGTATCAGATAGCCCAAGACGGAATTATCAATAATATACGCTCAGAGCCCATTAAAAAGGGCATTGTTATTTGGGACGAACAAATAGAAGATTTTAGATTGAAATAATCAGCTTAGGCTATAATCAATGCACATCATGAAGGACGTTCGAAAGGGCGTCCTTTAGTTTTTTCTTACCGATGAAGGCATCCAGCATGGTATAAATAGTTGATCCTTAACAATTATTAACATGTTGGTTGTTAATATCTTATACTGAATATTCCGGTCTAAAGTATGCCACCATTCCGGTGCAAAGTATGCCAGTCATTCCGGAGCAAAACATGCCAAAAAAAATTGACATGATGTAATCCGTAGTTGGCTGGCTCGGTTTTTTTATAAAAAAGCATCTGTCATTCCGGCAGAAAGTATGCCACTTAAAAGCGATGAAAGATAGGTAGGTTTGAAGGAGATAATCCTTTAAACCATGGCCAATAAATCAATCACTATGCTTCAAGTGCGCAGGATATTACAATTAAAGGAACAGGGCTACTCCAATCGACGCATATCGGGGATTTTAAACCTTTCCAGACTAACCATCAATGAGTATGTTAATCGGTATAAGAACTCTGGCAAGAGCATCACAGAGCTTTTAAGGCTTGATGATGCAATGCTTTGTGCGCTTGCTAAACAGGAACAAGTTATCACCAGCACAAGCGATAAATATGCTGATTTACAAAACAGGTTGGAATACTTTGCAAAGGAATTAAAGAAAGGCAAAGCCACCCGGGTCATTTTGTGGGAAGAGTACCGGCAGGAAGTACCAGATGGCTATGGCAGATCACAGTTTTGTGATTACCTGAGCAGATATCTTGAGAGTCGGGAAGCCGTGATGCATTTTGATCACCCTCCCGGAGAACTGATGGAATTTGATTTTGCAGGAGATCCCTTAAGCTATACCGATCCCAAAACCGGTGAAGTGATTAAATGCCCTGTGTTGGTTTGTATTCTACCTTGTTCAGGATACACTTACATTGAAGCATTGCCATCTCAACAACGCGCCTATCTGATCGCATCCTTAAGCAGAGCATTGCAGTATATGGGTGGTGTGCCCCATATGGTGCGCACAGATAACCTGAGGCAGGTGGTTATAAAAGCTAACCGCTATGAGCCCACCTTTGAAGAATACAGCCAACAGTGGTCCTTGCATTACAATACAACTCTCACGGCCACTCGTGTGGCAAAACCACGGGATAAAGCATCTGTGGAAAGCAGTGTGAACACGGCTTATTGTCGTGTGTATGCTCCCCTGCGCAATGAGCAGTTCTTTTCATTGGATCAGTTGAATAAAGCAATCCTGGAGAAAACAGAAAAACTCAATCATAGCAAGTTACAGGGCAAGGATTATAGCCGGTATGATAAGTTTATCAGTCTGGAGCGGCCTTCACTCAATCCATTGACAGATCATCCCTTCATTCCCAAATCAACCCGGACAGCAAAGGTTGCAAAGAACTACCATGTCATGTTAGGTGAAGACCGGCACTTTTATAGTGTACCTAATCAATACATTGGCAAACAGGTAAAGTTGGTTTATGATACTGACAATGTTGAGATCTACATTGACCATCAACGAATAGCTTCTTATGCAAGGGATTTACGAAGGCATGGTTATACAACACTTGCGGAACATATGCCTTCCAATCACCAACATTACCTGGAACAGAAAGGCTGGGATGAGGAGTACTTCCTCAAAAAATCCACAGCCATTGGTGAGAATACCGTGAAAGCTGTACGGGAAGTATTACAACACAGAACTTTTATTGAACAGTCCTACCGGGCATGTATCGGGATTTTACGTTTGGCTGACAAATACGGGAAGCAACGACTGGAAGCAGCCTGTGGAAGAGCATTGCTTGGACATAAAGTAACTTATGGGATCTTGAGTAATATCCTTGAAAAGGGTCTTGATAAACAGGTTTTGCAGGTAAGTCTGGATTTTAGCCTGCCTGAACACCAGAATCTACGAGGGGCAGAGGCTTATTCCTGAAAACCACACATAATCCTTCTCCCGGACTCACCTTCCCGCAGGCCCTCCCACATAAAAATAGTGTAGAATATCATTGTTGAACCTTAAAGATAAATCCATGATTAACACAGATGCAACACTTGAGCAATTAGAACAGCTCAAACTTCTGGGCATGGCCCAGGCTTATCGGGGAGCCTTGGCTATGCCTTCCCACGAACAACTTACTGCCAACGAACTCCTGGCACGACTGGTTGAAGCTGAAGGTCAGTACCGTTTAGGAATCCGCACCCAGACGTTCCTTAAACTGAGTAAACTCCGATATGATGCTGTACTGGAACAGGTCCAGTGCTCACCTTCCCGCAACCTCTCGCGCGATGAGCTACTCTCACTCTCTGACTGCAGCTTCATTCAAAGAAGCGAAAATATCCTGATTACCGGGGCTACAGGCTGTGGAAAGAGTTACCTGGCTTGTGCTTTTGGCAGACAAGCCTGTTCTCTTGGCCACAAGGTCTATTACCTGGGAATGAACCGCTTCATTGAACGACTGATCCTGGCCAGACTGGACGGAACTTACATAAAACTCCTGAATCAACTGGAAAAGGTACCACTGATTATCCTGGATGACTTCGGACTGGCTCCACTGGATCATAATACAAAACTTACCCTGCTCCAACTCCTTGAAGATCGCTATGGAAAACGTTCCACTATCATCACATCACAACTTCCGGTAAAATCCTGGTATCAATACCTCGATGAACCCACTTTGGCTGATGCAATAATGGACAGATTGTCAGCTTCAGCCCATAAAATCGATCTTAAAGGTGAATCATTAAGAAAGAAAACTCAATAAAGAAAAAACCTATTTTTACAACTCTATCGTTCATTGCTTAGTGGCATACTTTCGTCCGGAATCTCTGGCATACTTTGTCCGGAATATTCATTATACTGTTTTTACTTGTTGATTCGTGTGCAGATTTTGATTAAATTTGGTCAAAACACTGCAATTTATGTTAAAAAAATTACCCAAGCAACCTCAACTGGAGATGTTCAAAACAGTTCTTGTCAGTTTCATACATCCAGAACACGAACTCTGCTTGTTGGCAAAGAAAATTAATTGGGCTAGGTGCCGGGCCTTTGTGTGGTTGGTTTTGTGCGGTGGGACACAAAGGCCTGGCAGCTAAGCCCATGTTGTATGCAGTTGCTATTTTAAGCTGTCATATATTCTTGTTAATTCTGGATGAAGTTTATTGTTTAAGTATTCATCAATATTCCTATCACTACCATGTTTTCTAATCAATCCCTCTATTAAGTTATTAATAACGGCTAAGTCTCTCTCTTTTCTTATTTTCTTTATTGAAAGATCTTCCTGAATATGTTCATAACTATTTTGGAATATATGTGAGGCTGAATGTCTCCTATATTCGATATAAAGAAGTTCACTTTCATCTAAACTTGATCTAATTTTTAAAAGTGATTCTATTAGTGTAGAATACCATTGTGTATTAGAAATATTTCCTCCTTTACTTAAGATTTCACGAACCTTTGTCGCATATTTTAATCCCTCTTCCAGTAATGTGTAAAGTTTGACATAAAATGCATCCTGGTAAATTAAATCGAATTCCTCAGAGAGTTTCTGATTCAAGTAAAATATACTCCTAAGCCATTGAGCAAATTGGACTTCTTGTACGAGAGTTTTTATTATGAAATCCCGTTTGAATTGATATATTGCTGTTTCATTCATAAAATTCTCTTCAATTGCCTACAACGTAAGTTCGTCTAAAAACCCACTTCGACTTGATTTCTAAATCGGATTTCCTGCTTAAAATTAGTAAAATAAGCTACAAGAAGAATGTGGGATCTGAAAATTCAAATCTGACGGTTTATGTCGGCATATAGTTTTATAGGTGATATCGGACTAAGAAAAGAGTTCATTAAGGTAATAATAGCCTTGAAGAAGGCTTTCGGCTTATTGGTTCTAACCTCGTTATCCTGTCCGATCGCCTGATCTATAGACGAGGCGAAGGGGGGAGGCTGTCTTGTCCAATGATATATTTCATGAATCAAATATATTAATTAATTAAATTATTGGCAAGTTAATTATGGTACTGTTGATAAATAATACTGCAGTGTTAATAGTGGTTGGGTTTTTAGACAGTTTGACGTTCCGCGCCTAGGCGACGGTGCTTGCATTGGGATATTCAGGAGTAGAGTAAAAAATCATAAATGGGTAAAATCTCATCAGTAGATTTTACCCGTTTTTCATTTCTGAGGCATCCATATTGTTCATTACCAGGCCACAGATGTTAATAACCAAGTTTTTTTGAAAGGGCAAGACATGCCTCATCATCTGACAGGTTGATTATCAGGGGATTTCATTTTGCTCTCTTATTAAGCCGCCTTGGGGATTTCTTTTTCCTTTGCCAGTCGTTTGGCTATCCTGACAGCATTGGCAGTATGTACTCCGAAGAATATCCAGAGCATTTCATTTTTCATCGTCCTGGCTTTGATCTTCTGCAGGCCATAATATTCCTTTTCAGTTCCAAAGCTTCCTTCCATTCGTGTGGCCCTTTCCTTGCGTAACACTGTAGCCATTACTTTGCGTTGGTCCTCATATTTCCCGGCACGTCCTTTTCTTTTAAAGCCATGATAGATCTTCTGGGACGCACACCAACTTCGGTTGGCATTTGTTGCATAGATGTCATCACCTGCAACATGCGTGATTTTCCCAACCAGATCTCTGCCATACCAAACTGATTTCTTCAGTCGTATGCCCTCATGAAAGGCTTTAAAGCTTAAGTGTTCAATGAAATTGATCCCATCAAACTGGATCATATTCACCTTTGCCCCGAACTCAACAGCCTTTACCTCTTTGCCCCTGACAATTGGCCGGATATAAGATTTGGAAAGACTTACGATCCTTTCCGGAACACTTGTTCCTGTCTCAAAAATCTGTTGCTGTTGCCTCAATACCGTTTTTAATACCTTGATCCGCTGGTAGTATCTCTTGGGCATTTTAAGTCTGCCGTGGTTTTCATTCTCTATCTTTTTTAATAATCCCAGCAGTTTCTCCAGCAAGTAAAGAAGACTGCGGGTTCGAACTGTTGTCTCTTTCTTCGATTTCTTGCGCTTGCGGCTATAGTTCATATACTTTCCCCTCTGCTCCAGGTATTTATTACGTGGAGCCCGTATTTTGAGGTATTTGCACATTTGAACCATTTGTCCGTAACTCCAGTCAACACCTTCCCACAACAACTTTACATTGGTCGGGTAACGCATGGATGTTTCATAACAGGTTGCATCCGTCAACATGAGGTTGGATTGACTCATGTATGGCTTCCAGTATTCAGATAATATCTTCTGATGTTCCTTTATTTTCAGCTTCTCAGACAGCTGACAACGGATATCACTCACCATCTTGAAATTGGTAATTCTATCTGTGCCCAGAAAGATACCGCAGAACAACTGAAAATCAATGTTCCCGTTTAGATGCTCAACGAGTCTTCGGTCCGAACAATCCACATATGACTTCAAAAACATCAGGGCTAGCATTCCTTGCGGACTGAAAATCCGACTAGGCCCTTTCCGACTCTCCCTGATTTTATTGGATCTGGTCAGCTCCTTCCATGGAATAATTTGATACACTTTCCCGAGCTCTGACCCTAAAAATGACTGCCAGTAACGTTCAAATTCCTTTTGAGGTGAATTGAAGTTTATTTCAGCAGAAAAACCGTAGATTTTTTGTACCTTTATCATGCACTATAAAAGTAATTACCCCGAATTTAAGCCTTTTTGGCCTTTTTCGGGGTAATTTCCTTTATAAGTTATCAACACTAATTGTTGATATTCAATGTTTTATCGTACTACTGAATATCCCTGCATTGCGGGACTGTGATTGGGCGCAAGCCCTGGAGCTTAGGCGCTGTAAACAACAGGCCGTGTTCGAATGCTTGTTTTTATTATTCAAATTTATTTCTTTTTTCTCATTTGATAAGTAAACCTACAATAAACCATAATCTGCGGGGAGGAGAAGGGCACGCTTATTTGCAATTTTAGGTTTGCGGGCTGGCCATGTTCGAATTGCAAATGTGCTTGCCCTTGTGCGGAAGGTCTCTCGAACTTCTTAGGTCTCTTATTGAACTTTGCATGTCTTTTGTTGAATCTTGCAGGTCCCTTCTCGTAAGTTTTAGATGTCTTATGTATAACTGCTGGTATCTTCTATATACTTTCAGTTCTTATAATTAAACCGCAGTTGCCTATATGACAACTGCAGTTCTCTTTTTGATAAAGTGAGTACGTTATTCAAAGAACGAAGTTGTCGGTTTGTAATTATTACTTGGCACCTTTAAATTCTAACTTAGAGACTTGTTTGTATTGGGGACAGCACTTATTTACTTTTCAGGTTAACAATGTTGATAACATTTTTTAATATTATGGTAGACGATAGGTATATATATTGTATATTTGTCAACCATTAATAAACCATATCATGGATAATAATTTTGCTATCAGACTCATTTCGGCCCGTAAAATGGCTGGATTGTCGCTTCAAGGTCTAGCTGACAGATTAGGCAATGTGGTATCCAAGCAGTCGTTGAATAAATACGAGCAAGGCAAAATGAAACCCGACAGTGATTTATTAATTTCATTATCGGCTATTCTCAATGTTCCGATTGATTACTTTTATTCGAATCCTTCAGTAGCTGTTGAACTAACTAATGTCGATTTTAGAAAATTTAGCTCTAAATTATCTAAAGCTGAACAAGAAACCATTGAAGAAAAGGCTAAAGAGGCATTCGAACGATATTTTGAACTTGAAAATATTCTTAATTTTAAAGAACCGACCTCATACTTCGTTTATCCTTACATTGTTTCAAATGCCAAAGTGGCAGAAGAGTCTGCGAATGCTCTGCGAAAAGCATGGGATTTAGGTTATGACCCAATACCAGATGTTGTTGAAATGCTTGAAGACAAGGGTTACAAAGTTGTTGAAATTGAAACTCCAAACTCATTTGATGGTTTAAAGGCTGATAGCGGAAACCAAAAGGTAATTGTTTTACGAAAATCATCTTCGGATGATGATATTGTAAGAAAACGTTTCACGGCACTTCATGAATTGGCACATCATGCACTTACCTTTCCTGAAGATATTGATCAGAAAAGTGAAGAAAAGCTTTGCCATGCTTTTGCATGTGCATTGCTATATCCCGAAGATATGGCGCGTAAGGACTTGCATAAGGATCGATTTCATTTTTATCAAAACGAATTGATTTTCATAAAAGAACGCTGGGGGATTTCGTTTTCGGCTTTGTTTTCCCGTGCATTGCAGTTAGGAATAATTAATGACTTTGTATATAAAAGGTTAAATATGGGCTACAGGCAAAGAAAATTGCATGAACCTGGGAACGAACCTGGACGGTTTCTAAGCAAGGAAAAACCAGTTCGTTTTGAGCGATTGATCTATTTGGCATTAGGCAAAGAGCTAATATCTGTGAACGAAGCAGCATATTTTGCAGGCACTTCGGTTTGGAGATTTAGAGAACAAATGCAACCACTAGTATGAAGCTGATAATAACAGATACGAACGTTTTTTTTGACATCATCAGCATTCGTGCTTTACCAGAATTTTTTGCGCTTGACTTTGAGATTTGCACAACTGATTTTGTAGTTAATGAAATTTTAGAGTCAGACCAGAGAGAACAAATTGAATCATTTATAAGAGCAAAGAGGCTTATTGTATTTAAACTCACAGCAAACGATCTAGAAGAGATACAACATTTTCCTACAAATCGATTTTTTAAAGGGATTACTGATAAAACAGTTCTTTGGAAATCTCATCAACTTAAATGTCCCTTACTAACAGGTGATAAAAAATTACGGAATGAAGCTGAAGATTTGAAAATTGAAGTACACGGTAGCATATGGGTAGTAATTGAACTTGTAGAAAAAGAAATAATATCAAATACAAAAGGCGCTGAATTATTAGATAAGCTGAAACTAATAAATTCCAGTTTGCCTCACGATGAAATAGATAAGCTTATTAAAAGGCTTAAATAAAAAAAACGAAGCCTATGGAATAAAGCTTCGGATGATTGAAATTTATTTTCCCTGGTGGGATTATGATTTCAGTCGTAAAAGTAGAAATATTTGTATTACTACCAAATTTATTCCTTGGGCAAATCATAAGCGCCTTAGTATTAAATAGCTTGTGAGTCAAACCTACTAAATCATGGCTAGAAACGGCAAAACCGGTGATGGTCATCGTATTGGTGCTGTTAAAGACAGAACCCAGGTTTACAATCCTACAACTGAAACTTGGACTAAACGTGGTCCAGATGGTAAGTTTATGGATGGTAAAAGCGATGGAACGCCCTTCAAAGGGGTGACCAAGGAAAAATAACAGATCCTCTAAATCTGTTAGCCTGAACCTTCCGGGTAGAAGTGAAGGGAATTGGTAATTTGTAATTCATAAGCCTATGGTAAATATTTACTAATCTTTACCTAAAGCCACCGTATGTAAATATAATACTTGCATTACGGTTTACGGCGATGCGGCAAGAGCAATTGAATTAACTTTGGTTACAACTGTTATTCTATTAGCAATTACCTTGCTTGCCATAGCTTTAAATTAGCTTTACAGCCCTACCCTTGTGGTAGGGCTGTTTTTTATATATTACCTTAAGAGCCACGTCTAACAGGGATGGGCACACTTTGTCCGGAATATTCACTTTTTGTCCATCGGGATGTTTTGCAGGAGCCATTGATGGCTGATGTTGTCAAAACAACCTTTGATGTCTCCTTCCAGAATCCATGTAGCACTATCCTTGCGGGAAAGGTGAATGTAACATCTTTCTATTGCATCGTGACAGCTTCGTTTCTGACGGAAGCCATAGGAGACTTTGTCCGCAAGTGTTTCGGATACCGGTTCGACAGCCAGAAGGTGCAGAGCCTGCATAGCCCGGTCTTTCATGGTAGGAATGCCCAAAGGTCTTTTCTTACCGTTTTTCTTGAGAATGTAAAGCAGGCGAAGGGGTTCTGCCCGATAATCCTTCCGGGATAAAGATAGGGCTGCCCGGAGTTTTTGATTGGAGCGTTCCATCGTATCCCATCCACGCCAGGAGTACGATTTCCTGAATTTTCAGTTACTCGTTTTACAGCCAGTAATTTAGCTGCATGCGAGTGGGTGAGCATCCATTGTAAAGCCCTGGCTTTATTATGTCTGCCTTCCCTGATTGCCTTTGCAATACGTAACTGTAATGACCTTACCACCTTCTTCACCCGCTTCCAGTTAATGGATTTCCAGTGAATAAGATTGGTTCCCGGTGCACAATCCTTTTGATAGGATTTCATTTGCTTTCCTGAATCAAGGTCTTATTACAATGTTCTTGCAAAAGAGAACCCGATGGAAGTGGGCATATCCCAATCATTACATGAGGGCATTTGCTTACTCCATCATCCCATACCTGTATATGATTGTGAAGTCTTCACAGACCACCTACCTGCTGCAACAGGAGTTATACAGGCTTACCACGTTACGCTCAAATAACCAGACGGGTTAGGTGCTGCCTATATCCGGAAGAACTACATCCATGTGCTCATAGCTAACGTACTTGCATCCTGTCTTCTTGCCATTTTGGCCAGTGTGTATCAACAACTTTCACACTATCGCGGCATGACGGTACGTCAACAGCAGTTTAAATGTTTCCACCATACCATCCAGCCGACACCTTCAGGAATGTTGTTATCCGTCGGGGAATCTTTTCCCGGCAGCTTCACACCCCACCGTTGCCAGTGACGCATGTGCCGGTAGGCTACTCATGATGGAACATGAGGTTAACTCTTTCTTTCAAAGAACGGTTAACAGTTATTTGAACGATTTCGTGTCGCACTTACAATGAACGCTAACGGCCCGGTGGTATGTTTTAGTAAGTGTAACCCGACGACAGCACCGTGCAGAATCCTGATACTCTGCGCCAGCGGGGCAATAAAGCTGTCATGGTGCAAGGAGGGTTTGGCGTGTGTTTTTGCCGTCCAGTTACAAATATTATTGAGCATTACACGTGTCGTGGTATAAGTTTGATCGGAGCCACAAGATTATCCCCAGTTACAAAGTTGGTTGCGGCCACTGGGTCAGCGTCAGGGTACAATTTGTCTCGAAGCCAGAAGGTTGTCAAGATACAGGGTTTTCAATTGTGGCCAGATGCGCGTGTGCGGGTGCAACAATCATTACAAATCTGTATTGGGTGCATAGTTAAGCAAAAACCGTGACAAGCCTATTAAACATACCGTCCGTGTTAGCGGTTGCTATTTGTCATTAATCATTATTTTAGTGATTCAACTTCTGAGTGCAAATCCTTTAAATGATTAAGTGACATGTCTATTAATGGCTCGTACATAAAAGCATTCATATGAATGTTTTCAGGTGTCATAAGGTTAACTTTGTCAAGGATCCTTATACTGTCATCATTATGATGAGAGGAGTATTTAGTAAATAGTTCTCGCGTTTGATTTGAATTAATTTTAGAGAGATCTAGTCCTGGGATTTTAGAAATCATAATTCTCTCGGCAATTAATCTAATAGCAATCGAAAGTACAATTTTGTTTTCAAGTAGGATTTCATTAATCGTTGTTTCCTGAGTTATCGACTTAGCTGTTTTAAGTATTAAGTCAATAATATTCTCATTCCCAAAGGTAATTGTTATCGAATTACAAGAAGTTATTCTTTTTCTAAAGATATCTAGGACGTCATTGGCTTTAATAGAACCTGAATCCATTTTGTTATGGAGACAACTTGTCAACTTAAGATAATCAGCGCATGTGTCACTATCGGAGTATTCAACAACATTTCGAACAAAAGAAATCAAACTGATAAATACTTTGGGATCAGTTACTTTTCCTAGAAAATATTTGAATACATTTTTTCTATATTGGCCATTTCGAATTGAAATTTCTCGTTTTTGATTTTTAATTATCATGTAAACTGCATCTTTTAAATCCAGTCTAGATGAAATCGTTCTATAAAAATCAAAATTATGAGTCAGTATTATCAGTTTAAAATTTTTGGACAAATGTAAGTCCTTAATGTATTCAATTATTGCATATTTATTTTTATAATCAAAAGAATCGGCGATATCATCAAAAATCAAAAGGTTATCAGGATTTGCTCTTCTTGCCTCAATATCAAACAATAACTGTAAAATATAATATGCTCTTTGTTCACCTTTACTTAGAATCATTAGTAGACTATCTTTATTTTGAGCTATAGGAACATCTTTCTCATCATGATATTGGAAAGTTAAGTTAGGCGTTTTTTGTTTGAGAATTATGTCTTCCTGATTAGTTAATAGAACATTGAAAGGCACATAAAATCTTGAGTTGAAAGTGGATATGATATTTTTCCATATATCGAATTCTTTCTTGGCCTCTTTTATAATGGATTCGAGGTCTTTCTTTTTTGTTTTATAGAATTCTGAAAGTGTTTTTGCATCAGATTTTAATTCTGAAATATATGAAAGCCAAACTTTCTTCTTAAATTCATCATAGTTTTCGAGCTCAATAAGTAGTAGGTTTTTGTCTTCAATTACTTTCTTAAAAGCCCTTAATTCCAAATTTGCACCAATGGCTTTATCAACTTTATCAAAAGATTCTTTAAGCTTTGTATCATTTACTATTTTGGTTATTTCTTTATCAACCAGTGTTTTAAGCTCTTCGGATGAAGCCACTGTCGAGTCTCCTTCCAATACGAATTTATGACCAGCATCAAAAAACGAATTATCTTCAGTTGCCTTTATGATCTCATTAGCTTGATATGTTCCAAAAGAATTTTCTGATTTGTTAAAGAACTTTGATTTGGAGATCAGACTCTGGTAATTCTCTATATATAGTTTTAAGGCTGCTTGATTTTTTTCTAAGAATTTTCTTACGTTACCTTTTTTATCAAAAACGTCATTATATCTAAAATCAAACTTCGTTACTTGCTTGTCAAGGATTGCAATTATGGTTTCCATTGATTCGAAAAAGCTTAGCTGATCTGTGTGAAATGTTTCAATAAATTCATTCTCACAATCTGAACTCTGGGAAACGCCTTTAAGCTTCTTAATGAAATCGCTTTTGCTTTTATCTAATTCTTGATAAATTTCATCATATCTTTGCTTGAGTTCTTTACTTGCAATAAAATTACTGATTTTAGCTGAGGCATCAAAGGTAGTATCTTCGGCGTCGATCACCAATATTGTTTCTGGGACAATGGAAGAACCATCTATTTTTATGTCATAACTAGTCTTACGAGACTCATAAATTCTATCACGAGGAGTTATCTTTTTATCATTTTTTGATATGTCACTGAAAGTTTTGGCAAAGGAACTTTTCATTGTTCCATTTGGTGCATAAATTAGATAAGAGTTGCTTTGTGAAAAATCAAAGGAGTGGTTAAGCTTTCCAATCCCATAGCAGTTTTCTAGATTAATGTCAAGTGTTTTCATATGGTTAGATAGTTGAATGTGCACGTTTATAGCTAACGGTTTCGAGCTAGGCGAATGAGGCTTTGTGTGGTTGGCCTTGTGCGTCAGGAAAAAGCCATGATCTCTTAGCCCGGGTTAGCGGTTCGGGCGTTATTATTGGTATTCATTTTATTGTTATTCAAGCTTCATTAATATTTTTGATTTTATCTCGATTGCAATGTCAGGTCTATTTGGCTTTATCCATTTGTCAAAAGTATCTTGAATAAATCCCGCTACCCAATATTGACAGTCTTCTACTGGAGTCATCCCCATATCTCGGAAGTCAGAATAGTCACTTGACATCATATAATGCTCATTCAGATAAAAGAGATAAGCGAAGTGTTGAACAAAAACAGCCGTCAAGTCTAATGAAAATGTGTCTAAGGATTTGACCCGACCTCCAAATTGAACTTCATTGTCGTTGAGAATGAGGCTAAAATAGTAATTGTTGTGAGTGTGATCATTACAACGATTTCTCACCTCTTTATACAATTTATCCTTATTAAGAAGATCTGTTATCGGTTTTAATTTTTCGGACTCTTTAATGTATCTCGAAATATTACGATATTCTGGGATGGCTTCAGTCCCGTTTCGCCAGTTGTCAATATGTTGAACAATAAAATTTTCAATACTAAAATGGTCGTTTAAATACAAATTCGTATAAACATTTATCATGGTTGTGTCGTAATATTTCCGTAATAAGGCGTATGCATCATTTATCCTACCATTAGTTAAGATTTCTTTAATTGATTCAAGCGTTCCCTTAATGGAAGTGAACACATAAAAATCTAGATTGAAAAGCTCTAAGGTTCCTTGAGTCCTAAAACTCATTGTTGAGTCAGACAATGATTTATAAAATTCAGCAAGGTCAGCAAGCTGATCGAAAATTTTATGCTCTAAATACTCCTTGCCCAAATTATACATATAATCAATTTCTTACGTTCAATTTTTTTGTTCGCCTGACCGCTAACCTTACCTCAAAGCTTGAGAAAAAGATCAAAAATACAAATTTCACTCAGCGAAAAGAAGAGGCTGGTGTATTTTTCCAGAGGGTGCAAGTCCCTTATACGCCCTGATTAAAGCGGGGTAGTATTGACAAGTGGCAAGCTGGTTACCGACGACGGCAGAAGTGAAGGAAGCCAGACTGTATCATTACTGAACAAAGATTCTGACAAAGCTTGTCAAAGCTGATATCGTCTTCAATTCAATTAACAACGCGCCTCCTTATCGAGCCAGTCTGCTTAGAAATAGTGCAATATCAAATCAGTATTATGAATCCCCTTTATCCATCTTTAGATTTCCTTTAGAATTAATCCGTTACTTTGGATCATGAAAATACTGATCATCGAAGACGAGATTGAATTGCTGATTGCAATTGGCAATTACCTTACCAAAGAGAATTATATCTGCGAACTGGCGGAGTCATTTACGAAAGCATCCGAAAAAACAGCTGTTTATGAGTATGATATAATCCTTTTGGATATTACCTTGCCCGATGGCAACGGGCTCGAATTGCTTAAAACAATAAAAAAATACAACAGCAAAGCAGGAGTAATAATTCTTTCAGCCAAAAACTCCCTGGATGACAAAATCACCGGCCTTGACCAGGGAGCTGATGACTATATAACAAAGCCTTTCCAGCTTTCAGAATTGAACTCCCGTATAAAAGCCTTGCTCCGTCGTCGTAATTATGCAGGCTCGAACAATGTAGTTTTTAATGAAATATCCATTCAAACGGATGGCAAATCTGTCACTATCAACAATCAACAAATTAACCTCACTAAAAAAGAGTACGATATTCTTTTATTCTTACTAATTAACCCAAACCGGGTTCTTACAAAAGAAGCTATTGCCGAACACCTTTGGGATGATAACATTGATCTGGCTGATACTTACGATTTCATTTACACCCATCTCAACAATATTCGTAAGAAAATAAAGGCTGCAGGTGGAGCCGACTATATCAAAACACTTTATGGAATGGGATATAAATTTACTGACTCATGAAGTTCCTGGCAAAGATTAATCGCAATTACCTGTTTCTTTTCAGCGCAATTCTCCTGGCACTTTCTTGCTCAGGGTATTTTGTCCTGAAAACAATCATTCTGCAAAACACGAAGGAAAATCTTTTATCACAAGAGTTACTTATCGAAAAACAAATATCTGCAACAGGTATCATTCCAAATCTCAAACCACTTGTTGAGATTACTCAGGTTAATACCCAGTCCCTTGGTCATCCTGCATTCAGTGAAATATCCATATTTAATACTGTTGAGAGAGAAGCTGAATTATTTATTGAATACTCAAATAGTATAAAGGTAAAAGACCAGTACTATTCTGTTAAAATAAGGGAAGCATCTGTTGAAAGTGAAGACCTGGCTCTGAGTATAGCTGTATCTATATTTGCCCTGCTTTTAACCGTGTTTGCAATATCATATTTTATTACAAGACGCTTAAATAAGACTACCTGGAACACTTTTGAGCAAAACCTCAAAACTATCGAGGATTTTGACTTTCGGAAGAACAATTCTCTTCTACTAATTCCTTCAGGCATTGATGAATTTGACCGCTTAAACGCAGTGGTTAACAACCTTACCGCAAAACTGAAAAAAGATTTTATCGCCTTAAAAGAGTTTACCGAAAATGCATCACACGAAATCCAGACCCCTCTATCCATTGCTTCCCTTAACCTCGAAGAAATTTTGCAGCAGGATTTAACCGAAGATTCATTCAGGAAAGTGATAACAGCTATTAATGCTGTTAAACGTCTTTCGGCCCTCAACCAAAACCTTTTGCTGCTTGCCAAAATTGAAAACAACCAATTCTCGGCTACTGATTTTATTCAGTTAAATGAGTTTATTCAGCAGAAGATTGTTGAATTTGGACCATTGATAAGTGATCGAAACTGTGAGGTCATCGTTAACGCTCATTCTGATTTCAGTGTAAAAATGAATCCCCACATGGTCGAAATACTCTTAAATAACCTCTTCTCGAATGCTGTGAATCACAATATTGGTAATGGTTTTATAAACATTACTATTGAGCAGGATAAATTAACCATTTGTAACTCAGGATTGAATAAGGCGTTGGATAACGAAGCCATTTTCAGCCGGTTTGTGAAAGGAAATTCAGCATCGCATGGACTGGGATTAGCAATCGTAAAACAGATTTGCGATTCACATCACCTGCAAATCCAGTACACTTACTGTGAACTCCTTCATTGTTTTACAATCACTCACGAAAAGTAACATACAAAATTATGCGACTCATAACAGCACTGCTCCTGGTATTGATTGTAAACAATCTCCAGGCTCAAAAACGTGACCTTGATTATTATATTACCAAAGCAAAAGCGTTTAGTCCATTAATCAATCAGGCTCAAAACGAAAATCAGATTGCAGGTCTGGATTTGGAACTAATAAATAGCGTCCTATCAAAACCTGAAATAAATATTGAAGCTAGTGCATTATTTGCTCCAATTATTTCACACGATAACAGCATATATAAGTTCGAATTTGTATCAAACGGTGCTTCAAATTATACAGGTTACGATATGGCTCTGACTGATGGCGGGCAGTATCAATCGGTAGTTTCCATTAAACAACCACTCTTTACCAGCACAAGTCTCAAAACCTATTCAAACAAGGCAGACATTACCCGTCAGATGAATGAGAATCGCATTTCGCTGACCTCTCATGAATTGGAGAAAATTATCAGTCATCAGTATATTCTTTGCCTGAAATCAAAAAAATCGGCCAACATAAGTCTTGAACTACTTAAAGAATTTAATGACCGTATACTTGTCATGCAAAAGCTGGTTGAAAGTGCCATTTTTAAAGTTTCGGACCTTATGCTTATGCAGATAGAACTGGATAACTATAAACTGGATTATGAAACATACCTTTCTGATTTCAGAACAAACCTGTACGATCTCAATGTACTATGTGGCATTAATGATACAATTATGGTTGAATTACAAGAGCTTGATTTACAACTAAGCAGCAGCAATAATTCATCTTCCTTTTTAACATCCTATCGGCTGGATAGTTTGAATATTACCGCCGACCAATCCATCAGCGACTTGAAATACAAACCACAAGTTAATCTCTTTGCCAATGCCGGGCTAAACGCAATTTATCTGCCCGCTTTCAACCGGTTCGGTCTCAGCACCGGCATTACGTTTAGCTGGAATATTTTTGATGGGTATCAGCAGAAAATACAAAAGCAAAAAACGGGTATAAATCTGCTTACAGTTGAATTTGAGAAACATAATTTCGTCGTACAACAGGATATTTATAAGAAAAGTGTCCTCAACCGGTTGTCCTTCCTGGATAAAAATATACAGCTTATTAATAGTCAAATCGTAAAATACGATGAGTTATTAAAAGCATACCGAAGTCAATTATCGCAAGGCGATATTTCGGTGATGGATTTTAAAAACCTGGAAAAGGATTTTGTAGCCAAAAAGCAGGAAAGGGCATTGCTGGGCCTCGAAAAACAAGCACTCATCATTTCGTACAATTATTGGAACTACTAAAAGAATGATTATGAAATCAACGATAAAACTTCTCTTTATTTTATTGGCATTAAGCCTTTTGGTTTCATGCAAAAGCAAACCAACAGAAACCTCGGCTGATATAGCTGACCCAAAAGTTACGGTTAAGACCACTCCTGTTCTCCATGGAAGCATTGATGACATAATAAGGTTAAACGGCAAAACAGTTTTTTTAAAAAAGAATGCTGTTTTTTCATCTATCCCCGGCTATGTAAAAAGAGTTAATGCCCAATATGGAGATGTGGTAAAGAAGAATGATTTGCTTTTTGAAATTCAAACCAAAGAAAATAAGGCAATGGAAATATCAGATCTTGATCCACAACTATCCGGCGCAAAAAGTGGAAGTGGAATTATTGGCATTCTTGCACCTTCTGACGGTATTCTTTCTGAATTAAATATAAATTCACCGGGAGTGTATGTTGTAGAAGGAACTCAGCTTTGCACAGTAACAGAAAACCAGGATATGATGGTGCAGGTAAATGTCCCTTTTGAATATAACCAGATGATAGCCTCTAACAAGACTTGTAAAGTAATATTGCCCGACAGCACATTCCTCGATGGTAATATTGTGAAGATCATGCCACTGATAAATGAGACTTCTCAAACGCAGAATGTACTTATTAAAGTCCGCAGCAATCGCCAGCTACCAGAAAATTTGAATGTCACGGTTCAATTTATTAAATCCATCCATTCCAAAGCCATGCTTATTCCAAAGGAAGCATTGTTAACTAACGAAGTTCAGAATAAGTTTTGGGTAATGAAAATACTGCACGACAGCATTGCGGTTAAAGTACCCGTTACTAAAGGATTTGCAAACTATCAGATGGTGGAAATTATTTCCTCAGATGTATCTGTCAACGATCCTGTAATTATTGAAGGTGCTTACGGTTTGCCGGATAGTACTATTGTAAAAATCGTTAAATAATATGGAAAAGATATACGTCCGGTTTAAAAGCCCGGTGGCAATAATTTTGTTGCTCATATTAATAGGCGGAGCCTTTTCATATAAAAATATGAAAACATCACTCTTCCCAAACGTTACATTTCCCAAGATCAAGATAATAGCTAATAATGGCGAGCAACCGGTTGATAAAATGATGGTAACGGTTACAAAACCCCTCGAAAACGCCATTAAGCAAGTCGAAAACCTGAACATGATCCGTAGCACCACTAGCATGGGTAGCTGCGAAATTTCGGCATTTATGGATTGGGGCTCTGACATAAATCTCGACAAACAACAGGTTGAATCATGCATTAACCAAATCAGGAGCACATTGCCCCCCGATGTTGAAATTACGGTGGAGAAAATGAATCCTTCTATATTACCTGTTATGGGGTACTCCCTGCAATCACCTACCAAAACACCGGTCGAATTGAAACTAATCGCTGAATACACAGTAAAACCATACTTTTCTCGTATTAAAGGAGTGGCTTCGGTGCAGGTTATCGGAGGTAAAACAAAAGAATACAGGATAATTCCTGACCTTCAAAAACTAAAATTATTAAAATTAAGTACCCAGGAAATTACAACGGCCTTACAACAAACAGGATTTATAAAGTCAAATGGACTTACGGTTGACTACAAAAGGCTTTATCTTACAGTAACCGATGCTTCCATTTCAAACAAGGAACAGCTTGAGAACCTGGTTCTGTTTAACGATGCTACCCGGCAGATAAAGATTTCAGATATAGCCCGTGTAGAGATTTCAGAACAAAATGAATATGTGAAAATTAAAGCCGATGGAAAAGACTTTCCACTTGTAGCAATCGTAAAACAACCTGCCAGCAACCTTATTGAAGTGGTAGCCAGCGTAGCAGATAAAGCCAGTGAACTCAATAAAATTCTGCCTAAGGGTGTTTTATTGAAACCGTATTATAATCAGGCTGAATTTGTGCAAAGTAGCATCAGAAGCATAATAGATGTGCTTTGGATTGGCTTGTTGCTGGCAATAGTTGTTGTTATTCTCTTCCTGCGTTCGTTTAAAGCAAGTTCAGTGCTTCTCATTACTATTCCGTTAACATTGGCACTAACTTTCATTGTATTGTTCGCTATCGGGTCCGATTTCAACATTATGACCATCGGAGCTATTGCGGCGGCTATAGGGCTTATTATTGATGATGCTATAATTGTAGTTGAACAAATTCACCGTACCCATGAGGCATATCCACAGCAAAGATCAAAAGAACTGGTAGGCAAAGCCATACAGTATCTTTTCCCTGCTATGGTGAGTTCTTCGCTCAGTACTATCGTTATTCTCATTCCTTTCGAATTGATGACTGGCGTGGCAGGTGCCTACTTTAAAATTCTTACGGAAACTATGATCATTACACTGGTTTGTTCGTTTTTTATCACCTGGATAGGTTTGCCAGTTGTTTACCTGCTCTTTTCAAACGATAAAGCTTTTTCCGAAAAAAAACATACGTTCCACGCACCACAATACAAATGTCTTGGATCTTTTTCTAAAAAACCTTACCTCAGCTTTACAATCGTTATAGTTCTGATCATTAGCATCATATTCATATTGCCAAGGCTGCAGACCGGCTTTCTTCCTGATATGGACGAAGGGTCCATAGTGTTGGATTATAACAGTCCGGCAGGTACTTCGCTGGAAGAAACCGACCGTATGTTGAATGAAGTGGATAAAATAATTGAATCCATTCCTGAAGTGAAAACCTATTCGCGGCGAACAGGTACGCAGATGGGATTCTTCATTACCGAACCAAACCGCGGCGATTACCTGATCGAATTAAAGAAAAAAAGAAGCAGGACCACCTCGCAGGTCTCAGATGAAATCCGCAAAAAAGTGGAAAGTACCCTTCCGGCTCTTACAGTAGATTTCGGACAGGTAATTACGGATATGTTAGGCGATTTAATGAGCAGTGTTCAACCCATAGAAATAAAAATATTTGGAAGCGATCACGACAAATTACTTCAATTATCAAAACAAGTGGCAGACAGTCTGCAAACAGTAACAGGAACAGCCGATGTTTTTGATGGCGTTGTAATTGCAGGCCCGGTTATGTCGATAATTCCAAGGGATGGAAAACTAAAACAATTCGGGCTTACTCCTACTCAGTTGCAGGAGCAGCTAAGTTCCTATTTGGAGGGTGCAGTTGTTGGAACAGTGCCGGAAAAGGAGCAATTAACCAATATACGCATGATCTTTCCTGTTAACAACCGGACGCCGATTGAAGAAGTAAAACAGGTTTCAATTTGCACTTCATCGGGTGATTATTTTCCCCTTTCTGAGTTTGCTGAATTTTCAATACAAAGTGGCGTTTCCGAAATTCAAAGGGAAAACCTTCAATCAATGGGAGTGGTCACTGCACGTTTGAATAACAGGGATCTGGGAAGTGTAATGAAGGACATTCAGCATAAAATGAAAAGCATCACTTTACCTTCTTCATATCAGATCGTATACGGAGGATCTTATGCCGAACAACAGAACTCATTTGCCGAATTGTTGAAAATTCTGATCGCCGGAGGGTTACTGGTTTTTACTGTCGTATTGTTTATGTTTAAAAGTCTGAAATTCTCCTTGATCGTGCTTTTTATAAGCATATTAGGTATATCCGGTAGCTTGATAGCCTTGTTCCTTACGCATACACCTTTAAACGTGGGCAGTTATACCGGCCTGATCATGATTATCGGGATTATTGGAGAAAACTCAATTTTTACCATCCAGCAATATCTTTCCGAAATAAAAACAGGAAACAGCAATTCATTGGTAATGGCTATTTCAGCACGATTGCGCCCTAATCTGATGACAGCATTAGGAGCCATTGTCGCTCTTTTCCCTCTCGCAATGGGTATTGGAACCGGAGCACAAATGCATCAACCTTTGGCCATTGCGGTAATCGGGGGATTTATAGTTGCTCTGCCACTTTTACTCATCGTGTTGCCAGGTTTCCTGAAATTATTTATCAGAACTTCAACGAATCAATAAGATTTAACTTAATGACTTTTTTCAAAGACTATACCAAACAATTAGCTGCCCTGAGCATTCTTGCTTTCCATCTTGTTGGTTTCGCTCAATCAGACTCAATCCGTAAACCTGAAATCATTTCCCGCCGTTTATTGGCGTTGCAGGCTGTTTACCAGAATGGATATGTTTTTGCAACCAACCCTTTTTTGAAAGGAATAAATGCCGAAGCTGAAAAGATCAAAGCATTCCAGGCTTTTTCTGTTAAATTATCACTTCAAACAACCGGTAAAAACAACTGGGAGCAGTTGTACAACTTTCCTCAATATGGAATTGGACTGTATGTAGCTGATTTTTACAATCCCGGAGAAATTGGCATTCCAATAGCAGTTTATGGGTTTTTCAATGCACCTTTTAAGCGTTGGGACAAACTTTCTTTTAACTACGAAATCGGATTCGGAGCCACTTTTAATTGGAGAGCGTATAATCCTGTTACCAACCAGTATAATATAGCTATTGGCGCCGGCACATCATTCCTGATTGATGCCGGGCTGAACCTTGAATACCTGCTCACGAAACGAATTGAATTTGCAGCCGGATTCAGCCTCACCCATTTTTCGAACGGTGCATTGCGAAAACCCAACTTTGGCATTAATACCTTTGCTCCAAAAGTAAGTTTAAAGTATAAATTCTTCGACAAACCTGTTTTTGTAAGCCAAGCTATCTCAAAGTTCATTCCTGAAAATGAATGGCTGATTTCGGCTTACGGAGGAATTAAGAATGTGATTTTTGATTCAGTTAGTCTGCCCGTACTCGAAAAATATGAAGGATTGTATTTTCCTGTTTTTGGTATCTCCAGCACCTTTAACCGACAGGTAAGCCATAAATCAAAAATCGGATTTGGAGCCACACTTTCCTATAACGGTGCGGTAAACGCGCAGGCAGTCATTGAGAACAATGAACTGGAAGCAGTGGATAGTAAATTCAGCGATAAAATCCTCCTGAGCATTTACCCTTCGTATGAACTGGTAATCAACAGGGCATCACTGATCCTTCAACCTGCATTTTATATTTATCATAAAAAATTAACAAACCAATCACCTGTATTTCACCAGCGTATAGGGTTAAAGTATCTTATAACGGATCATATTTTTATAGGTATTACACTGGTTGACTACAAGTTTCATGTTTCTGATTTTATTGAGTGGAATATCGGATATCGTATAAATTGGAATTAAATTCAACTTCAAAATTCCTTTAGAATCACCTTTTAATTTCGCAGCAGTTAAACCAATAAATTATAAGGAAATGAAAAATTTAATTCTTGTTTTTGCTGCTTCACTTCTTATAAGCGTAACTGCATGTGCTCAAACCCCTAAAGATTTACCTGCAAAGGTAAAAACCGCATTTGATCAGAAATTCCCGGGAGCTCAGAAAGTAAAATGGAGTAAAGAAAACGCTACTGAATGGGAAGCTGAGTTTAAAATGGCTGGTAAAGAATATTCGGCAAATTATACTGTTGACGGCACCTGGATGGAAACCGAGTACGAAATCTGTTTAAATGAAATTCCCGCCGCTGTCACAACAACCTTAGGCAAAGAGTTCCCGAGTTACAAACTTGTTGAATCTGAGATTTCCGAAACAGCTAAAGGGAAACTGTATGAATTTGAAATCAAAACCAGCACATCTAAGATGGAAGTCGCTGTAAAAGCCGATGGAACTCTTGTTAAAAAAGAAGCTGTCAAAGAAAAAGGGGAAGATAAAGACTAAGCAGTTCCTGCCTTTATCTTCAAAAACGTTCATGGTTCCATACAACCATGAACGTTGTTATTATTCTACCAACTCAACCTTTTCCTCTCTGAATTATCTTTAGTAATGTTGTCCGGATCAATTGATACAATAATTCAAGGCTGCGTAAAAAATGACAGAACTTGCCATAAGCAAATGTACGATATTTTTGCGCCCAGGATGTACAGTGTCTGCATCCGCTACGCGCGCATCAGGGATGATGCTAAAGATATTTTTCAGTCCGGGTTTCTCAAGATTTGGGAAAATATCAGTCAGATATTTTATAATGTTGTTCAGATCAGGTCTCTTAGATCTTAAAGAGCTACATTAGCAGATGTCAATTACAATTCCGTAATAGAATCAACTCCCGAAGTGACTTTTCCCAATTTCACAAATTGCTTTTTTCTGTCATAGTGTGCAGTAATGGAATTTGGTACTGTTAGGGATTAGAAGCAATGTCCGCCTACATATTATGGTAATTTATAATTATTAGGTCCGCCTTTCTAAAATTCAATCCTTTCTTTATCTCTTGCATTTATTAGCTCAATCAGCATAAATTCAAATAAGCTTCAATAATGTCTTATAACTTTTTCATATCCTTTCCATGCAGGCAGTGCCGTCAGTACCAGCCTGTCATGGTACTTGTGGGGTGTGTGCTATCGCTAATGCAGCACATGCCTATCCTCATTCCGCTTCGCTCCATGGCGATAGTCAAGAGTCGCTCCTCATAAACCGCACCTAACAAATACCCGGTTATTCCTACTCTCCCGTTAAGCTTATTGCCAGGTAGGTTTTGCTGAAATCTACCTTATATAATTTTGCCTTAGAGGTTCGTTTTGCAAAAAGGCTTGCTGCATAAGAAACACAAGGCTTTTCCTACAAGCTCATTATGTACTAAGGCCGCCTTCAGCGGGATGCCGCTAATTTCCCACCGTCGCCCATTCAACCTAAACTACTGCAATCCTTGTAGCTCTCGCTGTTCCTTTTTCACTCCATCCATTTCGCATCTACAAGGAAGCAAATATCATCTATTCTGTTAGTCGCGGCGTGGAATCCTCGGGCCAATAGTTCACCGCTGCCTTCTAATACAACAAGTGTAGTTGAATATCATTTATTCCGGAAATAATCAGCGAAAGATATTCCGGATTATTCGGTTCAACACATTAATTGCTGGTAAATAGCATCTTACTAATAAGAATGAATTGGGCGAAACCTATTCTAATAAAGCCACTGCTCCTCTTTGCAGTTCGATCGAGACGTCATGATACCTGGCGAAAGCCTTGCTGCCCTGGACATGACCACTCATTGATGCAATTATTTCTGATTCAACCTTCCCGTACAGGTTGCCAATGAAGGTCCTTCTGGCCAGGTGGGAACTGGCAATATCGCACAATCTGACCTCTTCAGGCTCCCGCGTCCGGGGATTCAACCGGACAACGAAGCGGTCAAGTTTTATCGTTTCAAGCCTGAATAGTTCCTTGAGATAGCCATTGTACTTCATTTCCGAAATGAATGGCAGTAACATTCCTCCGGGCAGATCATACTTCGACAGGATTTTCATAGCCGTATTGGTCAACGGTACAGTGACTGTCACCGGTTTCCCTTCTTTCGTCTTTCGGGGGATATAACTAAGAATACCTCCCTGGATATTTGACCTGGTCAGCTTGAGCAGGTCGCCAACCCTCACTCCAATCAGGCATTGAAAGATAAAAATATCCCTCACCCTGGACAATTGCTCATTTTCTATTACAGCATTGTATATCCTGTCTCTTTCCTCTTTGGTGATATAGATAGGAGTTCCATATACTTCAGCTGGTATTTGATACCCTGCAAAAGGATAGGTTGATGTCAGGTTCTTCTTTCTGGAGTCATTCCAGAATGCCCGTGTCATCTTCATAATGTTACATACAGTGTTTTTGCCCATTGGTGACGGTACCTGCTCTTCAGATTTTCTGGATCGTGCCTTTGTGCTCTTATAGAGAAGGTACTTCTCAAACTCTTTGAGAGTGTCCGGCGTGATGGTGTCAAAACTGAGTTGCGTCTTTTTAAAGTCCTCAAAACGCTTCCAATGATTCAAAGCAGACTGGACATGTTTCTTCCGGTCCTGAGACATATTGCTTTTTTCGATGTATGAATCGAATGCCGCGAAGAAACCATTCCCGATGGAAATTTCTTTCATTTTGGCGCGTTTCAAACATACTTTATCCAGGACTACCCGGATATTTTCCATTTCAGGAGTGGATTGGGCGTTTTGAAACAAGTCCTTGATAGTTTTTTCGATATCCAGAAACCTGCCATTCATTATATTATATGGTACCTTCTTTTTCCCTTCGTATCCAGAGGTGTTTTTCTTTATACGATTGGAAGCAGGATCAAAATTCCGAGCATCTACCTTATAACCTGTATAGTAATACATGCGTTTACCCGCAAAACTGATATCTGCAAGAAGGGGTACCTGTTCAACTATCAGATTTCCGTCTTTATCTTTTCGCTTTTTGAGTAATATTTTCAGATTGTATTTCATGACAAATATTTGCACTCAAATATACACTCTTATTTCTGATTAATGAAATGAAACAGGAAATTTTAACAATTTATTAACAAACTCTAATACAGTTATATAAATAATTTTTTTGAAACGTAAAAATGCCTGAAATT
>CAYYNL010000010.1:9568-44632 GCA_964472925.1 uncultured Fibrobacter sp. | reverse complement strand
TTCAAATTCTAAACAAGAAAAGACAAGGAAGAAAGAGCAATTTGAATATAATATCTAAACGAAGAACCGAAGCCCACCGAAGCGTATTCGCATAGGCGGGCTATTCCGATTTGGAATTTAAAGCATTGTAATTTGGAATTTGTTTGGAAGTTTGGATTTTGTGATTTGTCATTTTATTTGGGATACTGTGATCTCTCGTAAAATTGACAGGACACTACTGATAATTCCTTTTATGAACAAAACACCTTTTTCTCATTTACTGTCAGCTATTGATAGTAGATGATTGTTATATTTACGCATATAAAAAAATTTGCTGTTTTTAGGATTATGGGTGAAAAAATAGAAGGGAGAAATAAATGCGCAAGATAGTTTTTGTCATTACTGGAATCCTTTTATTGGGATGCACTGGTCCAGTGACAAATTTACGTAACATGTCAATCAGTACAGAACTTAAAGGACAAGATGAGATAATATCAGATCTGCTTTATAAGGCATCTCTAGCCTCAATGTATGGCAAACGCGAGATAATAACGCGTATTGAAAAAGACCAGGACCCTATCAATCTGAAACGTAAAATCAAACGTATCGACCGGAGATTTGATGTTGAACTTATTGATTCCGGTTATTGTACAATGCTTAAACTGGGCTGGTAATTTTTTGGAAGGAGATTCATATCTATTACAGTATAGAAATAAACAACAGGAACGCGATTGTCTTAATAACAGATTATCTTCCAAAAGGCAAAATTGATTGACATTCCTTTTAAATCCGCTCAAATAATTTCCGGTTACTTTTCAATGACAGGCTAAGTTCAGCTAAACCCGATAAGACTCAATTTATCAGATACAATCTGTTGAAAGATTGGTCTTTTTTCAAACAGATTATCTTTTTTATTTACTGTCAGCTATTGATAGTGAATGATTGTTATATTTCTTAATATTATTTACAACAATCTTAACTTCAGGACTTTAGATAATGCTGAAACGGAGATCATTTTCGAGCACCGGTGATGAAAAGCCACTCATGCAACTTACCGATTGTATTGCAAAGACTCTAAAAATATCGGATGAACTAATCGTTAAAGGTGCTGATGTATTAACTCATTGCCTGATTACCGGAATGGTTGCAAAGGAGATGATAAAAAGGCACGCATGTGGGGGTGTTTCCCAAAAAAGATAATGATTTATTAGAATTAGTAAAGGAAAGTAAAAATAAAAAAGAAAATACACATATTTCAAATATATCAAAATCACAATTAATCGAAGGGATATTAAATGGTTTCGAGATTGGTAATCGTAATAACGGACTTTTTTCTTTCGCTTGTGCTCTTCATAATAGGGGCGTTAGCAATGATTTTATCTTGTCTTTGTGTTCCCTTGTTAACAATAATTGCCCCACTCCTTTGTCATCATCAGAAGTTAGCTCTATTGTTAATAGTGCTATTAATTATCCTTCTAATAATAATGTGTTAGAAGAAAATAAAAACGGATTTAAGAACACTGATTTTGTTACATTTGAACAAGCTGCAGAAAAATGGAAAGAACAGATAACAAAATCTGGTGATTTTAGTTCAGGTAATAGATATCCTCATATTAATGAAGTAATGAATGTTACTCTTTTAGGTGATCCTACCGCACCTTTTCTCTTTTTCATTTTCGAAATCGTTTCGCAAAGCCAAAAAAGAAATAACTGTCCAAAGAAGCACCAATTGCCAGATTCCCTTTGGCACAATCTTTGATTTTTAAACAAAAGGCCCTCCCTTTTAACCGCAACTATTAAGGAGAGAGATCCTTATGGTTACTACAGAAAAACCAATCGCTGCACAATCCAGCTTCTATGGCATTGCTCCATTTTTCCCTTCGCACAGAAAACAATTCACCAGAATCCATGAAACAGTGATCGTGGGTGGAGGGCCAGCAGGAGCATATCTGGGGTATCTGCTGGCATCACAGGGTAAACGGCCGATTATTCTGGATCAACCATTCATTACCCGAAAAAACTCCTTTTTATTCTCTGTTAATAAGCAACTGATACAGAAATACCCCTTTTTACATGACGCTGTTTTCAAAAACCATATTGATTCTAAACTGCATCTTATCTCACCTTCCGGCCATAATGCGATCATCGATGAACAATTCAAAGCTAATATTATATCGGTTTCCAAGCCTCAGTTAACAAAGATTCTTCTTGATATGGCCATTAAATGCGGCACAGTGTATATCCCCGAAAAAGTGATCTCTATTCACAGAGAGCAGAGGTTATGGAAAGTCCGCACAACAGAACGGGAGTTCTTAGCACATATTTTAGTGGGTGCCGATGGAGTAAACAGTATTGTGCGTAAAACAGTGTTAAAACCCTTTCAGAAAGATGAACTGGCAATAAGTTTAGGTTATTATACCAGTGGTTCACTGGAGAAAACTACACTGATGAAATTTTTCAATCATCGAAACGGCTTCCTTTGGGTCAATGGAGATAGTAAGGGGCAAATAATAGGAATCACTGATTCTCTCTGCAATTCCTATGGACTGAAAAAAGACCTCGATGATTTTTTGGCCACTCAATGCAAAGGGCTTAAGCCATACAGAAAATGGAGTTCTCTAAATCCTCAAGCCAGTTCACCCGATTTTTTCAAACAGCCCTGTACCGGTAACAACTGGATCCTTATCGGTAATGCTGCCGGACATACTAACCCTTTAACCGGTAAAGGAATAATGCATGCGCTCTGGTCTGCAGAACTGGCTTCCCAGGCATTCCTTGCTTCAGAATTACGCCTTTATGATTCATTATGGAGGGAAGAGTACGGTCGGGAATTTATGCGTATCAGTAACCCAAAAAAAAGATTCGGTAAACCATCTTTACTCGACAATATAATCCGCTATGCACATTGCAGTAAATCGCTTTCAAACATAATATTCGATCTGGTCACCGGTGAACAGAAAGAAATCTCCACAGGCAAAAGACTTATTATGGAAGCGCCAAAAATACTGTTTGAATATTTCCAATGTAAAGTCTGAATGGCCACAGAGAGGGGATTTGTTAACAAACTTCTGTGGACCTCTGAATTTCTAAACCTCACCTATACTCTTTTTATAAATTGCCATTAAATTATATAAGATGGTTAGAGCATAAGCCAATTATTATTCATTTGTATATATAAACTGGTTTGTTTTGATAAGGCCGGGTATGGTGCTTCGGATAAGCGATTGCTGTTCCGAAGACCGTAATGGATGGCAACTAAACTATTATTTTTTAATATCCTTAACGACTTTTCCTGAAAGATTAAAAACGTAAGGATTGCCATTTTGAACCACATGAATTCCTGATTTTGTCAATTTAAGTCTGAAGGGTTCAGCAATTTTAATGCTTTTTGCTTTGGATACAACTTGTATAGCAGGTGTACTCTCCAGGAAAATCCGTTGGGCAAAGTTATATAAACTGCGGTTCCAGACTTCGGCTGTATGCCCCTGGCCCTGTTCCAGTTGATAAATGTGGGGGACGTTATTTTGATCAAGGAAATTGTGATACATTTGACTGTTGTTGATAAGGTTATCGTTAGTACCACAAGAAATAAATATGAGCTTTACATCCCGTTTGACAGCTTCAACATCCTTGATTGTCTCGCTGGGTTGTTTTGTGTTTGGTGCCGCTGAAAACGCCCCTATATACGCAAATTTGTCAATATGTGGAAAGCCAAAATTGTAGGTCTGTCCTCCACCCATCGAAAGACCGGCAATGGCCCTCATGGTACGATCTGTATAAACAGGATAAGTATTATCAATATAAGGAATCAGGTCGTTAATCAGCACATCTTCAAATTTGGCAAAGCGCGAGAAATCATCACCACCGAATGCTCCACCACTGGGCATAACAATAATCATCGGCTGAGCCTTGTTTTCTGAATACAGAAAATCCATTACGTTATCCGCATTACCTTCTGCTTGCCCCTGAGCCGAAGATGTCCATGCTGACTCGTTACCTCCAATACCGTGAAGAAGGTAGAGAACAGGGTATTTCTTACCGGATGTGGCAGAATATTCGGGAGGAAAATAGATCTTCATCGGTTTCTGACCATAATTTCGGGTTGGATAATTCAGTACTCCACTGAGCGTTCCGTGAGGAATATTGTTCTTTTTGGAAGAAAAACCTTGAGGTGGGACAGGTAACCCGGCAGGATCACTTGAGTGGACAAGTACTGGCAGCATCAAACAAATTAAGGTTAGAATTTTGTACATCATAGGCCTCCTTTATATGATACATGAATATTTTTAAAGATGAATGGTGCATAACATCAACTGTTTTTATAGCCATCACTTCGATTAATAAAATATGATTTTAATGATTAATTTAATTAATATAAGAAATTTTCTAAACCATGCCTGAAAAAATTTCTATCTGTATTTTCTCCAGTTTACACCTCAAAATGCCCGTTTAAAGATCTGTTATCCGAAGGTGCTCACCAAGACCCATATTCTGTTTTTTTAATAGAAGAAAAAATTCTGATTGTTGTAGAAAAAGGAGGAGGCCTATGCGAAAACTCATGAAATGTTACATTAGTTTTCACATGACACCTTCAGAGGAGGGATTTTGTTTGCAAATTAGGATAAATAAAGTTGCTCGTAGGTTTTGGTCATTTTGAGTGCACTGAAACGCTCCCTTACGACACGCTTCCCCTCAATTACCAATTGTTGGCGCACCTGTTCATGTTCCAGGAGATAAAGTATCGCATTTGAAAGCGCTTTACTATCGGCAGGTCTGACAAGAAAGCCATTTTTTCCGTTTTCGATCATTTCGGGTATGCCACCCACATTAGTAGTAACAATGGGACATCCACTTGCCATTGCCTCTAACAGACAGATTGGCATTCCTTCAGACAATGAAGGCAAAACGAAGATATCAAATAATTTTAAAATCGGTTGAATTTTATCCATTTCCCCAAGAAAATGAACGTGCTTTTGAAGCCCAAAAACGATAGTCAATTTTTCAAGTTCTTCTTTTTGTGGGCCATCACCAATGATTAGTAAAGAAATATTATTATAGACTTTGCGGATATCACACATTGCCTTGAGCAGATAAACTATCCCTTTTACATAACTTAATCTCGAGCTGATCCCCAGGACAGGTGATATATCATCGAGTCCAAGTTCCCTTCGCTTTTTTACTCTATCCACATTAATATCATACTCTGAAGCATCAATCCCATTATGAATTGTAAGCATTTTATCAGGTGCAATTCTTTCATAATGCATTAAGTTTTTAACAACTGAATCTGAGACTCCAATTATTTTATGTGCAAATAACGACAATATGCGCTCTGCTACCATATATCGTTTTTTATCTGGAAAAGGTCTTGAGTGATCAGTATGCACTATAGTTTTAACCCCTGCCAAAAGAGCCGCCAGAGTGCCATCAATAAATGACTGGGTATTATGTGTATGGATGATATCTATTTTCATTTCACGTATAATACGGGCCAGTTTAACAAAAGCAAAATAGTCGACTTTCTTTACCTGCGGAACAAGAATCACTTCAATATCAAGTTTCGCTAACTTTTCTGCAAACAATCCTAATTCCTTCAAGGCTACTACAGAAACTTCAAATGCAGAGCGATCGGTATGACGGCATAAATTGTAAAGGACTTGTTGCAGGCCCCCCATGGCCAGACTATGTGTAATATGCATTACCTTTTTACGCATTTTTACCCTTGTCCTGTGTAATGGATCTGGCAGCTTCTTCTAAAGTAATACATTCATATCCATTGGTCTGAGTGTAAATAAGGAAATGCTCAATATTGCTTAAGAACTTTTTCAGATCATCACTATTTCGTACATATGGTGATTTTCCTGGCAGTAATGAAGTTGAGTGAAAATCAAATACCAGGAATCTATGTTTTGATTTAACAAACCGGTTAGCAAGACGAACCATTGTAGGACCGTCGGATTTTTCTGGTGACAGCCATACAAGATTGTGAATTGATAGTTTCCCCAACAATCCTATAATTTTAATTTTTGAAAGATGGGATACAGAGAAGGTTCTATGTATAATTTTGTGCAGGCAATTTATTTTTTGTAAAAATCCAATGGACAGTGGAAATTCAATCAGTGGTCCATTTTCTGATGCTTTAAAAAGACTGTCTTTATGAAACCTGTAGTGGTAGGTTGAAATATGCCGGAAATCGGGACCAGATAATTTTCTCCAGTCCCAATAAGGGGTCATCGATGAATCTGCAACATAACCTAATTCCAGCAGGCTTCTGGCTACATCGGAATTAAACCCATACCGTCCTGAACGGAAAACCGTAGGCTTCTTTCCAAATGCATTGGTTAGAGCCAAGTGAAGATTGGCTATTTTGCTGTAGATATCCTGATATGGTAAATTACTCAACATAGACGTAAATTCTGTTGCTGGCCCGTTTTGGGGTGGAGTGTTCCAGGGATGGCAGTGTGTTCCAATTGCACAATGATTCTTATCAAAAATAGATTTTAATACCTTTATTGCTTTATTATTGGTAACCACCGGCCAATCTACAAGATATGTTGGCCTGGCATTGTAGCGATCGAAAAGCTCCTGCACCAGAGATATCTGAGAAATATTTTCCACCTTGTATTTTTGTCTTGTATATTCTCCCCACTCGTCTTCTTCTGTATCTATGGTAATGAGAACTTTTGTTTTTGGTGGTACTGTTACATTCTTATCCATGTAATTTTCATTTCCCCAGTATGAATATTCCCTAAAATTAAGCTATAATCAATTTCCAGACCATTTTAATTGATTGTACAGGAAACGAACGGCTGTTTCAGAGACTCCTTCCTAAGTTCTGCAAAAGGAGGGGGAAAATAACGAATATTGTAGTAAGTAAAGATATAACAGAGCTTCGGGTCAAGTACTACCGCCACAGGCGGTAGCTTAATTGAGCGGCAAAACCGCAAAAGCAAGAAGGCACGATAGTGCCTTTACCAGACATCTGGTTCCACTGGCTTAGCCAGTGGTTTCCTGAAAGCCAGAAATGAAAATTGCCAGAGCACTCTTAATTATACTAGGGGGAATTATAGAACCTGAATCTATGAAATCTATACCTGCTGAATTTTGGAACGAAATTTATTAATAATAGCATCAATCTGCTTTAACTCCGGGATAGAATCGGGAAAACTGTTACGATGAGTATCAAATAATTTCAGCCCACCTTGTAAATCTCCCTTCTCAACCAGAATACTTACATTCTGAATGAATTCATTGAGCCTTCTTAACACCTGCTCCTGAAACAGTAATGGATCACAGTTAATCATTTCTATTTCCTGCGCCTTTTTAATATCCGGCCGGTCTTTAATCAGATCTGCATATTTCTGGTAGATTTTTTTTCTTGTTTCATTGAAATTACTATCAGGGCTGGTAGTCATCTGTCCAGCGATCCCTTTGCGTACCACATATTCAGCAGTTATTTTTTTAATGTGATAAAGGGTAAATTTTCTGGACATGCGAAGCCAAAGGTCCCAGTCTTCATGGGTCTTTAGCGATTCATCAAATCCACCTACAACATCTATACATTTTTTTTCATGAAGAATGCATAAAACTGGAAACAAGTTTCTGATAAAAATAGTATCATTATTAAAATCCATGGAATATAGTAGTTTACGCTCCTTTGTTTCCCAGATTCCGTTGACCAATGCTTGACTTGCCATATAGGCATCTGTGTAAGCGACCTGAGCCCTGTTTTTTATAAGAAAATCTACAAGAGTTTCCACATGATCCGGATAGTAAATATCATCATCATCAAGGTATCCGATATAATCCCCTCTGGCAATTCTTATACCTGTATTGCGGGCTGCTGCCAAACCTGCATTTTTTGAATGGCGGACATAAATGATAGAATTTTTGCTGTTAAGATGACAAATAACATCTTCAGCTGGTGAACCGCAATCATTTACAACTACAATTTCAATGTTAGGATAAGTTTGGTTCTGGATACTAAGTATGGTATTTCCTATAAGATGGGGTCGGTTAAATGTAGGGACTACAATTGATACCAGGGGGTGACTGTGGGTTACTATTATATTTGATTTCCGTCGTAATTCGGCTTTTTCCCTTGCTTTGTTGGCAAAGTATTGCTGATCTTCTGCTTTTGCTCTTGAGACACACGAAGAACTGTCCCTCCAGCAATAAAGAGGCTCTTCAATATTTGCTACTCTGTATTGTTCTGCAATTCGTAACCACAGATCGTAATCCTGAGCATAGCGAAATTCACTATCATATCCGCCAACAGAATCATAAGCAGTTTTTCTTATAAGAATACTTCCGTGACAAAACCAGTTTTTCTTGGGAAGTTCATTCTTTAACTGGTCATTGCACAATAGTACAGGGACTATTCCCTTATTATCACCAGTATCGTTAATCAAATAAAATGAACTGCCAACAAGTGCATAATCCTGATGTGTATCCAGAAAATGTAGTTGAGTTTCAAAACGGTGTGGTAACGAAATATCATCAGCATCCATACGTGCAACATACGTACCTTTTGCTAAATCAAAGCCTTTAATAAGAGACAATGTCAATCCAATATTGGTTTCATTTCTGACAAGCTTGATTCTTGGATCATTAAAGCTACTAATAATTTCTTCACTTCTGTCAGTTGAGCCATCATTAACAATAATTAATTCAAAATCCGGAAAAGACTGACTCAATACACTGCGTATGGCCTGTTCAAGATTTTTTTCTCCATTAAAAACCGACATCACCACACTGATTTTAGGATTGATAACACTACCGTTATCATCAATTTTAACAGGCACCCCACTGTCCCATCTGGAACCGTAAAACTGACTTGCACGTTTATTGTGCCCCTTAAGGTATACAAGTCCCCGATCATCAATAAACTCGTATAATTTATTATCTAAGGAATACTGGTAAAGCTTACTGGTGGGAATTCCGACAAAAACATTATACCATGTAATTGAAGGTTTAATTTCCGCAATCAGTTTGCGGGTTGCTTCTACATCCTCTGAAGTTTCTGTTGGCAGCCCGGTAACTATACTTGCCGCAGTACTGATATTAAACTCGTGACACCAGGCAAATGCCTGCCGAATCTGATCGACAGTGATGTCCTTCTGCATGAATTCAAGCATTCTGGGAGAGCCACTTTCAACACCAAAATAGAACCCTTTGGCACCACTTTCAGCCATGAGCTTAACCAGGTCTCTGGTCAGTGTATTAACTCTTGTTTCACATACCCAGGGTATATTGATACCCTTTTCAATCATCAGATTGCAAAACCGCTCAAGCCTCTTTTTATTAAGCGTAAAATTATCTTCTCTAAAGTATATTCCTTTGGCTCCGTAATTTGATACAAGATATTCTATGTCAGCTACAACTCTGTCTGCACTGAACATGGTATACTGTTTTCCCCAGATTGAACAGACCGAACAGAAAGTACATCTGAACGGGCATCCTCTGCTGGTATTCATGGTAAAAACCGGTTTCTCCTGGAAAAAGTCGCAATCCCATCTATAAGGCAATGATGTAAATGTATCCCATGCCGGCATAGGAAGAATATCGAGGTCCTGAATCCTTGGATACTTTACAATCCTTTGAGTTACTTTTTCTTCTACTATATCTACAATTGCCTGCTCCCCTTCCCCCTGAACCACAAAATCAACAAAATCCGGGATGGTCTGCGGTGCGACAGTAGTATGCGGTCCTCCAACAATGATTTTTCCTTGCCATTGTTTGGATTTCCGCAGATATTCCAGACGATACATTACCGCATTTGCATGGCGAAAGCAGATTGTATTTAAATAAATACCATAGTAATCAATTTTATTGCTGTTAAGAAAATGAGCATCCGGAAGATCATATTTAAAGAGATAATTATCTCTGAAAAGTACCCGATGACCAGCATTCTTCAGCATTGAGATAAGAAATCCTATACCAATTGGAGCTCTTTTTTCCGTGGTAGAAAAAGGGGTTTGATCCGGTGCTGCAGATGTTGTCAACAAAACTGTCTTAGATGAGCCTGTCATACTTTACCCTTCATGTACTTTCATTTTTTTTTATTCCCTGCCAAAAACAATCCGAATTTTTGATTTACATAGTGTACTTCATTAAAGTAGATATTAAGTAATGTTGCCATTTCATGTAATGAATATTCATAAATGTGAGCATAGGTAGATGTCTTTTGCCCTGCAGCAGTAAGAGGTGTGGTAATCAATAAAACTCCGTCCACACGAAGCACTCTGGCAATCTCTTCCAAAGTATTTTCCAATTGAATTGGTAACAAATGTTCTGCAACTTCTGTAAAAACCACTTTCGTAAATTGGTTGTCTTTAAACTTCAGTGATGTTACATTTGATTGCACAAAATTGATATTTGGATATCTGGTTTTAGCTTCTTTGACAGTACTGTCGCAATAGTCACAGCCTGTTGTGCTGTTAGCCTTTTCTGCAATCATTGAAGTAATTATTCCTTCACCACATCCGACATCGAGTACTATATCATTAGAATCGATCAGGGAAGAAATAATCTTGCCCCTTTCCTGAACATACTGGATTATATCTCCTGGCATGCCAACAACCGATGCACGTTCACGTTGATGAAAATCCCAATTCTCTTCAAAACGATTTTTAATAATTCTTGCCGGAGATCCGGCTGCCACTGTTGCCATAGGCATAGATCTGGTAACTGTGGAATTTGCACCTATCACAGTTCCCTTACCAAGGGTAACATCATCACAAATCACGCTGTGGCCCCCTATCCAGTTATCTCCCATGAGATATATGCCTTTACCGCTGTTAAACTGTCTGGTAATAGGAATATCAAATCGATCAAAACTATGGTTCTGTGCATAGAAACCACAATGAGGAGCAATAATACACCAGTCTCCTATGTATATTCCTCCTTTTCCATGAAAAACGCTATAATGATTTATAACACAATTATTTCCGATAACAATTTCTCCTCCTTCGGGCCTGAGTACTACTCCTTTACGTAATATAGTATTTGAACCAATATGAATTTTTTCGGGCGAGTCAATTACCACATCAGGATCGATGTAACTTCCAGCCCCATATTCGAGAGTTACAGGTCTGTTAAACAGATCTCTAAATACACCACTATTTTTTTGTACCATGATTGCACCGGTTCTGTAACCTGGCCATAAGGTTTATTGTTTGTCTAAATCGTCCGAATTAGGTTTTATTATTGTTGCAGTATTTCCATTATATCTGATATTTACGATTTAGCTGAACTAAACAGTATTTTTCTGTATGGATCTTTATTGAATTCTTTTTTGCACTCCTCCGGATTTCCTTAAAAAACTTACGTTATCGGCTTATTAATGCTATAGCATAGTAGACATTTTTTCAATAAAATTATAAAAACATTTCAGTGCTAAGAGATTAAGGGTACAGAGGTTAAAATGTTTTGGAGAGAATATTAGAGGTTAAGAGCTATGATAAATATCGAATGTGGAATAACAAATGTTTAATAAGGAAATAAACCGGATCAAAACTTCTTAAGCTTAACAAGGGAATAGATGGAGAACTCTTATCATCTAACGATCGAACCAGTCACTCACACGAGTTCATCTTTAAGCTCAGAAAAAGAAGCAATCAGTTTTTCCAATGGTTCGACTGAATTATCTTTTCTGTTAATTCGCTCACTTATTGCCTTTTCCTTCTTTTCCACTATTTTGTCCAGATCCTGGGAGAGGAAAAAATACTCTTCTGACAGAAGCGATTTTAATTTTTCGAATACTTCATCTACAATCTCTTTAAGATACGTATCCAGTGAATCAAATTCAGCAGCGATTGACACTTTTATTATCTCATCCCACTTCTGCCTGATACGCCTGGCTTTTGACTGGCTGCTTCTGAGATGATCACTCCAGCCGAATCTGGTATCCAGGTTTTTGGCCATATCTATAGCTTTCCAGGAATTTTCTGTACCGATTTCCAGATTTTCCAGTTTTTCAAGGAGAAATGACTTGCGATTGGAACCAGAGATAAACACCTGCACAGAATCGGCTATGGCGCTGTATTCTTTGCTGTGAAGTAAAGCAGCCTTACGTACCGGTTTGTTTATGCGTGCAATCATGGACAGGTAGAGATTAGCAAAGCTATCGGTAATAAAGGATCCTGTTGCGGTTGCCAGGCCCTGAATCCAGGAGAGTCCGCCTGAAGAATCAATGAGCAAATTGTCCAGATGAGCAAATACCTGCTGTTCCATCTGTTCTTTATATGAAGATATTTTTTCGTTAACGTATTTAATGACTGCATCTTTTTCGATCTGAATCAGCTTCAGATCCTTCTCCATGTCTTTCTTGATTTCATCAAACCTGATGGAAAGCTCATTTTTTTCCTTTTGAAGCAACTCCAGTGGAGACTTTTTCTCGTCTACCACCTTTTGTAAAGAGGCAATTATCCCTCCAAAAGCATCCTTGAGCTTGTCATTGAGAGCCTGAGAAAGTGTGAAATATTTCTCTCTGATCATGAACTCCAGGATCTCAGTTTTTATCTTCGCCATATTACCGACGCTCCAGTCTGCGTCATCCTGAGCATTTTGAATTGCTTTTTCTGCTTCAGCAGCACACACATGGAAAAGATTTACATCAGAAGAATACCCCAGATGATTTATCAGCATCTGACGGATAAAGCGGTCCACTTTTTCGATCTCTTTATCCCGCAACAGATCGATTTTGTTGAGAATGAAAAAGATCCGGGGAACATACTGCTTTACCTGTTTGAGGAATTCAACTTCGGTCTGAGTCATCGGCGGGTCGGCACTCAGTAAAAACAGTGCTGCATCACAGTCGACCAGAGTGTCAAGTGCAGTACGGGTATTGTGGACATAGGTAGAACCAAATCCAGGAGTGTCAATAAGCATGGTTCCATTCTGTAGAATAGCACTTGGACATCCAATATGAACATCTTTGACACAGAACTGATTTCTGGGGTTATTCTCTTCTGCCACATACTTTGACAATGTAGCCGTTATGTTCTCAATTGACTGCCTAACAACCAGATCCGGCTTATCCTTCAGGAATCTCACCTTACAGCTCAGGCTGTCATCATAAGAGATGAAAGTAGGAACAGATGTGACCGGAAGAACCGAGGTGGGCAATATCTTATGTCTTATCAAGGCATTGATAAAAGTACTTTTACCCCGGTTAAACTGGCCCAGCACCGCCAGATGAAGCTGTCCAGTAGACAATCGGTTACGCAGTTCCTTTATCTGAGCCACATAATGATTGCAATAATGAGGAAGCTCCTCACATTTAGACAATGCACTATCAACCAGCTCATCTATGGAAAGTGGCTCTTTCCCCGTTGATTCAGCAGTTACAACATCCGAAGAATCTTTTTTGACTTCCGTTCTTCCGGATGACTTGTTTATACTCATGATACTCTTCTGCAATTGAAAACACACTGCCAAATTATTCTATAACAATAAACCGTCAAATTCATAAGATACATTTTTAGACACTACAAACTGATCTTGAAATTAACCGGTCCGCCTCCACGGTTGATCCATTGCTGCATCTTTCTTTTTAACCATAGTTTAATCCTGTTTCGACTTACAGGTATCAAAAACAGAAAACCGGAAATATCAGTTAAAAAACCTGGAGCAATCAATAATAATCCTGCAATGAAAATCAGAAATCCATCCAGAAGCTCTTCTGCAGGTATCCTGCCTTCAGAAAGACTCTTCTGAATTCGTCTTATGGTATCAGCGCCCTGAATTTTTGCAAAGCAGGCACCGATAATGGCAGTAGCAATAACCACCAGTACAGTATTGAAAGCTCCGATATGCAACCCTATTTCAATCAGAATGACTAATTCGATCAATGGCAACACTGTAAAGAGTAGTATCAATCGCGCAATCATGCTTCTTTTTCTCCTCCTGGTTGCTGATCGAATATGATGGACAGTTCATTACTGATGCAACCGGAAATCCATTTAATATCTTATCCAGAGATATTTGTTAAATATAATAGCTGTTAAAGTCCTTTGCTTCACCTCTTCTGACTTTATCAATGTTCCAACTCCTTTTTATCTTTTTGGAAAGCTGCAGTCACTGCCTGATGATTTAATCTTACCTCATTAAGGTAAGTACGTAGATCTTTAATGCACTGTTTTTGAGGTATAGTGATTGAGATCACCACCTCAATACCAACCTGGGTTCCGTTGAGATTGAATTTTTCCTTCTCCAGACTCTTTTTAATTCGTTTCCTTACAATCTCCGCACCTTCAGAACCGGTCATGGTCATTATAGAAAAGAGACTGTTAACCTCAGGTACATCGATTGTCCCTAACAAATCAGTCTCCCGCAAGTGTTTTTTGACAATTGGGAAAAGTTGCGATACCAGTGCCTTTTTATCCTCCAAGTTTACATTTTTAATAACTTTCCCCACTTTCATTTTCTCTACAGTATATACCATGGTAGAAAATGAAGTACCATATCGCTTATGCTGATTGATTTCTCTGTTAAGAAGAAAAAGCATATTATTGGCAGAAAGTGCATTTGATGGCTGTTTGCATGCCTGATTTTTATCATCAACTTTGCAGGCTAACTGAGACAGAATATTACGTATATTATCAGAATTGAAACCGCTGGACATCAAGGATTCCGAAAGTGCATCCTGAATTCGTGAAAGCTGCGACTTTTGTTTAAAGAAACCTGAAATTCTGGAAAAGAGTTCATTAGTATTTTCAATTGCACCACTGGTGCAGACCGACAGTATCCAGTCTTTAGCTACAGAATCAAAAACCGACTCGAAATTGTCGGTGAGCCTCCTTTTTACCTGTTCAAGCAAATCTGGCCGAACGCCGCTTCCGTGCAGTTTACTGACTATCTGTTCCTCTACCTGAGATAGTATTCTGCGCAATGCATCTGCACCATGTCCATCTGTCTTTTCAGACTGCAAGGTAAGTGCCTTACTGGTTTTTTCAATATACTCAGTCAATAAATTTGATAATTGAACATCGTCGGATCGGTTTCCCTGACGGATTTCAGAGGCCAGCAGAATCAGTTTGGCTGCATCATCTGGTTCTTTCCTGAAAGCATCAATAATCTCATTTACAGAGATTCCAATTTTTTCTGCAGCACTACTAAGTGAGTCTGACAAAGATTCGCTGTCAATCTCCACATTGAGCATTTTTATAAACCGAAGATAATCATCAAAAGTCATTCCTTCTTCTATTAACAGAGTCTTAATTGCAGGCAGCAACTGTCGTAGTTCATTAAGATCAGGAAGCAATCTAAGAACAATCTTGGTAAGTCTTTCAACCGATAAAGCTCCACGTCCATACTCCTGCTTTATCAACTTCAGCACAGTTTGACAGGTAAGTTCATTCAGCTGCAAAGAAATATTGTCGGCACAGACACGGTAGTTACCATTTATTTTACTGGTCTCTACCGCTTCTGCCAAAGTCATTCTGATTTCATTAAGAGTACCCAGCATGGTGTTCAGAGTAACAGGCTCTGCAGCCTGCATTTCACTTCTGAGGTCACTGATAAGGCTCAGTGCGTTCTCAAATGCACTCTGATCATCCATCGCTATAGACAGTACATCCTTTAATTTCTGCTTTTTGTTGGTTAATTCATCATTTTCTTTTACCAGAGAACCGGATTTTTGCAATTCAGAAGAATCAGTGTTATCTGAAGAAAAGACTTTCCCGAACCGGACATAGTTTATTCTGATATTGTTAATCTTTTTATTCTGCAGTAATTTTTCTATCTCTCCGGCGTTGTAATTACAGTCAACTGAAACATTTATAAAGAACTGCAGCTCTTCAGCGCTCATGTTTTTATAGAAAGTGACCGAAAAGATACCAATCCTGATAAACTGCTGAAGCAATCTGCGGGGATTAATAGTATCAGCTACAGGAATTTCTTCCACAAAGAGACTGTCGCGGTTAACAATAAAAGAAACAGTCTCATATTGGTTGAGCACGCCAGAGAGTTCTTTGTGTAATAAAAGGGCGTTTTTCAGGGTTGTGGGATGGCTGGCATTGTAAAGCAAAGCGCTGTTCATGGTAACATTGAACAGACGGGCAAGCAGATCAGCCTGGTCCTGTGTTATTTTGTTCCGTACCGTTTTCATAAAACAATTTTTCTGCTCAGACCGGATACATAATTCAAAAGGTCCTCTTTAAAACTGGTGCAATCCTGATATCTCATCGAAGGCTGTGATGCAGTAGCTTTACATATTATTTTTTCCAGTTCACTGTCTATGGCAGCAGGGTAATGTTGCGATGGTTTACGGAGAAAAATTGAATCCGGATCATATATTTTTGCCTTGATCATCTGTTCACTATTAAGAACTTTAACCGGAACTGTTCCGCAAACCGCCTCATAAAGTACCATGCCTGCAGAGTAGATATCCGCACGAGCATCGGTTTGCTGCCCTGCAGCCTGCTCAGGAGCCATATACAAAGGAGTTCCTGAGATAAACCCAGAACCTCCCTGTTCACTGAAAATGGTTCTGGCAATACCGAAATCAACCAGATATGGCCTGCTATTCTGTTTTTCAATAATGATATTTGCTGGCTTGACATCCTGGTGTATCACCTGTTGACTGTGTGCATACCCCAGCGCATCAAGCACCTCAATTATTATCCCGATGGCCTCCTTTTTCGGTAATATTCGTTTAGAAGGGACCGGATGGCAACGCAACTGCTGGATTATGGTCCGCAGATCCTTACCTGCTATAAGCTGCATGACTATGAAGAGAAATTCTTCAGTCTCACCCATATCAAAGACCGGAGCTATATTGGGATGATTAAGAACCGCCACCGTCTCTCCTTCTGTTCGGAACATTTCCACCGATGAAGAAGAAAGACGTTTTTTGGGAAAAAGCTTTATTGCCACTTTGCGTTTCAAGGATTTCTGGTATGCAGTATACACCAGTCCTGTTGCCCCTTTTCCCAGGGGCTCAACCAGTGTAATTCCTGAAATTTCCCTTCCTATATAGCTCTCCGGATCACAGGGAGTATCTGAAGTAATAATATCATGCATAAAAACTGTCTGACCTCTTTACTAACCCTTTTGCCCGCAAGTCCCTATGGCCATTATACTTTAATGGAATGATTCCGTATAGAGTTTTTCTGTTTGGAGCTGTATCAGAGGTCTAAGACGCTTGTTAAGAATTCTGTGTGAAAATTTTGGTAATTTTTCGTTTTTATGAATGGCAAAAGTGTTTTCAGGAATAGCGAATAACGTTTTTTTGGGATGGAAAAAAATCTTTTTGGAGCATCAAAAATGGTTTAAGGTCCTAATCTAATGGGCGGCGCGACCTCGCAAACTCTCGTGTGAAAAAAACGCCTCCTGCCCAATCCTCTTTCCAGATAAATCAATTAAGTTGGAAAGAGGTAAGACTCCACATAAAACCCGCCTAAGGCGTTAATTTACGGTTTTCATTTTAACTTGCAGTTCATCTATTTTCCACCTTCTATATTAAAACAAACAGAAGGGGTAGTTCCAGGGGATCCTACTTATTTACCTCTTCTGAAAACCTTTCTGAGAAAAACAGTATCTTTTTATATCTGAAAAAAGAGGAAAAATGCAAAAACAAGCCTTTATAAACTTTCTAAAAGAAGCATTTCCGGATAAATACCAGGAGCTACTCAAAAGTTTTGAAACCTATTACAACTGGATTATCGAAGAGAACAGAAAAATCAACCTGATTTCCCGTCAGACCGCTCCTGAAAATATCTGGACTCAACACTTTCTTGATTCACTGCTTTCGGTTAAGCATGTAAATTTTTCCGGTAAGAACATTCTTGATTTCGGTACAGGTGGCGGCTTACCTGGAATTCCTCTGGCAATCGTTTATCCCAATTCTTCTGTCACCCTGCTGGATTCCAGAAAAAAAAAGATTCAGGCACTCAGATCGGCTGTAAATGTCTTGCACCTGACAAACTGTTCTTTTCTAGACATAAGATTAGAAGAGATACCGGTCAGGCTGTATAACACATTTGATATAATTGTCTCCCGATCGGTCAGGATTCTTCCAGAATTCCGCAAACAGTTAATGAATCTTTTGAAAAGTAATGGCAAGCTGGTCTTGTATAAGAGTCGTATTCTGGATGATGTGATGCAGTTCTATTCGCCACAGATTTTTGATGTAAGCGATTCACTTATAGGAGAAAGGAGAATTGTCATTGTTGCTAAAGAGGATGATATTGGAAAGTAAAAAAAATGAATATCGGGTGGTTTCCTGATAACGAAATAATCGTTGTAATCATGTTTCCTGTTCTTTTAAGCATTAATTAAGAATTTGTGGGGCAACTTAAATTCATTCGTGGGCAACCTAAATTTAGTCGCGGGCAATGTAGATTCGATTTATTTCTGGGAGAAAAGATAGTTTGCAGTGGTAAAAAGATGGCTTTGAGGATAGAAAACGGTTAGTCAAGTACTATCGCCACAGTCGGTAGCTTGATTAAGCGGCAAAACCATGAAAGCAAGAAAGCACGATAGTGCCTTTACGAGACATCTGGCGCCACTGGCTTAGCCAGTGGTTTCCTGAAAGTCAGAAATGAATCCCACCTATTTTGGCAAATCACCCCCTTGTCTGGGGGCGCTTTCCTGGGAGATCTTTCAGACATTCTTTTTCTTGAACATGGAAAACATCTTGAAAAGCGAGCCCATAAGACCGATTTCATCATCCGGATCTTCGGCGTCCTCGTATGGAAACGGGTAGGGTTTATATCCTGCCTTCTTCTTCACAAAATAGTCCCTATCCTTTTTAATATGTTGGCGTACCATGCCCCGATCTCTTATAAATGGTTCGACCTCTTTTCCTTTATACTTATTATTCCAAATATAAAGATCACTTATCTGATCAGGAGCCGGATATTTAGTAGAAGCCTCCCTGAAGGAACGGTAATTTTCCAATATGATTGGATAATCGAATTTACCGGAAAATTCATTATCGTAAATAACTCCGGTTCCCCCACGTATATACATCCCCTGATAACTTCCCAATGATTTAATTTTGTTTCCATAGATCTCATATTTGCGGCTTCCCCGGCCGTAGAAAAAGTTCCCATGAGCATCAATAGGATTAGTGTTAAGATTACCATCATCTATGGTATTGTACCTGAATACGTAATTTGAGCCCCGGTTAGAAGAGATGGAATGGATGGCCCCTTTTACATTCTTATGCTCGAACTGGTTTTTCTCCACATAGACAGCATCATCGGAACCCAGCTTTACCGGTCGATTCCAGGCCCCATCGTTATCACCATAGATAACTATATCAGTTACACTGTTTTCCTGAAACTGATTATTATCGATAACCCCTTTTATGTTCCCGTTGGTTTCTATGGCCCTTTTCTTGAAGTTTTTGAAGGTACTGTTATCGATTCTCATCTTCAGGCTGTCACTTGTGATCTTGATTCCATTTGCATTCCTGCCCCCATCCAGAACCAGATTGGTCAGTCTAAAGTAACTATCAGAAACTACCCTGAAAAACCAGTCCAAAGCAGATGTCTGTCTGAGTACAGTTTTTTTATTCCCCGATCCTGAGATGGTTATGTTTTTTTTGACTTCGATTTTGGGGCCTTTGAAATCGAAATTTCCCTCCGGGATCACAACAGTGGCATTCTCAGGGGCATTGTCAATAGCCGACTGAATATCTTCCCTGCTACCACTTTTTGCATTTATGGTAACTGCTGATGAATTTAGCGCATTCATTAAGAATGTGGCAATCGCTACAGTTGCCATCACATGTTTTTTCATAATACCTCCTTGCTCTACAAACTCTGTAATCATCAGTAATACAGATCAGCAGCAGAACAGTTTGTTTAGAAAAGGATTTATTTCGCATATAATCATTCCATTATTGTTTTAAATGGATAATTAAATTGGAAGACACCCATTGTCTAATAATCCACAGCCCCCAGAATTCCCCATAAGGTGTACTTTAAGATTTTTCAAGGCCACTGTGAGTACTTGATACCAAACATCAGTCCAATTACGGCCCTAAGTCCCCCTTCGTGGGATATAGGGGCATGCGAATTGCACTTCTTTATTGGTAAATAACCTATTGACTTTACCTCAATAAGGAATTGACGCTTAATGCCCAGTTCACAAAAAATTCATGATTTCGATTTCCAGACGGATCAGAGTTTTAAAAGAAAGGCAGTCCGAAGCGGTGGCATCACCATGCTCACTAACTTTGTGGATTATGGAATTCAGGTTGGCAGTACCGCCATAATGGCACGGATTCTTGAGCCTTCCGATTACGGATTGGTAGCTATTGCCCTGGCTGCCACCGGTTTTTTTTTCATATTCAAGACATTGGGTCTCAGTGATGCAACAGTGCAAAGAGAGCATATCACTCATCAACAAGTCAGTAACCTCTTCTGGATAAATGTAACAGCCGGATTCTTGCTCACCCTGATTTTATTTTTTGGTGCTTCTTTAATAGCCTCAATATTTAATGACAACAGACTAATAAGTATCATCAGGTTATCCTCAACAACCTTCATAATTTCCGGTTTGTATACTCAGCATCAGGCATTACTGAAGCGAGCCATGAAATTTTCATCTCTTGCTGTAAACGAGATAACAGGTATCAGTCTGAGTGTGATTGTAGCCATAATCATGGCTTTTTCTGGAATGGGGTATTGGGTTCTTGTAATCCGTCCTATTATTTATACAGCCAGTATAGCAATCGGTTGCTGGATATTGTGCAACTGGCGTCCGGGACTTCCATGCAGAAACAGTAATGTCAAGCCTATGCTCAAGTTTGGTCTTAATACAATTGCATATTACATAGTTGATTATTTTGCTAAAAATTCAGATAAGGCCTTGATAGGCTGGAAAGAGGGACCCGGACCGCTGGGATTTTACTCCAAGGCATTTCAGCTTTTCCTGGCACCTGTTAGTCAATTGACAATACCTCTTTCAGGAGTTGCAGTATCCACTCTGAGCAAGCTTTACAGAGAGCCTTCAAAATACCATTCGTATTATCTTAACGCAGTGCATGCAATTGCATTTATGGGATTTCCAAGCAGCATGTTCCTGGTTGCCAACAGCAAGCATATTATCCTTTTTTTATTGGGTGAGAAATGGGCCGGTGCTGTTGAGATTTTCTCTATCTTGGGCCTGGCAGGAGGTATTCAGCTTATCACTTCAACCAGAGCCTGGTTATTTGTATCACAGGGAAGAACTGACCGATGGTTTTACACAGGTGTGGTGGCATCAGTGGTCATGTGTTTATTTATCCTGACTGGTTTACAGTTTGGCACTAAGGGAGTGGCTATAAGCTACACCACATTTGTATATCTGGCTCTGATACCCAGTCTATGGTATGCAGGTGCTCCTATCGGACTTAAATTCAGACAGATTTTTTCAGTTATCTGGAAAACCTTCTGTGCTTCTTTTCTGGCAGCCTGTGTCAATTGGTACCTGATTCAGTTCATGCAAAACTACTCTCATTTTATTGTTTTGCTTTTTTCGATGTTGATTTTCTCTATAAGTTACACAGCTATTGTTTTTGCATTATATGGAAATGCAAAACCCTTTATAAGTTTTTTCGGGTTAGTCTTGATGGTATTTCCTGGAATTCACAAAAAGAAAATTCAAACTGACTCAGAAAAAAACTATTCTAAATCAATCCGCTGAGGAATAAGAATGGAAATCTATAAATCAGGTATGCTTGATAACACCACTATAGTTCGTTTTACTCATGCTTCAAGCAGTGGTGCAGGTACCGAATCCCATATTGAATGTCTGAACAAGATTCTTTTACAGCGTAATAAAATGACTATATATTATCTGTATATGCCCGAAAATAACCCGGAGATTCAGACACAATTTATAGGTAAAGGCAAACTGATCCGTATTCCAATGAAATACACTCTTTCTCCCCTCTCCTTGAACAGAAATCTCTTATCCAGATTTCTTTTTAAATGTAAGTCTTATCTGCCAGGTTATGAATATATTCCGCAATTCCGTGATGTTGTCCATCTTCATAGTATCACTGATAAACTGTTTTCAGAGAGTAAAATTGATCTACTGGTCAATCATTTCGCAGGAAGCAGGGGCAGCCTGGAAATAATGAAAGAGATGTCTGCCAGAAATATCCCGATTCTGGTCATAAACCATTTTCACAACAAATGGTTTTACAGGGCAGCGATCCGTAAACAGCTCAGATATGCCAAAATGGCCGCAGGAATGTCAAATGTCTGCATGCCCAGATATCTGCATAACCGGTTTGTTAATCTGTCCAATGGAATCGATACCGATTTTTTTAATCCAGGATTGGTAGAAAGAACACGGGACCCCTTCACAAAACCAATACTTCTTCTTCCTGCACGAGTAGTGAAAAATAAAGGCCATATCGATCTGTTAAAAATTCTGTATCGTTTAAAGAAACATGGGCTCAACTGCTCACTGGTTTTTGCAGGACGATACGACTCTTCTGAATTCAAAACACAATTGGATAACTTTATTCAGAAGCATCATCTGGAAAGCGATGTCTTGTTTACCGGCACACTTTCTCCAGAATCGCTTCGCCTCTGGTATGCCAAAAGCACCCTGATGGTGCTTCCGACCTATCATGATGAAGGGTTGCCAAGAGTGGTTCTGGAGTCCCAGGCTATGGGATTACCACCAGTCTGTTATGATTCCGGAGGAGTTGCAGAATCTATTCTTCAGGGACAAACAGGATATTACCTGAAAAAAGGAGATCTTGGTGGCATGCAGAAGTGCATCGCCCAGCTATTAACAGATGACAAAATGAGGTCGTTTATGAGTAAAAACGGCAGGAAATTTATCCTTAACAGTTTCAGCCTCGATTCTCTGGCCATCCGCCATGAATTAACCTATTTCCGATTAATCCATTCCAAAACTGAAGTTTGATAAAAAAACTGGAACCTCTTTGGCCAGGGTAGAAAAAAAATGGTACTAATCTTGCTTTTCTCGAATGTACCAGTCCTAATGTTTTTTTTTGAAAAGGGGCAACTTCATGAAAACATTATTAATCATTTTATCTGCAGTTTCGTTTACATTTTGCGAAGGGCTGAGAGTAGGCATAAATGCCGGTGTCTCAAACAGTAATATCAGCGGAACCGATGCGTGGAACACCGGTTTTGCAATCGCCGCCAATTTATACTATGCACCCACTAACAATATTATCTTCGGTTTGCGTTCTGCGTATAACCGATGGTCTCCTGAAGCAGATTCATTTCTCAATCAACTTCCAGTAAATCTAACCGATGGCAAAATTAAAGGCTCTGCGACTCTGTGGGAAATAGTTCCTGTCATCAGAATCGCCACTAACCTCGCCCAAAGCCAGGTGGGGCTCTTTGGCCATTTCGGTGCCGGTCTGTTTATAATTGCCACAGATGTTGATTGCAAAGGGAAACTGGAAAGCAGCCCTTTTTCACAGAATCTGGTTGATTCTACAGAAAACGTCTGGGGCATCTCTATGGGTTTGGGTATTTCTGTCGGAAGATTAGCTGGATTAGCTCTGGAAATTCTTCCCCTGTACTACATTCTTGACTTAAACGATTCTCCCCGTCAGTATTACACGATATCACTTGGTCTGTCCTATGAATTCTAAGAAGGAGGCAATATGAGAATTTTTTTTTCGATAATGATAGTGCTGCTTCTCCAGACATTTGCTTTAGCTGTTGATTCCCTGCATAAAGATTCTCATCCCGATGTTCTTTTTGCTCAGGATACCATTCCCCAGGATAAAGTGCCCCAAGATACTACTTTTCAAGATACCATCCCCCATGACAGTGTACCTTCACCTAATGATAACACCCCTTCCGATACATCTCAATCCCCTGCTCCTTCAGGCACACTCCAGCAGAATGAAGCATCTCAGCGGTCATCTGTTAACAGCGCACCAGTACCTTCCCAAGTAAGAGAAGCTTTAAATGAAAGAAGTATGGAAATAGGTATAATGCTTGGTGAACCAACCGGTGTCTCTTACAAATATTTCATAACCGATGCAAATGCAATCGATGCGGGTGCCGCGGTGTCTTTTATACCAGATGCGGTTTTCCAGTTAAGTGCGGATTTTTTGCGACATTACTACCATTTTGCCAATGTTGGCCAAGGACGCCTGCCACTGGTCTATGGTGCCGGTTTAGCAGTTAAGTTTAAGGAAGATACCCGATTGGGAATCAGAATTCCTGTAGGTCTGACTTATATCATGCAGAGTTTGCCTTTAGCACTTTTTATTGATGTCGCTCCCCGCTTTGATATTGTGCCAGATACCGAAGTCTCAATCAATGCTGCTGTGGGTGTCCGATACCGTTTTTTTCCCAGATAATTCATTTAAACAGTGGTAGAGACAAGACTACCCTGTCTCTACCGATTCATTCCTTTTCTGGCTTTCTTGATGTAAATAGCTCTGAATTACTTACCGTTTGGTATCTTCTACCACTTTAAGCCATTTATTCAATAGAGGTATTATTGTAATCAGTATGAATCCGATATCTTTCCAGAAAGACCAATTTTCCAGATATTCTTTATTTAACAGGACTTTTTTTGGCCAGATAATTTTGTCATTGTAAGCCTGAGGATCCTGGACTTCGGCCAATAGCTCTTCTTCATTTCGGAAATAAATCGATGCCGGTCCGGTTATTCCAGGACGTAACAGAAGGATTTTCCTGTCTTCACCTTCGAGCCTATCTGCATACCCTGGGACATCAGGGCGGGGACCCACAAAGGACATCTTCCCTGTCAGCACATTCAATAATTGTGGTAATTCATCGAGTTTGAATTTCCTCAGATATTTTCCCAGTGGAGTAATTCGTATATCCGAAGCTGCAGTTATGGAACTGCTCTTAAAAGCACCTGAGTACATGGTGCGAAATTTAATACAATTGAAGGTTTTTCCATGTTGACCGATTCTTTTTTGTAAGAATAATGCAGGTCCAGGTGAGCTCAGCACAATTGCAATTGCGATCAGAAGTCCCAATGGCCACAGCACAATAATTCCAATAGTGGCCATGATGATATCAAAGGTACGCTTGGCTGGAAACATTACCATTAGATAATTAATAATTGCGGTTAATTGAACATTCTCTGTTGCATCTCTTCGAAATCCGGCCCTGTCATTTCCGGAATTAATTCTTTTATATCATTATATATCATGCGCATGTTACCCAACTCTACATTGCTTTTAAGATCGTGAATAAACTTTTCAACTCTGTCCGGATCGTGATGATTTCTCTTTTGTACTCTGATTTTGTCAAAACCGGTAGGAATCAGATCCTCTTGTTCGCAAAGAAGAACCTCTTCGACCTTTTCTCCATGGCGCATACCTGTAAATACTATCTCTATATCTTCACCTACACGTAATCCTGAGAGTTCGATGAGATTTTTTGCGAGATCCACTATTTTGACAGGATTACCCATATCCAACATAAATATTGCTTTGGATTCATTTAGAGTTGAAGCCTGCAAAACCAGCTGCACAGCTTCTGGGATAGACATGAAATACCGTTTAGTATCGGGACTGGTAACAGTCACCGGTCCTCCCTCTCTTATCTGCTTCTGAAACATGGGAATTACACTTCCACTTGAGCCAAGTACATTTCCAAAGCGAACCACATTAAACAGTGTTCCAGATGGATTTCTTTCCAGAACGACCCGCTCAGCCAGCCTTTTGGATATACCCATAATACCCTTGGGATTAACAGCTTTGTCGGTTGAAATCATTACAAACTGCTTTACACCGTATCGTTCAGCAAGAGATGCAATGGCAGCACTCCCCAAAACATTGTTCTTAAGACAAGCAAGAGGATTCCATTCCATAAGATGTACATGTTTATAGGCAGCAGCATGATAAATGTAATCAGGTGGATATTTTCTGAAAAGAAGATCCATAAAACCGTTATCCAGAAGATTTCCAACAACGGTATGAATGGCAATATCCCTGTATTTTTTCTTTAGTTCAAGATCCAGATGATATGCACTAACTTCACTGGAATCCAGTAAAATCATTCGTGAAGGTTTATAGGAAGCCACCTGGTAGCAGATCTCAGAACCGATAGACCCCCCAGCACCTGTTATCAGAACTGTCCTGGCGGCGAGCTGTTTACGAACTTTAGTATCATCCAGCTTTATGTTAGGCCTGCAAAGTAAATCATCTATGGAAACATCTCGGATCTGATTAATCCTGAGTTTACCACTCATAATATCCAGCATGGAAGGTACAATTTTAAACTTCAGGTCCCATTCAGGAATTTTAGAAGCCTTTATGATGTTTTCCACCGTTTTATTGGTAGCTTCCGGTATGGCTATGAAGACTTCCTGGATCCGGTATTTTCTTATCACATATTTTATTATTGATAAATCACCAAATACCTTTAGCCCCTGGATACGCTTGTTGTGCAGTAATTTGTCCCTATCAATAAACCCTACCGGTTTGTATTCTTTTTTTTTGGCAGCCTTTATTGTCTTGACTATTTCATTTCCGGCAGTTCCTGCTCCGATTATGAGTACGTTTTTAACAGAGTCACTAGCCGGTACAAATGACTCTCTGAAAAGACGAATGGTAAATCTGGTTCCCCCATTGAAGATGATAAAGAAAGCAAAATTCAATACATAAACCGATCTGGGATAGCCGATAAATTGACCACTGAATGTGATCATAAACATAAATATCAGAGAGGCAAGTGCAGAAGCTTTTACAATATCATTCAGATCATCGACACTGACATAGCGCCATATTCCCTGATAAAGATTGAACATACCCGAAACGATTAAAAATATTATCACATTCAAAGGAAGAGACAAAAAAAAGAGTTTGGGGTAGATACCCTGTCCCAAAGTAAAATCAAATCTTAAAAGGAATGATATAAGCAGAGAAAGTGTAGCAAAAATTGCATGTAAAGTAATAATCATTACAAATCTGTATTTAAATAGCGTTTTACATATAGTAATCATATTTATATCAGACCCATTAAAATGCCAGATAACAGTCTTTTAGTTACGCTTCCGGCTTTGTATTACCTGCCAAATTGCTTCTTAAGATATCCGACGATAAATTCCTGATCAGCCTGGGACAATGAGGAACCGGAAGGCAGACACAATCCATTTTCAAACAGTTTTTCAGATACTCCATTTCCATAATATGCACACCTCTGAAATACCGGTTGAAGATGCATCGGTTTCCATAATTGACGGCTTTCCACGTTTGCACTTTCCAGATTCAGCCGTATCTGCTCTGGTGTAAACGAACTATTAGCAAGTATTATGCATGTGAGCCAACAGTTGGATTTACCATAAACATCATTGGGAATAAGTCCTATTTCTCCTATATCTTTAAGCGATTCTTTGTAATACTCAAGTATTTCCCTCCGTCTTCTAACCCTCTCGTCAATTACTCTTAGCTGCCCTCTTCCGATTGCAGCACTAACATTGCTTAACCGGTAATTGTATCCCACATCTTCATGCTGATAATACGGAACCGGAGCTCTTGCCTGGGTTGATAAATATCTGGCCTTGTCTACAAGTTCTTTGTTATTGCTTACCAGAGCACCACCTCCGGAAGAGGTTATTATCTTGTTTCCATTGAAGGAAAATATTCCGACACTGCCTATAACTCCTGTGTGCTTTTCTCCATAATAACTGCCGAAGGATTCTGCCGCATCTTCTATGACAGTTATGCCGTATCTGGATGCGATTCTCATTATTTCACCCATATTGGCAGCCTGACCATAGAGATGAACAACAATGATTGCCGCAGGTTTCTTTCCCTTTTTAATTCTGTCCTCTATCGCAAACTCCAGTATTTCCGGATCAATATTCCATGATTTCCTTTCACAATCGATAAAAACCGGTTGTGCTCTCTGGTAAAGGATGGGAAATGCAGAGCCTGCAAACGTCAAAGTACTGCAGAGTACTTCATCATTTTCCTTTACACCGCTTAGGATCAGTGCCAGATGAATGGCTGCAGTTCCGGAAGACAGGGCAACAGCATAAGAAGCACCTGTATATAAACAGATCTCCTTTTCAAACGATTCGATATCCGGTCCGGCTGGAGCTACCCAGTTGGACTTAAACACACTCTGAACTAATTTTTCCTCCTCACCAGACATGTGGGGAGGAGATAGAAATATCCTTGTTCTCATATTAGCACTAACTTTTTCAGATGAATTGCATCCGTTGACTCCAAGTCGTCAAGAACTTGAATCTGGCAACCATAATGAAGATAAGATTTTACAATTTATCAGCAGAAAAAGCCATCAAAAGTTTTCTGATATTCTTTTGCTCAGAAATATTCCAGGCTCCAATCAGAGGGCAAAACATATTGATTGCTAAGCAATTCAGGTGTTTGGACTTTATCACCTTGTGATAAAGCCTTCAACCTAAAAACCGCAGTAGATTAACGCGGATAACACGTAATCTATTGCGCATAAAGGCTTTCGATCCTTTCGGTCTTATCACCAGTAGATAAAACCTTCAAGGACTTCAAACCTTTCTGCATCAATATCTTACGGTTCTTCATCGTCACCTGCTGCGGTTTTTAGGTTCAACTCTTAAGTGGAATGCACCACATCCAACTGCGGAATTTAGGTTTAAATATCGGCCACTCTAACTAAGCGGTAAACAGGAAGCTTAAATCCACCCAAGCAGCTTGTAGCCAATAAGGCCGTAGTACTCATGAATAGCTCTGGTAGAAATATCTAAAGAGGAAGAATTAGGGAATAAATTAAATATGAAGGTTCTTTTGGTAATAGCTTTCTGAAAATCTGTCGGAGCAGGATACACTGTGAAACCATGTTTTTTGAACACAGCTTCTGAACGAATCATATGTGCTGCAGAAGTAACAAGAATGATCTTTCTGGGTAAACCAAGCGAATCTAAAATCTGTGCAATATAAGGCCCGTGTTCGTAGGTGTTTTTGGCTTTCTTTTCAACTATGATATCATTGGAATCGACTCCCATTTCTATCAAAAGCATCGCATTATGCAATCCTTCTGGAAGCACGTCCTTTAATGCCGGATCTACGGTACCCCCACTGGTAATAATCCGTCTGCATATCCCTTTTTTATACAGTCTGGCTCCGTGAATGATTCTATCGCCTGCATCGTTAACCTCAAGACGGGTTGTATTACGCTCAGTAATTTGTCCACCACCTCCAAGTACGACAATTGCAGAACAGCTATCAGCCAATGGCTGCACTGAATAATATCGGTTCTCCAGTATGCCTACCAGCAGGTTGGAAACGATCCGCGATGAAAAAAGCAAAAGAAGAGTACCTGCAGTTATAAAACACCATATTGAATATCTTTTCCTGGCAAAAAAAGCCACTATTCCAACTATCAATATTACTGTAACCAACCCTAATGGATACAACGGAAGCGCAATAAATTTGATTAAAAAGGCCATAAGATTCCAAAAAAATGAGCGAATGTCGGTTTAGAGTCGAAAATATAAATCATTTTTAGCTGTCACCTGTAGTACTGAATCGCAAAATGGTTGAGATTCATTGCTTTCCAGGGCGAAGGAAAATGGCAGGTGATAATTAACCGGAATAATAGATATGTAATCTGTAATCAGTTCTCCAGATTCCCTGATCAAATATCTTTATTTCAAGAAATTCATCAGTGTATTGATTGTTGTTTTTTATAATAACTATAAATCGGCGGTCCTTTCCTACTGTTAAAAGACGTTCCGACAAGCCTAACTTAACAATTACTGAATAGTCTTCTATAAGCTGGTTATCTTCATCTTCTATATGGAAACTCAGTGTCTCTGGCTCCGAAGTTGCCTGCATGTATAAAACACTGTCAACCCAGGAAGATGTTATGGTTGCAGGACGGTTTGGTGGAACAACATAAATCACCGGTTCTAAAATATCAACATTTTTGAAAGAATCGCAGACAGTAATACTCAGTTTATATATACCGGTGTCTTTTAAAGACGGCATCCATCGAAGAGTTGCATAATCCGAATTTATGCTATCCTTGAGAATAACAGGAGATGAATTTCCTGAAGATGATACAGTATAAGAAAACGGTGACATTCCGGTACCGTTTTTTGGTTGTAGCTCAAGAGACCAGGTATCACCGGTTTCAATGGAAAATGGGAAATCACTCAAAGTGTTTTTAAATCTTACCCTGTTCTTCGGTTTTACATTAATGTTTATAATTTCACTCTCAACAGTGGCTTTTCCATCAAACGCAACCACTTTGCACCTATAAATATCTGCCCTATCCAGTCTCACAGTATACTTTTTATCCACATAAATACTTTCAGCAATCATGAATTCATTTGTACTGCCAGATATAAACAAGAAATAACTCAGTTTATTTATCGAATCAATATCTGTTCCTGACCAGTAAATATCAAATTCATTTGTATCAATCATCTGGCCATGTACAGGAGCAGTAAAAACCGGTTTTTCCGGTGGAGTACCATAGTAAAGATATCTTTTCTGAAGATAAGTTTTATTCCGGTTATTTATTGACACATAAATAGTATCATAACCGCTTTCTTTCTGCATGGCATCAAGGAATATCCTTGCAGAATTATTTTTCAAAGCCCTGTGTTCAACTTTGTTACAATATCTGATAAGTAAATCTTCACCGCCCTCCAATGCAGAATCCGGATCATAAACGATTATATCCAGAAACGAACTTAAAGACGGATCGCTCAGATCGTAGATGGAATCATAATATCTTCCATTAAAATTAAGGAATAATTCTATGGATCTTTTTTTAGGTATGACCCTGATTGGGGCAAAAAGAGTCGCAGTGCTGTCATTTATAATGTCTGTTGCTGTAATGGTCAATCTGTGAATACCTGTGTCGGTGGCGACTGGTGCCCACCGCAACCATTCACCATCCAATAACAGTGGTGTTCCTTCGGGAACAAGGCGAACATCGTATCGTAACTGATTACTGTCCATGGCTGGAATTGTTTTCAGATAAACATTGAGCATCTGGCTGTCCGCTATAAGTTCCAGAGGAATCTTGGTCTTACTGGTATCAAAAATCAGAGGCTGACTAAGCCTTTCAGAACGCATGATAATAACATTCAGTGTACAAACCATATCCATCCAGTAATTATCATGATAATTGATTAAAATTCTGGTTACTGCAGTGTCTGAAATATCAGGGACCCATACGAAATTACCACTTGCAGAATCAAGATGAAAATTAGTTGGATTGTCTATTGCCTTATAGACAATTTTATCACCATCCTTATCGATAGCTTTAACATTGCCAGTATATTTTTTTCCCACCACTGCTTTTATTGCTTTCTGGAAATTGACAAGTTCGGGGCGGTGGTTTAATTTCATGAAAAAAAACATGCTGGTGTCGTGATTTGCAGAATCGGTTATTTTCACCGTAAAGCGTTCACTTGCAGATGTAATCGGAACCTCTTTTTCCCAGATGAAACCAACTGAGTCAGACTTTTGAATCGTATTGTCATTTATTGTTACGAAACTGATACCATCGCCCTCATCAAATGCAATAATTCGAAAAAGTGCCGGATTTTTATCCGTTATTCTCCGCTCACCCTGCTCTGTAACAGGTTGTCCATTCACAGTAAGCTCAACCATATTGGGTTTTTTTGTATCTTCACTCGATGGATCATAGAAAACCTGAAATACCGTATCTGCTATTTCTTTTCCATCAGTATTTTCCAGAAGGAGTCTGATACTGCAATTATTCCTGTCATTTTTAATAGAAGCATTGAAATTCCATTTGCCAGAAAAATTTTCTTTGAAATTCCAGGTATCACAGGCAACGCTATCGATAATCAGATGCAAAAGGCCAGCCTTTGAATTGAAAAAATTATTTACCTCACCACTGAGTAAGAACTGCCTTCGCTTTACGGTCGGTGAAGTTGGAAATGTTACCTTAATAGATACAGGGCGCAAAAAACCTTTTGTTGAATCATAATCAAGCCAGAAGCATTTATGTGATATATTGCCAAAATTGTCTATCGCATTCACATTCAGCTGTACAGGAAGAGATAGTGAATTCACCTCTTTTATTAACCAGACATACTCCCCGTAATTATCATGTGGAAAAGCTTTATCAGCAAGTTCACCATTGCAGGTAGCGATCCTGACGCCACCAATATCCTCCACTTTGACAACAAAATAGAAATTGGAACTATTAGCAGTAACAGTGTCCCTTGATATCTCATTGAGACAGGTTATTAGCGGGGCCTCATTGTCATTGATTTCACAAGAGAACCTGACCGATGGAGATTGGTATTTCCCCTTTCTATCCGATACAGTTAGAAAAGCTTCCGGTCCGGAAGTTCCTCTCAATCTGAATTTAGCAGTTTTAGTTTCAGCAATTATTACTTCACCATCAGAAAATCTCCAGATATAAAAGACATCATCATCAACACCCGTAGCTGAAAGGATAACTGAATCACCAACTTTAGCTTTAATATCAGGCTGAAATAAGGGATTTTTCACAAAGAGATTCAGGCTCTGATGAATTACTTCACCACTGTTTCTGACAGATATCAACCTAATCTGATGCAGCCCCGTATCATAAAAGGAGATATTGCAATTAAATGAATCATTTTTGTTGAAATCGATGCAGGTATCACTGAAAAAGCGGTTACCTTCCACGTAAAGGGAACATTTTTGAAGTAGGTTTCTTACCTGAAATTTAATAGTCAGAGATTTAGTGGAAAAGATATCCAGAATATCACCATCATGAATGTCAGTTATCATGATGGCTCTTGCATTAGTTTCATCTTTGAAAGGATTTTGATCAGAACAGCTCAGAAGTGCAGTTATGACAACTGAAACCAGGAGTTGAAGCAAAACCATCCTGCTATTCAGCAAGTAGTGATATGTCCTCAGAAAATCCATTTATGGCATCACCTTTAAAACAGTGCTGTTGGGACGCTGATTTTCATAACAGAATTTGATCCAGTCAGGATTTTTTTCTTTATGATATATCCTAAATTCATCAACTTGCCCCAGAAAGTATTCCATGCCATTTACATTAGATCCCAACATCGCCTCAGGGTTAAGCCCATAGATACCGTTCACAACCTTTGTTTCTGATGTATCCTTCTGCCCATCTATAAAAATCGAGAATACACCAGATGAAAAATTCACTGTGCATACGACATGGTGCCAGTTTTTATCCGATATTGTTTTACTGCTACGAAGTTCTATTGGTTCGGCTAATTCAGGTTTGGTGGCAACCTTAAGATAACCCGATTCCATACTCAGCCTGAATTTGTATCCGTCATTACCTGTGAGTAGAAAAATTACCCCTTCACCACTGAATGTATCCGGTTTAACCCAGGCTTCGCAGGACATGTATTCATTATAAGTATCCAGTCTTGAACAGTTCGTAAATTTTATATTATCAACTGTATCTTCTTGCGGCTTAAAACCCTGACCATATCCTATCAAGCCATCCCTGTTCCTTTCTCCAATTGTTCGATTTTCGCCATCTATATTGTTTAGAGTTGCATCCAGAAATAAATCATTGGTAAGATTCAGACTGTCCTGTAGATGCCAGACACAGGCGAACCCGTTTGCGGTATCAAATATGACATTCCCATTTGAAACCAGACCAGTGTCACCTCCTAATTGCATTGTTAAAAATTGGGTACTATCATTAGCTCTAACAGTATCCATTAGCACCCAGACAGCAGCTCCGTCACCAGTCTCATTTTTCCAGTAATCAACTTCAAAAGGCAGTGTATCTGCAGGATTATTTCCTTTCCTAAATACAATCGATTGTACAGTTACCGGGAATTCGGGACCATTTAACCTTACCAGTACTGGCACATTAGTAAGATTCCTGGTCATCCCTGTACTAAAAGTGTTGATTTTTACCATATAAGTATTTACATATACCATCCACACCGGACTTTCCGTCCTGAATCTTCCATCACTTGCAACGACTTTCCAATAATAAATACCTGGACTTACAGGTGGACTAAAAATAAAAAAGGAATCTGCCAGATCTGAGGCAATCAGCCCGGGATCAGAATTACTCCCAAAGTAGAGATTATATTTTAAGGAATTATTATCGATATCTGTAAAAGACCATTTTAGCGTATCCAGTTTCAAAGCTTTGAAAGAACCTGAAATAGGATAAGGAGGTGAATTGATAACCGGAGCCATCCCGTAATATAATGCGAAATTATATTCCTGAATATCATTTCTTTGTCTTATAAAAATTGTCATAGTATCACTACTACTGAGGGCCTTGTCAGGATCTATTATTACTTTGATTGTGTCTTTTTTCTCATTTTTCACCACAGATACTGAATTCAGCAGGTTTATCCTGATTGAATCAGGGGCTCTTCCTGTGTAAAACACAAAAGTATCCGGAGTATTGACATTACTCAAATCAAAAGCTCCATCCGCAGTTATTTTTCTCCCTGGTCGGGGCAGAAGTTCGCATTTAAGATGTGTTTTTTTGAAAATATTTATCATTTGTTTTAAAGTATCGCTGTTGCCGGCTTCATCAGTAACAGTAGCTACCAGTAATTGCCAGCCGGTATCCTTTTCAAGAGGGAGATAAATCAGTTTGCCTTTTATTATCGGTAAAACAGTTATCTGGTTTTTATCAAGCCAGCATTTATAGGCAGAATCAGGTATTTCCCTGTTCTTAACAGGCAAATTGATTATTATAGTATCTACAGTAGCTTCATATTCTGTATTTATCTTTATTTCATCCAGATCGAACCTTATATGCAAAGGATTTAGAATCTGAACCTGCCTTACCTCGCTCTCAATTAAGCCATCTCCTGAAGAAGCAGAAATCATCCATCTGTATAATCCCGATTTTTTAATTTGCAGCGTACAAACATTGGTATCCACAAAAACTTTTTTATCAATCTCCGGATACAGCCCATACCGAAGTTCCCAGAGAAGATCTGAATTTGGTGATACTTGCCAAGAGAATACAATATTGGTGTCTAAGATTGTTACGAGGTCTTCAGGCCTGTACAGAACAACCTGCTGATGATTATTCCCATAATAAACAATAAGTTTATAGCTGCTGCTGCAACTTACAGTATTTACTCTGACAAGCAAGGTATCATAACCACTTAATAAACCAGAGTCATTTAGCGTTATCGTAAAATGGTCCGAATTAA
>CAYYNL010000010.1:0-9468 GCA_964472925.1 uncultured Fibrobacter sp. | reverse complement strand
AATGACTCCTTCGGAACTGATTGTCATCTTGCTGGAATTTAGAATGCTCAAGCTGATAGGATCTCCATCATCATCATACACTTTGATAGTGTCTATGTAAGTATCTCCTATTACCAACAGTCTTGGGGGATTTGGATTTTTGAGCACTGCAGGTTTATTATTAAAATAGACAAACAGTTTTCTTTCGCTGGTATTGCCCTTTTTGTCCACCACCTTTATCAGAAATGTGTCTCCTTGAGGCTGATGGTAGAGTGTACCTTTATACTTCCACAGAAATTTATCAGACGAAATTGGCAAATCAATGTTATTAATTTGAAAAGTATGAATACCGCTGGCCTCATCAAAAGCGATTATTTCAAATTGTATAACGTTTTTGGATAGAGTATATTCATTCTTTCGGATTATTTCGCCATCTGCTCTGACTTCTAAAATTATCGGCTTTACATTATCTTCACTTGTAGAATCATAAATAATAATTTTCTCAACAGAATCCAGCACATTTTTTCCCGATACCGCCTTGACCTTTATCAGATTAGCTCCTAGCGACAAAGATGCCTTACCAATCCATGTGCTGTCGTATTCAGCTGCGGTATCTTTCATATTACTTTCAATAACCACCTTTATATCTTTATATAGATCAGTATACCTGTCAAGCTTAACAAATATCTCCTTTTTATCAGTCGAAACTTTACAGGAATCATCGGATGGAGATATAACAGAGATCTGAACACCAGCATAATTATCCATTTTTGAATCATATTTCAGATAATACCTGGCTGTTGTTACGTTTCGGTAAATATAGTTATCAAAAGCATACACATATACTGCTACAGGCTTTTCATTTTTATCAAAATCATAGAAAATTTTGGTATATATGTTATTTTGAATTTTATCAAACCGCAATCCATTGATTGCTGCCGAATCGATTCTTTCACCCCCCCTGTCTTTTATACTCACTGTAAAATAGAAAGTTTTTTCCGATGTCTTTACTGTATCACCACAAACAGTATAGGTTATAGGCATCAAAACTATTTCAGGTGCCAGCAGATCGGTAAATTTGTAGTCAAACTCCACAACAGGCGAACTGATTGACATGTACTCTGCAGACAAAACCCCTTTCCCGCTGCTTTTAGCATCCCTGATAACAACTGACGTGCAACAGGTAGTACTTCTGAAGATGTTACCACCTATGTTCCACACATATAAAACCATTTCTTTCAATGGCTGGGTAGCCAGTCTGATGGTATCACCCAAATTGGCGTTAATTGATTGCTGTCCTAATGGTGATTTAAGATAACATTGAAGGCTCATCTGAACCACATCACCATTGCTTCGATAAGTAAAAAAGTCTATTGTCTGCACTCCGGTATCAGAAAAACGGAAGTAGACAGGTTGCTGACCGGGTGTATATTCTGAATCAGCAGAGAAAATGCAGTGTTGTCCATTTTTGAATTCAACATTTGAAGGGCTCCTTACTTTTACAGAATCGACCAGATTGGGTGCAGAGAGTACAATCTGCAGAGTTTCTCTGGAAAAGATCTCAAGTGTATCGAGATTATCAAATGTTTGAGCGACAATATTTATCTGGGCATTTCTGTAATCTCTAAAAGGATTGTGATCGGTAGTACAAAAAAAGAAAGCATTACATAGAATAAGTAGCAACAGTGATCTGAAAACGATATATAGCTTTCTGGTTGTGGTCATAGTTCAGCCATTCAGTAAAGAAAACAGGCATTTTGCTAAATAGTAAAGGACCAGGTAAAAACCATAGTACCTATTGTGGAAATAAGGAAGCTGGCAACTGTCCAGATAACATTTCTATTCACCTTTGAACGAGCCGCCTCCCAGTCAAGATCACCACGTGGACCTATAGTTAAGTCGCTATCGATTGTTCTGAATTTCTTTCTGGAGTCTCTCAGCTCCAGTGAGGCCACCGTCCCTGAGACCACCCCTGTAGCACAAATGCCTAAACCACTATAACGAAAGCAGTTTCTTTTGCGAGCCTCAGGATCCTGCAGAATTTTTACCGGAACTCCGTCTATTATGGCATCTTTGACTGATACACTGTAGGAATAGGGGGAAGACTCCACTACAGCCTTCTCCACTCCTTCAATACTAACATGATTTCTTCCATTTTCTGTAAAAATGCCATTGGTAATCCGTATGAATCTGGTTTCAGAAATGATCCCCTTTACCGAATATTTCACTATTATGTGCTGCAAATCTGATCCTAATCCATCTTTATGAATATAGATTCCATTCCAGTCGAAAGGTGTAGGATTCAGAGTGCTGGTAAAATTAGCCAGGGGGTCATTTTCTGAGGTAAATATAACAGGCCTATCTTTTGTTCCACTGGTTACCAGAATACCCTGAACATGAACACCAGTGAAATTTTTAAATAAAAACACCGTACCAGCCTCTACACGGACAACTTTACCTGCAGGAACATAGATATCTGCAATAACCAGGTAAGGTGACTTATCTGCCGTGATTATCTTAGGTAAATCACCTGCAATTTCAGTATAAGCAGCAGGCTGATTGATGTAAAATATGAGCAGCATCAGTGAGAACGAAGATAAAATGGAGATCTTCACAATCAACCTTTACCAGAATTAATTTTCTCAGTGATACGTTGCATTTGCAAATCAGCCTCCTTGAAATATGGGTGATCCTTTGAAGTCTGTAATTCAGCTTTCAATTCATACCAGCTTTCTAATGCCTGTTTTTTAAATTCAACTGATGGTTGTGTATCAAATTCCATACTTTTACATCGGGCTGTCAAATACAACCATTCCAGTCTGATAAAATTATTTTCAATAAAGGCAGCAGGCCTCTTGGAAGCATATTGAAGATAATCCAGTGCTCTGATCGCGTTTTGATTTTCCAAATAAAACCTGGCTTTTTCAAGATAGAACTCAGCATCATCGAGCTCCTGATTCATTAAGAGCTCCTTGAGCTCTGTCTGGCGATGAAGAGCTTTTAATGCCCTGATCCTGTAAATAACAGCTTTGCTGCTTGAAGCCTCCTGTGGACTCATTTTTTCGATTACTTTTAAAGCACTTTCAAAACGGCGGTTTGTAACCTCCTGTACAAAAATAGTCAACAGATCTGTTGTTCCGTATAAATTAGATAATTGCTCTATAATATCCGCTGATTTAGCCGCCTTTTCTGATCCTTCTGATTCTTTTTTTTTCTCTACTTTTACATTCTCTGCAGAAGTTACACTTTTTAATCTACTTTCCTTTGTTATCAGTGGCGGCTTAAGGGTATCCACCAGTGAAACACTTGCAATCTCTATTGCAGGAATGCTTACGACTGGTACAGTTGCATCTGGTAAAAAATGGGCCTTTAATTTAGGCCCCAAAAGAAAAACAGCGATTATTATAAGCCCAACGGTAATAGCTGATGTAAGGAATCCCGAAGGTACTATGGCTCTGGTGGATAATACAACTTTTGTGGCATTTCTGGTATTTATAAACTGTTTTAAAACCTGTTCTGGTGAAAGCGGAGTAAGGGTTTTGTGAATCAGAGTTATTTCTGATAAAAATGAAGTAGCATCCTGAACACGTTTATCCCGATCCTTTGCCATACACTTGTGAATAAGGTTGCGTAAGCGAGCAGGAATTTTCAAGTCATAACAGGCAAGAGTTTTAAAATCGTTTTTAAGTCTGGAAAGCATCAGCTGAGCAGCATTCTTTTCTGGAAAAGCCTTCTGACCAGCTATCATCTCGTATAATACAGCTCCTAAGGAATAGATATCAGTTCGGACATCCGGTTCCTTACCTTCCAGTTGCTCGGGAGAGAGATACTGCATAGTACCCAAAATGGACCCATCAGTAGTATGAATAGAGGTATCGGTAGGCCTGGCTATGCCAAAATCCATAAGTTTGAGAATACCACGATTGGAAATCATGATATTTGAAGGCTTGAGATCTCTGTGGATCACTCCAAAGTAAGTTTTCCCATAAATAACATACTCCTGATTATGGGCATAACGCAATGCTCTGCCAATCATTACCCCAATTGCGGTACATACTTCTGGAGGGAATGCCCCCCGCTCAAAAATAAGAGTCTCAATGGTCTTACCATCTATACGCTCCATCTCGATGTATGGAAGGTTATTCCAGCAACCAACCGCATGAATTTCTACTATGTTTGGATGATGCAACTTTGCAGTAATTTTGATTTCGGTATCAAAACGCTGTATTATTTCTTCTGTGCAATTTGGATGAAGAAGCTTCACCGCTCTGCTTAATTCCAGTTTGGAATTCCAAATCTCATAAACATTAGCCATTCCTCCTACACCTAATACCCCGGTAATGATTCCTGAGCCTAAGGGTTCGTTCTGTGAACCATCCGGTAAAATGATCCTGTTACGAACCCGTTTAAATGAGGAGTGCTCCAGAACTGGCTTGTTAGCTTGTCCGAGCGGCTGTTTTTGTAGCATAGAAGAGACTCTAAAAAATGAGGATCATCAATCGAAACTGCCACAAACAATCGTTATTAACTATATTCTATATTCTAATTTTAGTAATATAAAAAATTGAATGGTTCAATAATTTTATTATCAACACTAACTAGTACAATATACACGATTTAATATATGAGGTAATACATGGCTAAAATTATCAATGAGATTTCCAGAACATTCTCAGAATACCTGTTGATTCCCAGGCTCACTAAACGGATACATATTCCCGAAAACGTCAGCCTTAAAACCCCTATTGCCCGCTATTCTGGTGACAAGCCCCGTTTCAGTTTAAATATTCCCTTTGTCTCAGCAAGCATGCAGGCGGTCTCAGGATCTGAAATGGCCATAGCTTTGGCAAGACAGGGCGGATGTGCATTTATCTATTGCTCCCAGCCAATCGAATCACAAGCCGCAATGGTTTCCAAAGTTAAAGCCCACAAGGCAGGATTTGTCCCCTCGGACTCTAATTTACGGGCAGACAGCAAGCTTCGGGATGCCGTAAATCTGCGCAAAAGAACCGGTCATTCGACCATGCCAGTCACCGAAGATGGAACCGGAAATGGAAAATTTTTGGGTATAATAACCGACAAAGATTTCTGGGAATATGAAGATGATCTGGAAGCCCCCATCTCCTCATTTATGACTCCCAAAAGTCATGTCGTATTTGGAACAGTGGGAATTTCATTGCAGGAAGCGAATTCCCTTTTAAGAAAACATAAAAAAGAGTGCCTTCCCATTCTTGACAATGAAGGCAGACTCCATTCACTGGTATTTAAAAAGGATTATTTTGATCATATGAATAATCCAAACGAACTGCTTGACAATAACAAAAGACTTGTAGTAGGTGCAGCAGTTAACACACATGATTACAAGGAAAGAATTCCTCAGTTGGTAGAAGCTGGGACAGATATATTGTGCTTTGATTCCTCGGATGGTTATTCTGAATTTCAAAAAGATGCCATTCTCTGGGCTAGAAATCACTACGGCGACAAGGTGGTGATCGGTGGGGGCAACGTCGTAGATGCCGATGCATTCCGATTCCTTGCCGAGCAAGCTCAAGCCGATTTTGTAAAGGTAGGGATAGGTGGTGGATCAATCTGTATTACCCGCGAACAAAAAGGAATTGGACGGGGACAAGCCTCCGCATTACTGGCTGTGGTAGCAGAAAGAGATCGTTACTATGCTGAAACCGGTATCTATGTTCCTGTTTGTTCCGATGGAGGGCTCTCTAACGATACCCAAATAATTATAGCACTAGCTATGGGAGCGGATTTTGTAATGATGGGCAGATATTTTGCTATGACTTCTGAAAGCCCTACTCCAAAAGTTTCTATCGGAGGTCGTATCTATAAACCATACTGGGGTGAAGGCTCTAACCGGGCTCGTAACTGGCAAAGATATAATCAGAGCGGATCAGGTGAAAACGGGCTTAAATTCGAAGAAGGTATAGATGCTTATGTACCTATTGTAGGTACAGTGAAAGAAGTGCTGGATGTCACTATAGCAAAAATAAGATCCACTATGTGCAATATGGGTTCTCTTTCCCTTAGAGAATTTTCGGAAAATGCAGTTCTTACCAGAATTTCTGAACAGTCGTTTATTGAAGGTGGTACACCAAATGTACTCTCTCTGGACAAGGACATCCCCAGAGAAGTCTGAAAAAAATAGCAGTAGCAGGCAGATGAAGCTCTGCCTGTCTGCAATATTTCCATTTCTCCTCTCGTAATTCTGGTACTCAGGTCTGCATTTTGATTTTTGGAGGGGTATTTTGAAGCTTCAGTTTTCTAAACACCAGATTTCCATCTCAATTTTGCTTATTCTTATTGCCAGTGCATTAGTAATTTATTCCTACAGTCATCAAAGCAGCACTGAGCGGCCAAAGCCAGGTTCGGTTTCCTTTGGTCCTACAGAAGAACTTACCCAAATCAGAACACCTCCCAGTTTCGAATCCTTTAAAACACTTTTTGCTGATATCGCTGAAAACGTGGTACCTACAGTAGTTCAGGTAATTCCTACAAAAATCGATACTGTTATTTTTTCCAATAACCCATTTTATCAGTTTTTTGGTGACCCTTTTGGATTCAACGAATTCTTCGGTAAACCAAAGCACCCTCAACACCGTCCTCCCGTTGAAAAGCGCCAATACAAACAGCAAGGCCTTGGATCGGGTGTAATTGTCAGCAAGGATGGCTATGTGTTGACCAATTATCATGTAGTAAACGGTGCTGATGAAATCGAGATAAAAACTTCTGACAACCGTTCCTTTCAGGCGCAAATTATTGGTGTAGATTCTTTATCGGATGTAGCAGTCATTAAGATAAAAGAGAATGTAGATAATCTTCCTGTAGCATATCTGGGAGATTCAGATAAACTGCGCCCTGGAGACTGGGCTGTAGCAATTGGAAATCCATACAGCCTTGCCTCATCTGTGACACTGGGGATAGTGTCTGCATTAGGACGTACCGCAAGCAACGATTTTAATACCTATCAGAATTTCATTCAAACCGATGCAGCAATAAATCCGGGTAATTCCGGTGGTGCCCTTGTTAATATCAAAGGTGAACTGGTCGGAATTAACACTATGATATACACTCAATCGGGTGGCTACATGGGAATTGGATTCGCCATACCCATAAACATGGCCAGACGGATCATGGAAGACCTGATCTATGAAGGAAAAGTAAACAGAGGATGGCTGGGAATCTCAATCCAGGACATTGATCCTGCTACCAGAGAGGCTTTTAATTTAAGCACGGAGATAAAAGGAGTACTGATTGGTGATGTTTTCAAGGGGCAGCCTGCAGAAAAGGCAGGACTCAAACGGGGTGATATTATTACGTCAGTTAACAACAAGCAAATACTAAACTCCAATCAGTTACGAAATTTAATCGCCTCTATTCGTCCTGGAGAAAAAGCCTCCATTGAAATAATTCGTAAACAAAAAAGGATCGTTTTAAACGTCAGTGTCAGCAGTTACGATCACAAATCCTACCACTCTTCCAAAAAGTATGAGCAATCGACACCAGAAAATAAAAAAGAAGATATAACCATCAGATTGGGAATTAAAGCTGCCAATATCACTCCAGATATCAGAAACACTTTAAACGTCAATCCTGCAGTTAAAGGAGTAATAATCATAGATGTTAATCCCGACTCTCAGGCGGCAGAAGAAGGAATCAGGCCCAATGATATTATTCTGGAGATTAACAGGAAGCCCGTTTTCTCTACTGATGATTTCAAAAGCTGTCTCAGTAAGGTAAAATCCGGTCACTCAGTACTATTTCTGCTTCAAAGAGACAATAACACCTTCTATAAAGCTTTCAAAGTTCGTTAAAGCAGGCACCATGCTCTTCTCTTTTGGCAAATATTCTTGACTCCGTTTATAATAGAACGTATCTTAGACTAATTAAAAGGCTAAAGGCTCGAAACACATAATTATTTCAACTGAATATCAGCTCAGAAACATACATTTTAATTACCAGGAGGTTTTATGAGGAAATGGGGATTGTATTTGATTAGCTTAACCGCTATAGTAGTCCTGGCAGGCTGCGGCGGTGTAAGCAAGGAGACTCTTGATCTGGCTCAAAAACGTATCGATAACCTTAAAACACAAGGTATCCCTGACAGTATGCTCTCCATGGCTAAGGTCTATCTTGCTCAGGCTATAATCAGCAAAGACAGAGGAAAAACTCCCGATGCCAAAAAAGCTGCAGCTGAATTAGAGAAACAACTCAGCGAAGTGGAAAACTACTACAAAAATCACGTCAGCAACCTTTTGCCATCCATTGAATCTTTAAAATCTCAGATCAAATCAGCACGTGAAGAATTCAGTGCGCTTCAAGCAAAAAGAATTGACAGCATGCTTAATGTGGTCGACTCTTTTGTGAACATTAAATATTATCTGCAGGCAAACAACACTGCAAAGGAAATAGTGAACAGTATTCCCCAGTTCAGGGAAGACCAGAAAAAAGCAAATGAGATCATCAAAAAAATTCCCGGAGAATGGGTATGTACCAACATTATCAAAGGTACAGAGAACAAAGCTATAAATGCGATAGAAAAGAAAATTTTTACCTTCGATAAAAAGGGCAGTGTCAAACTGATTGAGAATAAAAAAGGACAGAGCGGACCATTTCTCAAAGAAGATTATGAATACAGATCTGTAGGAACCTGGGACGTTTTGGGCGATACTATCTATTTGTTTGTTAATCGCTTCACCGCTGTGCGGCAAAACTTCGAAAGGATGCACAAGGAAGGCAACAAGTTAATCTGGAAAAAAGAAAGCCATGCACCTTATGATTCAGCAATAACCGATGGAAGTCAGGACAGAAATATCATATATGCTGATCTGTTGAGTGATTTTGTGCAGACAAAAAAGTTTTAAACCTATTTCCTTTAATGTAACCGAAAAAAAAGGGGTATTGTTTTTTCCAATACCCTTTTCTTTTTTAACACGCACTTGAATAATAATCGTTTTCAGGATAAAAAAAAGGCAGCACTTAGTAAAAAAAGTACTGCCATTAACATTTTTATTTGGATCAGAATTAATCAGACAGGCAGGATATCGACTCGCTTTTTATTCCCAGTGTACCTTGAGAACCTGACAATACCGTCAATTTTGGCAAACAGTGTATCATCTGAGCCCTTTCCGACATTAATGCCCGGATGAACAACAGTACCTTTCTGACGAACAATAATACTGCCGGCACTTACCTTTTCTCCGCCAAATTTTTTTACCCCAAGCATTTTTGGATTGCTATCCCGCCCGTTACGGCTACTTCCAACACCCTTCTTATGTGCCATTTTTTTATTTCTCCCTGCAATCAGATGTTGATCGAAACGATCTCAATTTTGGTGTACTGTTGACGGTGCCCGTTTTTGCGACGATAATCTTTACGGCGTTTTCTTTTAATCACCAGTACTTTTTTGTCTTTTGCATGTCCAAGAACCTTTGCAGTAACTGAAGCACCTTCCACCACTGGGGTTCCAATTTTTAC
>CAYYNL010000009.1:0-45964 GCA_964472925.1 uncultured Fibrobacter sp. | reverse complement strand
TCCATCTTGAAGAAACGCATTCCTAAAATCGCGGGAATGATCGCGGGATCGAAATTCCCAGCAACTTACTCGGTTTGACGGCTGTTTTCACTGATTTTTAATGATCAAACCTTGCTTATGCTCGATTTTACATGCTTTCTGGTAACTGAGCAAGTGAAATAAGGACTTTGCATTTTAGTAAGGTGTTATCTGCTTGCGTGGAACAACTATGGAAAACACAGATAAAAAAGGCACCTGGAGATGGATTGACGCCATTACACATTATCAGATTAAGTTCCAACCATCACGCAAAATGTCAGCTGCATTCCGTAATGAGTATAGCTATTTTTTAGTGTTCTATGCAGTCATCTGCTCAGATAAACTACGGAAAATCACTGTGCCTGCTAAGGCTGCTGAAAATTCGGAGATTTTATACAACGATTGACATATCGCCATTGAAAGGATTACTTCTATTTCAACTTATCGAGATCTATAATTTTCCCAGGCTTTATATGCACTATCTAAAATAATAGCAGTAACGACAGCAGCGATAAATCGATCACGGGAAATATTTGCTTGAGTTATTATCCCTTGAGTTATTAAGTAATCAATTACGCTACTAACAATGAAGGTATTTATTAAGGCATTTGTTATATGACGGTTTTCCTTCAACCTGTCGATAACGTAAGTTAATGCTCCCGTAATAATATTATGTAAATCGGTTCCTATATCAAGGCTTTGTGGGTTTGCATCTTTTTGATTTTCAACAAGCAAACCGAATAATGTCTCTGAAGAGTTCTGCTCTTGGAGAATTTTTGCCTCTAAAGCAATTTCATTGATTGTCTGTTCGTTTATCATTTGATCTGTTTTTAATAATCCTCGATGAAAGTAGTTTCTAAATTATAACTTAATAAATATTGCTCAATATCAATTGGTTGGCATGGGTTTATTCCAGTTTGAGGAGGGAGTTTTGGAATATTTAGAAGAGCCAAACTAGAAATCATATTACCCTTATCGCCAAGAACAAGCACGAAACTTATCAGAGTGCTTTATATTAAGTAATGTTTACATCAAAGCAGTTACTATTAATTGCATAATATCAACAACTTTTAATTTTGATTCCAAATCGAGTATTTTTATAGCATCATCCAGCTCTATAAAACAAAATGGGCAGGATGTAACTAATAAGGATGCACCTGTGTTCAGAGCTTCTTTTACTCTAATATAGGAAATTCTGTCCTTGGTTTTATGATCACTCCAAATATTCCCTCCCCCACCGCCGCAACAAATACTATTTTTTCTACTATGCTCCATCTCTATAAGTTTTATCCCAGGAATACTATTGAGAATCATTCTAGGTTCTTCAAAAATATTATTTTGGATTCCAAGATAACAAGGATCATGATACGTTACTACTTCATTTATTGTATTGAATTGAATTCCCTTCCTATTTTTTATTAATTCCCAAACGAATTGAGTACTATGCAGTACTGGAATATCTATGCCTCCATACAAATTTTTATATACATCATAACAATGGGGTGAGTTTGTAATTATTTGTGAAGCTTTTATTGTTTCAATTGCCGTTAATCGATCCTTTACTATATATTCAAAAAGCTCTAATTCACCTAGCCGGTAGACTTCGCTACCGCAACATTTTTCCAAATCCCCCAGGGTACCAATCGATATTCCAAATATGTTAGCTATATCAACAAATGCTTTAGCCGATTTCTGCAACTTAGGGTCATAACAAGAACTGCAGCAGGTTAAATAACAGATATCCACTTCTTTATGGGATGCGTTAGGTAAATTTCTCTCTTTTATCCAATTAACACGATCGATATGAGCCATATTATAGGGATTGTTACGTTCATAAATACTTGTTAGAGCATTACCGACGGCATGAGGAGTTTTTTGATTCTCCATAAGTCGGTTCCTTAAAATAATACTAGCTTTTCCTGGTTCAAGATCTACTGGACATACTTCATTGCATTTATAACAAGTTGTACAATCCCATATCGAAGATGAGTTTATAAAATGGCTTTTCTTATTCTGATCTCTACTATCAGACGATTTTAGAAAACCTTTTAAAATGGCATGTGGACCGATGAATAAATTATCCTGCAATAATACAGGGCAACTAGAATAACAAATTCCACATAACATACATCTTTCTGCGTTATTATATTTACTTACCTCATCAGGGCTAATAATATTCTCCTGGTTAGAACTTGCTTCCGCAAAATTTGTCCAGGGTTTTACTTCGACATATTTTTGCCAGAATTCCGAATCGTCTGTCACAAGATCCTTAATAACTGGCCTTTCTGGCAATGGTGAGATATGAATTATATGGTCATCATTTATGGTTCCCGCCAAGGGAGTTTCACAAGCTAAGACGTTCCTACCATTTACAGCCATCCCACAACTACCACAAATGCCACTGCCGCATGATGATCTAAAAGTTAAACTGCTATCAAGTGAGCTTTTTATAAAATTCAACCCCTCCAAAACAGTCATATTACTTGATATCTCTATCACAAAATCTTGAATATAAGAGCCAATATGACCATTTGAATTGAACCTCTCAATCCTTACTGTTACGTTTTTTGCATCCTTCTCTATCATATCTATTTACCTCCAAAATCCCCAAAAAGCTATGAAGGAAGTTCATTAATTAATAAAGGGAAACGTTCCCAGTCTATATTTACTTCTTTTCTGGAAAAGACTAGCTGATTGTTTTCATTACTAGTTACATATAAATGTTTTAGCCAATTTCTATCGTCCCTTTTCGGATGATCGGTTCGATAATGAGAGCCACGGCTTTCTGTTCTTTCTAAAGCTGCATTTAATATTACATCTGATAGCAGAAGCATATTTTCGCTCTCTAAAGCCAATAATAAGTCGGTATTAAAAATTTTGCTAGTATCTGATATCCTTATATTATTCCATGAGTTTTTAAAGGAAACTAATTGACTTATACCTTCCTTAAGTTCATCTGAACTTCTGAAAATTCCACAATAAGTAGTCATTATGTGTCTGATTTTCTTAAATATTACTTGGTGAGGTTCAAACACTTTATCGGAGGAGTCAAAATATTTAAATACTCTTCTTAGGCTATCTTTATACATATTCTCGGTAATATTATTTATTCTTAAACTATCTATTGATTCCCCTATTGATAATCCAACTCTTCTCCCAAATACAGAAGCTTCTAGTAAACTATTAGCTCCAAGACGATTAGCACCGTGAACACTTACACAAGCACATTCACCAGCAGCATATAAACCAGTTACGACTGAATTATTGGATAAAACATGACCCCATAAATCAGTAGGAATACCTCCCATTGAATAGTGAGCAGTGGGTTGAATAGGGATTGGCTGAGAAGATACATCGATCCCCGCATAATTCTTAGCAATCTTTGCCACCTGTGGCAGTTTTTGAGATATTCTCTCCATCCCTAAATGTCGCAAATCCAACCATACACCTTGCTTATCAACTCCAACCCCCCTCCCAAAATTTATTTCAAATTGTTCCGCCCTGCTTACGATATCACGAGAAGCAAGTTCCATATGTTTTGGATCATATTGTTTCATGAATCGTTCATTGAAAGAATTTAGTAAAAAAGCGCCTTCTCCTCTACAAGCTTCAGATAGTAGGATTCCATATCCATATAAACCGGTTGGATGGAATTGAATAAACTCCATATCCATAAGGGGTAATCCTGCTCGAAATACCATTGCAGATCCATCACCTGTATTTATTCGTGCGTTTGATGATATCTCATATACACGACTTACTCCTCCTGTACAAAGTACAATTGCTTTAGCTTGAATAATATAAATATCACCACTTTTAATATTTAATACAGTTATTCCTTTACAAATATCGTCTTCGATAATTAGATCTAAAGCAAACCACTCCTCATATACCTTTATTCCACTTCTTACCACTTGCTCATAAATTGTATTTAATAGAACATGTCCAGTCCAATCTGCTGCATAACAAGCTCGCGGAGAGGAGTGACCACCAAAGGGTCTTTGGGCAATTTTTCCTCCAGCAGTTCTACTAAAGACGCAGCCTAAGCGTTCGTATTGGTAAACAATGTCTGGTGCTTCTTTCACCAATATCTCAATAGCGCTATGATCTCCGAGCCAATCACCGCCTTTTATTGTATCTTTCATATGGCTTTCCCAGTTATCAGAAGTGCTGTTCTTACCGTCCACCTCCTCTATAGTCTCTACACCTATCTCTTGTCGATCAAATCGAATATTTCCCAATGCAGCAGCAATACCACCCTGTGCGGCGCCACTATGTGATCTAAGAGGATGTACCTTCGATAGGATGGCCACATCCTTTACACCTTGTCTCTTTGCCGTATACGCGGCCCAGCATCCAGCTAAACCAGCTCCTACAACCAAGACATCATGGGAAATTATTTGAGGAGAGTTCACCTTACATCCCCTTTCTTTGACCTGCTTAAAGTATGGATCAGATGTTTATTAATAAATGATTATGCTTATGAATTTTAAACTATAAAGCGTAATAATATGAATTGAATGAAGTAAAAGAACTGTTTTCTATTTATGCTTATTTCTTAAATTTCCCATTCTTTAATCTGCTTTTTAAAACCTTTATCAATGCTGGCAGTATTTTATACATATCATCACATATTCCAACCTGAGCAAATCTAAAAATGGGCGCTTCAGGATCCTTGTTTATCGCTACAACGAATTTACTGTTTCGCATACCTGCCAAATGTTGAATTGAACCTGATATTCCAAACGCTAAGTAAAGATCGGGAGAAACGACCTTTCCAGTTTGACCGATTTGATGTGAATATGGTATATAACCAGAGTCAACAGCTGCACGACTCGCTCCTAATGCTCCACCTAATATATTCGCTAACTCTTTCAGCTGTAAAAAACCTTGACGCGCCTTCCAAGTGTTGATTTCGCTTTCGTCAATATTAGGAGGAATAGATATAAATTGATTATTAGATACCCCATGCCCCCCTGCAACAATAATATTTGCATCTAATAAATTCGCATCAGATTCATTATCCATAACTTCAAGGACTCTAATAGATATGGTGTCCTCATCTAATTTCGGTTCAAATTTAATTACTCTACTCGAAGGAGAGATAACAGGAGAAGGACGAGAGAAAGATCGCCCGCGAATAGTAAAGATCTGCGGGCTAGTAGTACATTTTAATTTTAACTTTACTCTACCACCATAGGCTAATCTTGTCGCGATGATTACCTCATCAACAATATCAAAACTAATCACATCAGGTATAACTGCGGTACTTAGATCTATCGCAATCATGGATGCCAGATCTCGTCCTCGCGAAGTATTAGGAAATATAAGTACCTCAGGTCTATATGATTCAGTTATCGTATTCAAAGAGGTTAATAATGGCTCTGGACGATAATTTTCCAGAGCCGGATCATCAACAAGAATCACCTCATCAGCCCCATAATGAAAAACTTCTTGAGCAAGACTTTCGATATCTTTCCCTAAGATAATTGCAGAGACTCCTCCACCTAACCTTTGTGCCAACAATTGTGCTGCTTCTATACATTCCCAAGAAACCTGAGGAACCAAAGAATTATATTGATCTATATATACAAAAACTCGATTGCTCATTAAAAGGCCTCTCTAAAAATTATATCAACCAGTTGATTCGCCAAATCTTCTTCTGTTTCACCGGTCAGCATTTCAGTTCTTATCTCCCGTTGTGAAATGCTTGTTTGCTCTAAGACCTCAACAAGGGGTTCTAGGGATGCTATTTGAAGATCTGAAAGGCTCCAACATGGAAGATCGAGTTTAGATGCCTTACGAATACCCATAAATGATGGATAACGAGGTTCGCCAATATCCTTATTTACACTGATTACGATAGGTAATGATGCTTGGACAATCTGATGTCCTTCCTCAAGAGCCTGTTCTATAACAATAGTTCCTGAATCAATGTCTATTCCATTTATCTCAGAAACTAATGTTACCAAGGGCCAACGTAACTTTCTGGATATTTGTGCTGGAGTAACACCTGCTTCACTATCTATTGCTTGTCTCCCAAAAAGCGCTATACTCACTTCCCCAATTTTTCTTATAGCAGTTGTCAAAACAGTAGCTATCGACTCACTGTCAAAATTTTCTGCTTTTGGGTTTATAACAAGAATACCACTATCACATCCCATAGCTATCGCTCGTTGTAATACCTCACGCGAACTCTCAGAGCCAAAAGTAAGAGCTATAACTTCTCCTTCGTAAAGATCCTTCAATTTTAAGGCAGCTTCAACAGCAAATTCATCCCAAGGATTTATCACTAAGGGTACATCTTTCAAAGACAAACAGTTTTGTTCTACGGGGAGCTTTACTGTAGAATCTGGAACCTGCTTTATACAAACAACTATCTTCATATTAACCTCCGTAAAATTGTTATTTAAAACGAGAAGCCATTGATTAACACCCAGATTCATTACAGTAAGCTCTTAAAAGAGCTTCATTTGCTAGTTCATTACAACTATCAATAATGCAATCACTTATGTTACGTGTATCTAGCATAACTGATAATTCTGTACATGCAATAATAACCCTATCATAGCAGGTTGAAAGATCATTAATAATATTATGGAAATATTCCCGTGTTCCGATAGAATAAGTATTTCCCATAACCTCAATTATCAATTGATTGATAATTTTCTGTAAAGATTCCTCAGGATAAAAAGGATCAATATTCTTCTCTAAAAAATATTTGTTGTATGTTAAGCTATCTCTTAATCCTTGAGAGCATAAAATAACAACTTTTTTTGCCTCAAATTTAGCAGCGCTTTGAGCTAAAACTTTCGGTAAATTAATTATTTCAGAGTTTGGGTTTATCGAGCGTAATTTATTATAATAAGCAAAAATACTATTGCATGGAAAGGCAATAATATTGATATTCATATTATCAAAAAAAGCAATAGCCTCATTAATTTCCATTATACTTATCTCATCAATAATCTCTCCTGTTTCAGTAAATCCCTTACTTGCTAAACTTGCTAGAAATATTTTTGGGTAATCAGAATCAAAAACTGATCCATATTTATTAGAGCATTTATCCAATAGTAATCTATAGAAATATGAGCTTGCTCTTGGACCAAATCCCCCGACTATACCTATACTTCTCCATGAATTCATACGTTAATTGCCTCACAATATCTATTTGTTCCAAACCATTATATTAATTTTGATTGAAAGTATTCTTCAAGCGATAATGCAGAGATTGTTTCTTGTATCCTGGTATCTAATGGAGATGAAGGAATTTCTAAGGAAGCCTTCCAAAAGTCGCGGCAGGAACAGGTAAGATTCCTGAATACATTTATCTCTCCCGAAGCGTTAAATTCTTGGATCAAGTGCCAAACATCATGACTACAAGAACAAGTTGATCCATCTCCTTCGCTACTATAATTTTGAGACACGTGGGCTGGTCTTGGAAAATATTCAAGTCCACCAATTTTCACCTTCCCCAAATGAGCCGTACTTTCAACAACTTCAATCATTGACCAAAGCCAAGGAGGTGAGTATAGTTTTTTCCTTGCTAACACTTCTGACAGTGACCATTCATGAACACTAGCGGCTTGAATATAAACCTCATCAAATCCTATATCAAATGCAAACCGTGTAGATTCTATAGCTTCTTCGATGGCCTCTTTTTCTGAAAGGAATGGTGGTTTTAATATTACATATCCCAAGGCAATAATGTTATTAGCATGGGCTATATTGACCGCTTTATTGTAGGAAGAGAGTTTTGTTCCTTTTCCAATACAAACATTTCTTATAAAATCATTTTTAGCTTCTAAACCAATACCGATTTCCAGTTCCACATTCTTTGTATATTCCCTTATCTCACTAGCCAATTTTTGAGTAAGATATTCCGGTCTTGACTCAACCGTTATTCGTCGAATCCCTTTCAAGTTAGAGGCGAGTTTAAAGATAACTTCCCTCGCCTCTGGAGTTACTTCCATCTCATTTAAGAAAGAGCCTTCTTGATATATCCGAAGCCAATGAATCTCTTTCTCATGTAGTAATTGGGCACTACCTGCTGCGAATTGAGCGACGTGAAACTCGCCTGGCACTAAACTACCCAAATTTGATCCAGACCATTCCCCGCACATTGTACATCCGCCAGTTCTGACATATTGGCAACCAGTTGGAAATAATGTCATACTCGCCGCATTAACTTTTTCACCATTTAAAAAATCAGCTCGGCAAACCAGATCTGCTGGCTCTAGCCAAGTTGGTGGGTTCTTCTTTGGCGTTCGCTTACGAATATCCTTCATTATTCCTTGAATTTGAGTTATTAGTTTCATGGTTTCAGTTGACATATGCCAAGCCTTTCAAGTTAGATGTACTTCACATTATTTCGATTCAGCCACAATAATAGCGACTGGACTGGAATGTTGATATGGCTCAAAATTGAAATTGCCAAATACATTAGCTAATCGAAAGCCGTTTTGTTGTAAAAGCAGTTCTATTTCTCCTAAGAAAAAGAAGCGATTTTCCCAATAAACAACTTCTTCCCTAATAAATTTGCCATCAGGAGAATAGAATCGAAAATGTCTCTCCTCTGTAATTAATTGAGAGGCTGAGTTAAACCCACCAAGTTTCCAAAGCTGGATGACTTGGCCAGTATTCGGATCTCTCTTTTCAGAGTATTTTCTTAGGATTGAGTCGTTGGTAAACCAGTAAGGATATAAGGAATATGAAAGAAGTTCAAGAACAAAAGTCCCGGAGGGTTCAAGATGGTTATAAACACTTCTAATGCAGTTTTTCTGATCATCTAACCTCAAAAGATAATTAAAAGTTGAGAATGGGATAAAGATAAACGAGAAAGACTCCTTTAAATCAAAATTCCTCATATCCTCGTGAAAGAGGTGTATCCTATCCCGAATTTCATTTGGCAACCCTGATATTTTTGTTTTCAGTTGATTAATCATGGCCGATGAGTAATCAAGGCCATACACGTCTTTACCACTTTTGGCTAATGGGATCCCTATTCTGCCTGTACCAATACCACATTCAAGAACTCTTTGATGGGGAGCCGCAAGCTTAAGATACATAGGAATATCATCACTAAAATCGTCATAAAGCCAATCGTAAAGATCTGGTCTATCGGTTATTCTTGGTATTCCATCCATGTAACTCTTTCCTTAAAGGCTAGAAATAACGTTTCAAAAGAAAAGGAGTAATATCCACGGAATGAGTTAGGCCACAAACGCATTCAGCGATAAGTTTTCCTCCTGCTGGGCTATGTGCAATACCTAATCCGCCCCAGGCGCAATCGTTATAATACCCAAATAATTCTTCGACAGGTCCGATTATCGGTAAACTTTGACCAACATGAGGCATATTATGCGAAGCCTTTTGTTGACTAGTGATCGGTATAGATCGAATACCAGCAGTACATTGGACAATATCTAGTTGAGCAATATCTGGCATTCTATGGAGAAGATGATCACCATATTTATCCATAGCCCCAAAAAGATTAGGCGCGTGAACAAAACTTTCCGTTTCATCCAGGCCAATACTGTATGAGGCGGCCTCACCTTCTCTTCTTAAATAAAGGGGTTCAGGGTTAGCACTTTCTATAAGTGGCATATTTTTTGGTAGTATAGTAGTTGGCTTTGTTAGGAAGGTGTGACGAATAGCTTTTACAGTTGGCAAATCAATACCTGCCCACTTAGCAACCACCTTATCATAAATACCAGCTGCATTAACTACTACAGGTGTAGAAATAAATCCTTTGGTGGTGTTTACACCAATAACTTTACCTGCAGCAGTATCAATAGATAATGCTTTAACTCCTTCATCTAGTGTAGCTCCCAGCAATCGAGCATGCTTTACATAAGTATTAAGAATAATAGAGGCATCCAAAAGACCATCCGCTTCACAAAGGAGGCCAATTCCAATATCAGATGTATTTAAGAATGGTGCTATTTTCTTTATATCGTCCGCAGATAAGATGTCAATCGGTACACCTAATTTTTTTTGATATTCTCCCGACTCTCTCATTTCTTCTGCATGTTCAATAGTATTTATTGATAAACTACCGATCTTTTTAAAACCAATTTCAACTCCCAATTTTTCCCTGAATGTTAAGAATTCTTGTAGAGAATACTGAGATAGTCGAATATTTGGCTCAAGATGGGCTTGCATTACAAACCAACTAGCAGTATAAGCAGTAGTACCAGAACCAAATTCATCCATTTCTACGAGTTGAACATTTTTTACCCCAGCTTCAACAAGGTGGTAGATTGCACTCACCCCCTGAATTCCTCCACCAATCACTACTACATCAGCTGTTGTTTTCATTTTTGTCTCCTTAAAGTTTTAAATCCTTAGATGTCATAATTAACCCAAGTTGCTACCAAAGGAAGTTGAGACTGGTAGCCAGGACAAACAGGCCAACTTTCAACTCAAACCCTCTGGCTGTAACGGAATGAATGGATTTTGGCAGCAAACGTTCCAGCATACTGCCAGTGGTTTCGACAATTTTCCGAATAGTAGATTGCAGGTAATAGATCCACGGTGGAAAAGGGCGTTTAGAATTGCTCTTTCGCATCGGCTTCATTCGCAACCCAGCTTCATTGATAGCATCCTCAACATCATAATCAGTATACGCCTTGTCTGCAGTAATCCAGGATTGAGGGGGGAGTTCAAAGTCGTACAAACGATAGGCGCTGGTGTCACTGGTGCTGCCAGGCGTTAAGAAGAATTCAACCGGTTGGCCCTGTTCGGTGACCATGATATGGATCTTCAAGCCGTAGAAAAATCGTCGCTTGCTAGCCTGGCGGCCACGCCAGACCTCTCCTTGATAGCGACGCGAACGACAGATCCGATAATTATCACAGGCTGCAATCGGATAACTGTCTAGAACATACACACATTGGCTATTGAGTTCTTTCCAAGTTTTGCCCAACAGGCGGAACAGAGTAAGAAACAGGTCTTGGATCCGATGCAGACGATGATTGAATCGACTTTTGCCCAGCATATGGGGAATATAGCCCTCATCATGCAAGAAATGGCGAGACAGTTCAAAATTGCCGCGAAAGTGGAGGGCTGCTACGATCGCGGTAGTCATCACTTCTGCGTCGGTCATCTGGCATTGGCTATCGTCATGATGGTGCAAGGCTTTCAACATATCGTCACACAGGCAAAACACTGCTACAATTTGGCTGTCCATGCGATCCTCCGGCTGCGTTTTGGTTTGGTCACCGTAAACTGTACCAGAATTCGCATGGATCTTTTTTATCTAGCCAATGTCTCGATTGCCCCGCTTCGTGCTATGATGAGGTAGGAGGGTACTATGCGCGCAATCCAGGCTTTCCTCTTCGTTTGCCTCCTCGTTCTAACAGGCTGTACCACGACTACTCCTTCCGTTCAAAGGGATCCTTTTGAACGGACCCGCCCAGCAGGTTGTGTGCCGCTGCCACCAACTCCTACCCATGATCCTCGTCCTCCCACAGCAACGCCAAACCCGGCAACACAGCACTTATTTCCTACGCAAGTTTCGATTACGCTCACCCCTTTTCCAACTCCTAATTTTATTGATCTTAGTCCCCAAGTACGTAATGAAGATAAAATGGAGGTTCGAGTTTACCGTTGTAATGGAACTTGGGCCGAATACCTAGTAGATCCTGCGGATTTTCCAAATGCTATACCACTGGCTCATGGAGATTTTATCTATAACTATGCCCCTCCATTGTCCCTAATGGGTAAAGAACCTCCCGAACCTGTTACTCCTACTGCATCACAAAGGTAGCAACTTGGGTTAATTAGTGAATGTTTCTAAATTATTACTTAGTTCTACATAAAGGGAGCGTTGCGCATCGAAATGATCCTCCGATTTTGTTTGTCTCAGCGAAACTCACATCAGTGACTTTCAGACCGAGCTTATCGAGTTCGGAAGCAATTCTAGGATTCCTTTGAATATCAACAATTACTCGATCCGGATTTAACATTAGAAAGTTTGTTGCCAAAGTAAATTGTTCAAAATCAGTTACTTCTATTAAATTGAAACTTTCTCTTAATGTTTCTAAAGTAACATTATCAAAAGCATATGGAAAAATAATTCCTCTCTTTTCTGCGAAAACATTAAAAACAGTGTCAAGATGTAGGGAATTTCTTCCCTTTAAGAATAAAGGGATTATATTGAATTCATTCGAAAAATGGTTTTGTAAAAGGTAATAACCTTCCTCATTTGTCCTTTGACCAATACCCACATATAAAGTATCGCCATTAACTATAATATCACCCCCTTCAAGGAGCCCTTCGGTACACCAAATTATCTTACGAGTATCAATAGAATTTATAAAAGCTTTTAATCCTTTAATTTCGTTTTTTCTTATCTCCTCTTTAACACGACAAATCAACAACTTATCTCCAATGACTGCTGATATGTCCCTTATATCCCGTTGATCACAGTCTTTTACTTTGTCTGCCCAGATAACATTTACATTTGATTTCTCTAAAGTATTAATGAAATTGCGATGCTCGTTTATAATAATTTCAATTCTGGGAGGATCTTTTTGGTAATAATAATCTTGCGTTGCGTTTATTGGTACCAGTGGCGGTAAAGTATCAGGTGGCCCAACAATCACACTCTTTAATGCACCATATTCATTGTAAATAGAAAGAGAATATTGTTTTTCCATCTTCGAGGCACCCCTGCATTAAAATCTTTGGCCATAAACCCGTTAGAGTAAGTAATATACGATATATGTTTGCAGGCTTATGATACCTGCAAACATATATCGCAATTTTCATCACATGTTAGGTAAGCTCATTGAAGAGCTAAAACTATTTTCTTACATACTTGACAAAATCGGGATTCACAACCCAGGCATCGTTACCTTTTGTCAAAAGATTAATCATCGCATTGGTAACCACATCGCTTGCCACCTCTGCTGTATCCAATGTTTTATAGGCAGCATAATTAGAGAATTGAATCATTTGACAGGAAGGGATATCTTTAAATGCCGGGTTATATCCAGTGTCTGATCCGTAAGAAATACGTCCAGATTTTAATTCTTTAATTAATTGTTCTTGATCTACGGCATCTGAAAAAGACATATTGATAAGGATGGCCCCGTCTTTTATCAGGTGCATGTTATTGCCATTAATCAAGTGCTTCTGCTGATCTCCTGCGGGTACATGCACACTGATTACATCCGCTTGTTTAAGAAGTTGCTCCAGTGTAACCCAAGTAGCACCAGTGGCAAACTCAAAATCCAAATTCTGCCGAGTACTTGTATAAATTATCTTGGTTCCATAAGCAGCATTCATTATTCGTCCAACTTTATTGCCAATTTTCCCCACACCTATGAGACCAAGAGTAATTCCCCTAAAGTTACGCGCGGTATATGATTGCCCTTGACCTTCTCCTGAAAGATAAGCTAAGTTTCTTACCCTTTCATGAATCAGCGCGACAGCGAATTCAGCCACTGACTCGGAATTTGCCCCTTGAGCGGAGACAATTGCAATACCTTTCTTTGTTGCATACTCATGCGCAGGAATCCAACTTTTCCAACTAGCTGCAGTAGTGCATATTGCACGCAAATTTTTAGCAGAATCTATAACCCGTTCGGTAACTTTTTCGATACCGCCCAAAATATAACCATCGATATTGGCAACGAGTTTACATAACTCTTCTTCTGATGCTTCCAATCCCTTGAAACGATACAATTCAAAACCCGCTTCTCTCAACTTTTTTTCATGGCGTTCTTTTACCATGAGTGTGTGGGTAATTAAAATCTTCTCGGACACGGTTATCCTCCTAAGAAATGTTTGGATCTACTTTATGGTATACAATGTTCTCTGCAACTGGCAAGAACACTTCATCTTTAGACCACACATACTCGATCACAAATTTATTACAATAAATTTACCTTCAGACACCTCTATGGATTTTTTTATTATAGTGAGATGTTTCCATTATTACAACAGAAAATCATATATGAATTTCCCCTATTTCAATAATCCTGAAAATATGTGTGCGACATACACCGTTTAAGGTGTGCGGCTTGCTGGTTCTTCCGCAAGTTTCGTGCTTAGGAGCAAAGTACCCGTTTTTGCAGCAAGTCGAACTTGGCTCTGCCGTACATCATACGTTTAATTGTCTTTAAACGATTAACCTGACCTTCCAGTTGACCATTACTCCAATCATAAGAAACGGCAGCTTGAACAGCAGAGAAATCATTCTCTAACCCCTTAGCAAAATACCTGATTTTAGAAACCGAACATTTGTGCGCCTTCTGGATCCAATCAGAAAGTTGATCTGTTTTTTGTTTCTTTAATATCCTGATAAATCCATTGGCAAGATCAGAAGCTTCACGAATACCAGAGGATTTTTCACATAATGCAAAGCGATACCTCTTTTGATAAGAGTCTAACTTCTCTTCCGGCAAGGTTATTAGCCATGCAGCTTGACGAGCAGTTAACCGACGTGGTTGTAACTGCGGTTGCTCTTCGATACCAGGCTGCATCCCTAAATGGAATAAATACCGACACACGCTTGCAATACTTTCTGTATATCCCAAACCTTTGATTTCATGAAAGATTTCTTTTGCCGAATGACAACCTTGGTTCCACTTTTGGAGAATCGATTTTTCATAAGGGGCAGCCGTATAGGACTTAATCCCACCGCGAACTGGAACTCGATCTACACGCTTATAAATACCAACCGTCTCGCGATGCAATCCGAGCATTCTTCCAATTTTTCGGTTACTGTAGCCTTCTTTTGCCAGGCGTTTTACTTCAAGCAACTTTTCTGCCAACAAAGTACGACTTTTTGGTACAGGTTTTAGAGAGGCATTTTCATTTTCTGGTTTGAGTATAGTTCCATCGTCCTCCTGAGATAACCAATTCGCTACTTCCTGTAATTCTTTTCCATACCCCCAAAACATTCCCTGCACTGTATCGGACAGATTATGGTGGGATGGGGAGCCGACGAGGTACCACAAATAATGGCCCTTTTTCGACTCCCTTCCCCCAAACCGGACGTGCGCGTTTCCACGCATCCGGCTTTCCAGCGTCATTCTTTACGTGAGGCAGACACAGGTTTTCGTCGAAACGGCCTACCATATGTGATATCTTGATGACAGGTAGTGCAGAGTACCAAGGTCTTCCGTTTTCGGGCTGCCATGATTTTGACCCAATCCGGTTTTTCGCGACCATCCTTCGTGTCCAAATCCTTCAAGGCGCGTATGTGGTGTACTTCGAGTTGCTCGCTGTCTGCGGTTGTGCCACAGTATTCACACCGATTGGCCAGAAGACGTTTTTCTAACTCAGATCGCCTTGGTCCGAGGAAGGAGCGCTCATCTTTCACTGGTGCTTTGATGTTCCAATGCAGTGAAATTCCGCCCCAACGGGCCACCAGGGGTCTCTGGTCTTGTCTTTCCACCACAACCTGTAGTACTTTGTAGCGTCGATTACCTTCTTGATAGGTGGCCCCATATTTTCGGTACACCTTCGACACCGAAATCTTGTGTTTGGCTGCCAGTGTCTTGGTGAGTGAAATTTCCATCGTCCCCTCCAATTCCGTCAGGCTGTGCAGGTTGTAGGCCAATCGATAATACTCAATCAGCCCTCGGTATTCGGCTTGATAGAGGGCCAAGATCGAAAAATCGCTATCGTTGATCAGGTCTGTGCGGTGGAGGACTTTGGGACTGTGTATTGCGTATATCGCTGGCACTTCGTTTTGACCACCTCTCTGGGGACACGCAATCCTATGGTTCCATTGAGCGACCTTCGATCGCCCGGGTCACGATAGGTATTCGATTGGAGGGTATGGATTTCGTAATTCAGAAAGCGGGCGGTTTCGGTTCTGGCATGGGTGATGAGGGTTTTGGATTCCGAAAGCTCTAGCGAGAGCTCTTTATGAAGGAATGCGGTCAGGCGTTGCTTGATTTCCTCGGCTTCTGCTTATGGGCCAATGAATCCCAAGATGAAGTCATCGGCATACCGGCAGAAGTGTAATCGGCGGTAGTCAGGGTCGTCTGGATCGATTGATGGAAGTTGTTGGGCCTGGTTACGAAGTTCCTTGGCCTGTTCTTTGTCTCCCTTTCGGGTGAGATAATTGGCTCGGTGGATCAACGCTTCATAGGCGGTGTTGGGCTTCCTGCGTTTTCCACGGGTATATTCTGGAATGAGGATCTGCTCAACGAACTGATCCAGTTTGTCCAGATAGAGATTGGCGAGGATGGGACTGATAATCGAACCTTGTGGCGTACCACTGTAGGTTTGGTTCCAACGCCAATCTTCCAAGTAGCCCGCCTTGAGCAGATCACTGATCAGGCGAATAAAGCGTTCGTCGTGGATGGTTTCCCGCAGGATCGAGAGTAACCGTTCGTGCGAGAGTGTGTCGAAGCATTTGGCGACATCGCCCTCGATGAACCAGGTGGTGCCGATCCAGTGGTGATAAACTTCGCGCAACGCGGTGTGGCATCCTCGTCCGGGTCGGAACCCATGCGAATGTTCGCTGAACTGCGGTTCGTAGTAGGCATCCAGCAAGAGCCGGATCACCTCTTGGACCAATTTGTCTGACCAAAATTGCACGCCCAATGGACGCGTTTTGCCATTCTTTTTCGGGATGTAAACCCGCCTCGCCGGTCTCCAGTGATAACGTTCTTGTCGGAGTGTCGCAATGATCTTGGTAATCTTGTCGATTGTCATGCCATCGGCGGTCTCTGGGGTAACCCCCTGTGTCATGGCGCCTTTATTTCGATAAATGCGACCGTAGGCCATGAGATAGAGATTGGGATTGTAGAGCAACCGATAGATTCTTTCGACTGGCAGTCGTTTCTTTCCTCGCTCACGTAAGAGTTGCAGGATAGTTTGGGCTTCACGCATCTCGCGCCCCTTTCTACGCTCAACTCGATGACACCTACCCTGGATACCTTTGTCAAGGGTATCCTCTCGCGCTCTTTCGAGTGCTGCCCCTTCCCCAGGTACACGGCTTTCCCGTGCTCAGAGTACTACGGGGGTTCCGAACGCATAGGTCTCGCGACCCGTAGCGTTTCCCGCTTTCTCGCTTGTGTGACATGCTAGCGCGTTTTAGGTGCCCTTTCGCTTCCTTGAATGGGTTCATTTCCCATCCCTTCCCGAAGAGAGCGTTCCACTGGCCTACTCAATCCCAGTGTATTTCATACCCTTGCTCCACTGGTATGTATTTCGGGAACATCGCTACAGGCGTTATTCATCGATGGGTGTGGCTATCACCGGTGGAAGTTAGGTTCGGCAATTCAGCTTCACCATGACGCGCGAGACACGCAGACCTCACCGTAAACGCCTTCCAGTGATTCTGCCTTTGGTTGCATGCTATTGTCCTCTTTGGGTTTTCCCGCCAAGTAAGCAACTGTCTCAGAGGCCCTTCGCTCTCAACCCCTCCTTTCTCTAAAAGGAATCAACACAAGCGCCTAAGCGGCGCACCAGCAAATGCCACCGGTCCGTGATTTGAATAGCATTGGGCGCCCCTTGCTGAATGCCTTCAATAAAATCGCCGTATCGATCACGACAGACTATTTCAATGGTGGGATGCTCCTTGAGCCAGTTTTTGATGCTATCAACCGTTCTGTCTGGCAAAACTGCAATTGGACGATGCTTTTCGAGGTCTACGATAAGGGTTCCATAATCAATCCCTTTTCGCAGCGCCCAATCATCAATACCTATCACTTTGGGTTCATTGAATGTGGGAAGACTGGTGAGCCGGGCAATCCGTATTAATGTATCGGAACTGGCAACCATGTTGATGGACTGACAGATTCTGGAACCGGCTTCCCCATTCACTTCAAAAACCAGTTTTTTGAGCAAATAAGTCTGTCGTAATGTCCGTTGAGCGTGAAATGGCAGGAATTCAGGCATTCTTTCCGCAAAAGTCTTCCGCTTGCATAACTCATTGATGCATCTCATTCGTCGGACAGTTAATTCAGCCGTAATCGATAAAAACCATATGATATGTCGTGTGGAATTCTGGAGTAATAACTGTGGACACAATCTGTGATGTGGTGGCAATCAGGGCATAAAACCGGATGGGAAATTATGCTCGCGTAGATAATCATCACCATTTGATCTGGCTCAATTTTAATTTGTGAAATCTGAAATCCTGGCAAGAATGAGGAGAATACACTGATCAATTCCATACACCTGCCTCCTAAAAATAACAATTTCAGGTTCAGTATATTCTCTCGTGGATTAATTCAAAATAGCACGAAACTTGCGGAAGAACCTTTTCATCGGAATGCGCACAATGTGCCTGGATTTCCAGCCACCAGAATATTTTGATCTTTGGTTCCACCGGATCCGGAAAATCTTTTTTGGCGTCAGCCTACGGCGTTGCTGCCGCTCGCCTGGGCTTCTCCGTGCGCTACCAGCGTACTTCTCGCTTGCTGCATGCGCTTACGATTGCCCGTCAGGACGGCTCTCTCATCCATTTGTTGCGTTCTCTGGCGAAAACCAATCTGCTGGTTCTGGATGATTGGATGCGGGATCCTATTTCCGTCCAGAATGCGCAAGACATTCTGGAGGTGTTAGACCATCAGTAACAAGTTAAGCACTTTAACAAGAAGTCAAGGGCAAGGGAAATCGCAAATAGGGTAAACTACCCGCATGAGCGAAGAACCGAAAGCCCGAAAAAGTAGTAGCGTGCGGCACACACGCGCCATTCAACGGGATCGCAGCAAACAACCGCTGCGCGAAGTGCCCGCGGAAGAGATCGAAACCTTGCTGGATCAACTGGTGACACCGATGGTGTATTCGCAGTGCGAATCCTATCAAGCGATGGGACTGCGTCAGCGGATCTTGACCTTGCCGGTGATGGTCGCCTTTGTGCTGAGCCTGATCTGGCGGCAAGTGGGGTCGGTGACCGAAGCGGTGCGGGAGCTGAACAAACGCGGGATTTTGTGGGCGCGTCCCACCATCGTCAGCCAGCAAGCGGTTTCGGAGCGACTGCGGGTCTTTCCACCCGAATTGTTTCGCCAGGTGCTGCTGGATGTGCTGGAGAAGATGAAAGCCAACTGGAAAACCCGCCAACGACCCCTGAATGCCGTGACAGAACGGGCGTTGGCGCACTTTTCGGTGGTGTGGATACTGGATGGTTCGACGTTGGATGCGCTGCTGCGCAAAGTGGGCTTGCTGCGAGACGGAGAAGGGACGGTGCTGGCCGGACGGCTGGGCTGCCTGCTGAATGCGGCCAGCCTGCTGCCGGAGGAAGTGTGGTACGAGGAAGACAGCCAGGCGCACGATCAGAATTTCTGGGAGCGTGCGGCGGCGAAATTGCCCAAAGGTGGACTGCTGTTGTTCGATCTGGGCTTCATTAACTACACCTGGTTTGATACCTTGAGCGAGCAGGTGCGCTTTTTTGTGACGCGCTGCAAATCCAATGCTGTCTACCAGGTCGATCAAGTGCTGCACACCTCGGCGCACTTGCACGATCGGTTGGTTTGGTTGGGCAGTCCCCAAAAACGCTGCCAGTATCGCATGCGTCTGGTGGAAATCGAGTTCAAAGGCCGCTGGTTCCGTTACCTGACCAATGTGCTGGATCCGCACATGCTCTCGGCTGCCGATGTGGCCGCCCTGTACCAACAACGCTGGCGCATCGAGGATGCTTTCAACGCCGCCAAACGGCTGCTGGGCTTGGCCTACTTCTGGGTGGGGTCGATCAATGGTGTGCAGGTGCAAGTTTGGGCCACCTGGCTGTTGTATGTCGTGTTGGTCGATTTGACCGACCAGATTGCCGATGTGTTGGATCGTCCCTTCGAGGATATCTCTATGGAAATGGTGTTCAAGGGGCTCTACCATTTTGTTCAGGAGAAGAAACTGGGCCGCGCGACCGATCCAGTCTCGTTTCTCGCTCAGGAGGCTAAGTTTTACGGCGTTATCAAACATCGCAATCATCCAAAACGACCCTTGACTTCTTTCCCTAATGCTTAACTTGTTACCAATGGTGTTAGACGATCGTTTCGGTCACTCATCGACGCTGATTGCCAGCCAGGTGCCGGTGACAGATTGGCATTTGCGCATCCCAGACCCAACCCTGGCGGATGCAATCCTTGACCGCCTGGTTCACAATGCCCAGAGGATCCACCTCGAAGGTGAGTCGCAAAGAAAGATCCGGTCGCAGCGGTCAATGTCGCACACTTGATGTAAAATATTCCTGTCAGCCTTCGCCCCTCAAATAGTGTGCGGCATCCGCCGTTTAAGCTGTGCGCTTTCACCGTAATGCGCATTAAGTCGCACCTTCAGGATGACAGGCGTTCCGGAGATGGGTAAATCCTTCACAGTTCTCCCGGCATGACTGTGCGTTCGATGGCTGGTGGTTTCACAGTCTGGACAGGATGCCGATGTTGTTCGTGCTTACACCAAAAAGGTAATTTGTGTTGGCTCCTGTATTTGTCAATGGAAAAGGGGACCATTTGTTAGCCGAAAAGGGGACCACCGCGGTCTCCCCGCTGAAACTTTGACAATTGAAAAGGGGCCCTTTTGTCAAACGAAAAGGGGACCACCTGCCCGCTCCTGGCTCGGCGAAGTGGGTAGGGTCAACGACAGGAAGCGTGAACCGTTTATTTCAGGGCTGCACCTCCGCTTGGGTTTGTTTTTCCATCCTTTGGCGAAATCGGTACGATTCGCCGACAAATTCCAGCACCGTGGCCCGATGGGTCAGGCGATCGAGCAGCGCTCCGGTGAGACGTTCGTCCTGGAAGATTTGCGTCCAATCGGCAAAACGCAAATTGCTGGTAACAATGACCGCCACGCGTTCGTAGAGAGCGGCACAAAACTGGAACATCAACTGTGCGCCGTGGGGGTCAAAGGGGATAAAGCCGAGTTCGTCCAGGACGATCAGGTGGTGCTTGAGGGTGGCGGCCAGGAAACGCGACATCTGATGCTTTTCTTGCGCCAGGAGGAGTTCGTTGACCAGTCCCGCCGCATTATAAAAGCGCACTTTCCAACCCTGCCGACAGGCCGCCAAAGCCAACCCGCTTCCGATGTGCGTTTTCCCCAGTCCAGGGTTGCCCACCAGGAGGATGGCTTCGGCTTTGCGGATGTAGACTCCCTGGGCCAGATCCAGAACTTGCAGTTTGTTCAGGCTGGGCACGCAGGAGAAATCGAAATCAGCCAGCTCCTTGAGCACCGGGAAGTGTGCCGCTTTGATGCGGCGTTCCTCGCGGTTCTTCTCCCGCTGGGCCACTTCCTGCTCGGCCAGCGAGAGCAGGTAGCGGTCGTAGGTGAGATGGGCCTGGACGGCATCTTCGCTAAACTTGCGGTAGTTGGCCAGAAAGGTCGGCAGGCGCAGTTGTTTGAGATCGGTTTCCAGCAATAGGCTCTCGGTCATCGCCTAGCCTCCCAGGAGCTGCTCATAACAGTGTAAATCCACCGGCTGGGAACCTGCCTGGAACAGGGCTGGGTTCCCGGCGATGGGTAAGGGCGGGATGGCCACGGGCGGATGGAGGAGCTGATGCAGGCACAGTTTGACCCCATCGGCATGCAGACAGCCAAACTGGAGCGCCTGGCAGACCGCTTGTTCCACCAGCTCTGCCGGATACTCCTGGTGCAGTCGGAGCACGCGCACGAACTCGCGGATCCCACGGCCCTCGTTTTCGGCCCGTAACCTGGCCAGCAGCTGCTCATAGACCGGGGGCCACTGTTTGCGCCAGCGGCGGATGGGCCGGGCATGCTCAAAAGCGCCTGGACGCTGCTCGAGCAGGGGCAGGTAATGCAGCGGATCGCAGATCTCCTGATGCTGTCCATAACAGCGTGGATGGCTGGCCAATGTCTCGATCCCGCACAAGATGTCCACCTTGAAGGGATACGCCTTGAGCACCAGTTTCGGGTGGCCTTTGTCGGCCGGGACAGAATAGGTATTGGTCTCAAACTCCACCTGGCTGTAGGGGGTCAGGCTGACCGGCTTGTTGAGGCAGCAGTCGAAATCTCGTTCGGGCAGGGACAGCAAGTATGGCTGCTCCATCTCCCAGGCCTGGCCAATGGTGACCGTCTGCCCGTCAACCTGGCGCGCGTCATCCGCCTGGCAGCAGGCGAGCAAATGGGCATTGAGCGCTTCGTACGAGGCCACCTGGGGAATGGGCACCAGGAAATTGCGCCGGGAAAAGCCAACCTCATGTTCCACGCCGCCCTTTTCATGCCTTTGCCCTGGGGTGCAAAAGTGGCTCTCAAACAGGTAGTGGCTGCGGAAGACCACAAAGCGGTCTTGCTCTTTGCGCGTGTGTCCTTTCAGGATTTCCTGAACAGCAGCTTTCAGATTGTCATAGGCAATCCGGTGCGGCGCGCCCCCGAAAAAATGAAAACCCAGAACGTGGCCTTCAAAAAAGGCTTCCTGTTTCTGGGCGGGAAAGGCCCGCACAAAGGAGCGCCGCGAGTAATTGAGCCGCATGACAAAAATCTGCACGGTGGTCCGTTTCCCGGCAATGTAGGCCACCGCTTCGCCCCAATCCACCTGGGCGTCCGTGCCGGGGTCAAACTCCAGCGGAATATACCGTTGCGGTCGCTTTTTCTCCTGCCGTTTCTGGGCAATGTAACCACGCACTCCCGACTCGCTGCCGGTATAGCCAGCCGCTTGCGCTTGCTCGAAAATCTTGTGCGTTGTGTAGCGTTGTTTGCGGGGCATGTTGGAGTTGTCGGCCAGCAGCCGGTCGACCAGCTCCTTGTAGGGTCCGAGAACCGGGGAGGGCCGTTGTTCCTGGAGGGTATAGGCGTCCGGCTCGGCGGACTCCAGCGCCTTGCGCACGGTTTTGCGGGAATGTCCCAACGCTTTAGCGATTTCCCGGATGCTCTGATGCTCGACGAAATAGGCCCGTCGGATGCATTCGCGATCGTTCACCGATATCATCTCCTCCTCCGTTACCGTTCAGGGTTTCACCGCCTTAACGATAACAGAACTCTTGGGTGGGCCCCTTTTCGTTTGTCAAATCCCTGCTCACTGGTCCCCGTTTAGTTTATCAAATACAGGCTCCACAGCGGTGGAAACGAGTTGGAAGTTTGATTGGGGTGGCAGGAACAGGCCCGCTAACTGATCGATACCTTGACTGACACTTTCCATTCAACTATTATCCATCATTCTCCCTGGTTTTCTGCCGCCTTCACGAACTTTGCGGGAGACCCGTTTTTATTTTACAAAACACACAGCAGTCTATGCCGGGACAGATCAGACCATGCTATACTCAACCTTAAAAAAGGAGTCCACCTTACAGTGACCCTTTTTCGTGTCTAAACAATGTTTACCACCCCAACGCAAGTGTGAGCCTTACCAGGAAAAAGGTGAAACTACTTTGATAAGCGCAGACCGGAAGCCAAGCTTTCCAACCACATGAAAGGCTCGATCATCTGGGATAACAGGCTAATCTCTGCCCAAAGGCTTCATCGCCTGCATAGTTCCTCTAATTTTCAGAACAGTATGGATCCTATTATTTAGGATAGACTCCATATTCAACAGGAATTGGAAATTTAATTTTGCATATTTCTTCTTCGCAATAAGGGCCATATTCATCAAAAATAGATAACAGATCAAACAGTGATTCCTCTATTTTGTTTGATGTTTGTAGTGATAAGTTTGAACTTTTACTACATGCAATGCCAAGCTTTAAAAACCATCTTGTATATTGATCGATCTCGGTATAGAAAAAGGCTTGGTTATTCTTTCTTAATGTTTCCAAGTAGGGGGCCTGTTTTTGTGCATTCTGACGGAACTTCACAGCATATGCGAGAATTTCTAAAGGCTTCCAGTGATTTTCATTTAACAACCGTAGTGCTTTCAAAGGATTTGAGAAAGAACCTTGAAGCCAAGATAAGCGCCTTGAGACTCGGGCACTTTTTTCAATAAGAGGACTTATGAAACGAAGTCCATCCGGACCACCATTTACTGTACTTGCTGCATCACTATTTCCTACAGGGATGTATGGTGGGTTTGAAACAATAAGATCTATTTTTCGTGAATAAGAATAAGGAATTATAGCTTCAGTTTCCAGAAACTCCACCATATCCTTTTGAATTACTTCCAGATTAACGTCTTTATTGTTTTTAATAGAACATTTCTCCCAGTTTTCTAATGTGCTATATAATGCTGATTGTGATATATCAACACCCAATGCTCGCTTTCCCCCACACTCGATTGCATGAATTGTAGCAATACCATCTCCACAGCCTAAATCTGCTACGATATCATTTTCGTTCACACTCTTACCAACCAGTCGACAGAATGCATCAGTATCTTCGGGCATATAAAAATGAGTAGCTGATAAACCAGAGGCGATGTATTGGTTGAAAATTGTTGGGGTTAACTCTCCGAGGCAACTTACATTGTATTCATCCATGACCACAGGCCTCCTTATTTTTCCATTTCCGAGAACTATATAAAAAATAGATCATACTACAAAAGAATGTTATTGTAGTACTTCAAAAGCCGAAAACCTTCTAGCTTTAATACCTCTGGCAGAAGAGTTCTGTAAACCTCACAATAGTAAGGATAAATTTCTTGTGTGTCATTAACTCTATTGGGAATCAGTGGACATCCACCCGCGCACCAATACCTCCATTTGCATATTGCACATCCTTCACCATTTAAGTTTACATCAAGGTGAGAATCTAATTTACTTGAAAAAATACATGTATCACTTGCTTGAAGTTCATTTAAATTCTTCATATTCATATGACAATCAGTATATCTACCTTTGTGATCAAAGACTACATAACTTTGTCCAATACCACATGTTTTCAAATGAGAAAAGCTTAGATTTGTTAAGTCAAGTAAGGAAGCAGTGAAAGACCTGTTTGGTAACCTTTTTTCGATTATTTGATAAACAGATCTTAAACGATTTATTATTCTTAAGGGATCTAAAGAGTTCACTGATATTTGGGCATCAATTTCCCTAATGAAATTTAAGGCAAAAGGTAGATCTCGATCAAGTAGAAATTCAACTGTCTGATCTAATCCATCAATATTCTCGTTGGTTAATGTAATAGAAATGAAAGGAGTGATCCCCTTGTTTAATAATTTTTCAATATTTCCAGTTACCTTTTCAAATGAACCTTTTCCATTTTTATAACTTCTCTGAATGTTATGATAAAATCCTATTCCATCCAAAGAAATCATAATACTTATTCCATACTCCGAAAGAAAGTCAATAATTCGATCATTCAAAATTGTTCCGTTTGTTAAAATTACACTCTTTAATAAGAGCTGATTTTTATTCGCCTCCTCCATTGCTATGTTATTCAGATATTTTATAAGAGTAAAGTTTAATGTCGGTTCTCCTCCAGCATATTTTATTTTTACCTCTTGGAAGTTGTTCTTTTTAGCCAATTGGATAGTATTTTGAATGCTTTTTAATCCAACATCAAAACTCATTTCCTCGTCAGATTTTTTTACGAAACAATAAGGGCATTGAAAATTACATGAGTTAGTTACATGTATCCAAGCAGTAAGTGTTTTTTGGGGAAAAATCTCACTTACTGGATTATTGTGATTACAGCCGGAATTAAGGATATTCAGTTTACAAAGAAACCTTATGGCAGTTACTATTTTACTTTTTTCCAACAAGGGGTATTTAGTAAAAACTTCTTCTAACCTGGCTGGTGTAGAAAACGAGTTTACTAAATCTAAGGTTAGTGAATTTAAGACGCCTATCCTCCCATTTTTACTTGGTTCTATAAAAACAAAGTGTTGACCATCTAAAGGAACCATTGTAATATTTTCGTTTTTAATTAAAAGCGTATTTGTGTCTAAAGATACCTCTTCATCACAGCCAACATTGTATAAATAACTACGACTAATATCAGCACACGCACAATCACATTCACCTAAGCGTTGCTGTGGTTTAAACTTCTGATCATAATAAATTTCAAGTTTGTTCATAATAATCAACAATTCGCCTTTGGAAATTTAGAAAGTTATTCCCAATTACTCCAACGGATAAATACACCGAGTGCTTCAGGAGCCGATAATTCTTCCGAACTTCCTGGCCTTTGCCAGAACTCTAAAAGTGTTTCGCCTAATCCTCTTATCTTTTCACGTTTAAGATTCGTGAAAACTTCATTTTCGATATTCTGAAGCTGGCCAATCAAGTTGAAATCCAAATAAGATCCATTTCTACTTAAAATGCCTAATCCTCTCTTATAAAAAGAAACTGCTTCATCTACACACTCATCTAATATTGCTAAATTCCCAAGATAAACAAAAAAGAGACCATCGAGAAGAGGGAAACTAACGTCAGGATTTCGAGCTGCATATTCAACACGAGCAAGTTGGAAATCATGCCAAGTACCATACCCAGGAACAGTTATATTTTTGGCGACATTGGCTAGGTCACATAAACTATTGTATTCTACATACATATCTCCTACTTGCCGAGCCAAACGATTACTCTGCAGCCAATAGTCGATTGCTTTTTCCTTTTCAGGCTCCATCCAATATATATAAGCCATTCTATGTAGAACCAAAGGCGCATCAAGGGATGTTGCTAATTCATGTGCTCTCGATAAATCATTTAAAGCATCTTCCCAATTAAATTTTTCCTTCGGATCTCGATCTTTTGATAAGAACCTTTCCTTTTCGGCCATCCATTTTGCATAACCACGACCCGAAAGGGCCTTGCTCAACCATTCATCAATTGATAGTTCTGAAAATATCTCGACCGCAATTTCAAGATATCTCCTAGCCTGTAATGGTTTCCCTAGTTCAATCGAAATTTCACCAGCAGTATTGTATGCCTGCGCAAGTCTATTCCTATACTCCTGTACATTTGCGGGCCGTTCGATTATGAGCTTCTGCCAGACATCTATTGCTTCATTACTATACTTCTCTGCTCGATTACTATCTTTTTGTATTGCAAATACATATGCCATACCATTTGCTGATAATGCCTGAAATGTAAGATTATCTGTCAACAAAGTTAAACGGTAACAGCGCTTATAATAATCTTCCGCATCACTAAGCATTCCTAAAGCTCTATATGACCAGCCTAGACTAAAAAATGATCGTGCTATCAATTCATTAACTAAATTTTTATCTCCTTCGTCTGTGTTTATATTTGATGAAAGTCTGTACGCCTCCCTATATTTTTTAATTGCTCTACGAATAGAGGCTCCTATTCCAGGTCCCCCGATGCTACGCATTAAGCAGTTACCTTGACCAATGAGGATATTAACCATATCCGTGCTCTTAGGTGGGGTTATTTCAAACAATTTATTATATATAAACAGTGCCTCCTCATACCTTGAACTCCTTATTAAGTATTGGGCAATTTTTTGCTGAACTGAGTATGATACTTCAGCCGGCAGTTTATTAACATATGGCTTTATTACATCAATTAATGCTTCCCTTGCAACCAAATATCCAAACTGATCCGCTAGCTCAAAATTTTGATTGAAAATGCTAACCGCTTCTAAGGTATCAAGCTCGAAAAACCTTCTTAAATGTTCTGTTCTAGATAACCAAAACTCCTGTTCCTTGGCTAATCGCTGATTATAAAGACGATTTTGTTCAAATATGTTATTTTCTGCGACCGCTTTTAATTCAGCGTTTTTTAATTTTTCAATTTCCGCCTTTATGGCCTCTGATCTCGTAAATAAATAATTAATTGCCCTTTGGTTATCTCTTTGCTCACGTGTTCCTTCCAAATCCACTAAAGGCCAAACGTATTCTAAAACCAACTCTTCCATGGCATCAGTCAGCCTAATTCTTCCATCCGGAAGTACCTTAACATTCGAACGGTTAGTAGCATTTTTATAAACCTGCTCAGCGGTTTCGTAAGGGATATTAAGAATGGCCGAAATTCCTTCTATATCTAATGGGCTTACTTTAGCCAAAGTTAAAGTTAATAAATCATCTAGCGTTCTCAAGTTGATGATGGAATTAACAAGCTGGATTTTGAATTCCTTCTGCAATTTATTAAAAGCCGAAGGTGTATTAACAGAAAACCAGTTTAAATCTAGAGGACGGACAGATAGTTCTTCAATGTTTTGAATATTATCAAGCTTAATATTTCTTAGTAGTATTTTTCGAAGATTACTTTCTGATAACCAGTCATTAGCGAGAGCAGAATCCCGCTCCACCCATTCTATTGCCATGTTTAATAATATTGGCAACCCATTAGAAACATAATGAAAAATTTCTTCCCAGGAAGGATCAATAATAACCGAATGAAAACGTTGCACTTCATATAAAATTTCTTTCGAAACTTCCAAAGAGAATGGCAAAAGATGTATAGACAAGACCTGAGTATCCGGAAGCAAATCTAGAATTGGGGCGCGCAGATTCTGCGTTGTTCTTCCGGCAATAATAAAAATTAGATTTGGCACATCCAAAATCATTTTTATTAGTCGAATAAATGGATGATGAAAATCCCAAAATTTTTCATCCGTGGAATTTATAATTGGATCGATGACTTTCTCAGCTGTATCAAATCTAAGTATTGTCCTTTTCTTTTTTGTGAATTTTTTAAGATCTTCAACGAACATTTCTTCCGCATCAATAGATAATCTAGTAAGGCGTGCAGGCGAGGAACCAGATTTTTCGGCTTGCTTTCTAACATTTACTGTATGTAAATATTCTTTAAAGTTCTCACTTCCTAATTGATTTGTTATTTCAAAAAGAAGGCCATCTAGATATTTATATCTATTATCATCAAAATCAATAATTTGATTTCCAAACAAAAAGCAATTTTGATCGATATCACCAAGCATACCTTGTATTCTCTGCAAAATTGTCGTTTTTCCTACTCCGGCAACCCCATAAAGTAAGATAAACCTAGTATCAATACTTCGATCTAGGATTGTATGTTTGATCTGATCAAGCTCGGTGTGTCTGTTAATAAAAAGATGTTCCATAATTCATCTCCTTTGATTATTATACTCAGACCTATTAAACCCTAGCTTTTATTTCTAGTAATAAAATTTGCCCTAATTAAGAACAGTTATCAATCATTTCTTGCCTCAGGCTACCAGTATCGCGGAAGTTCTCTACAATCTTCTTCATCGATGCAAATGCTGCTTCCTGATAACACTCCTCACTAGTAAAATAGTTCAATGTAAATTCGAATTCCCAATCGAGCATTTCTAGGAAAGCATCTATGGCTCCTGGGCGTTCCTCTTCTTCTATACTGCCGTTTTCCACTAAACCGTACAGGATGGGAGGCAATAGAGTATCAAAGAAGAAAGTAGATAATTGCTTCCCCCTTTTATTGTTTGTGTAATATTCTTTTATTAGCTTTTGATAAAGAATTTCCGTGGCATAAATATGCCAATTCCTTTTAAATCCTGCATTATTAAATCTCCTCTCATAAACTTTTATAGCTATGTCACAGATCTTATTAAGTGTATTAACTTTCTCATTCTCTCTTCTTATTTGGCAAAAGAACAATCTCCTCGTTATATCGTCCCCTATGATTCCAACTCTTTTGTCCACCAAACCGCTTTGTAATAAGAGATTAGCAACTTGTATAGGATCTTCCTTGTAATCCATATCATCAAAAAATTCTTTTAAAATATTCTCATGAAATTTTCTAAAAATACAAACATTCTCAAATACCTTTACTAAATCCAATGGGTAATTGTTTGGAATTGATTCCTTTATTTCTTCTATTACCTTATTGACAGTTTCTAAATGCTTTGAGTCCTCACCTTTTGGCCATTCTTTTACAAACATAAAAATATTATGTTTGAAATTTCTCAAAAGAGATGTAACACACCCTGGATGTCCACCGGTAATATAAAAAAGATAAGCAGCAATCGAACTAACATGAGTTGGAGGTAAATCTAAACCTATATTTTTCTGAAAATGATCGACAGTTTGCTTCACAACCTCATATTTAAATGGAGATAAACGTACTATTTCCTTCCCAAGTCTTCCGAAAGCAGGAGGGTTATCTATCTTCCTGGCCGTAGAAATTACACGTAATTGAAAATTTTTACTTAAGCCATACGAATCCCAACCCCATAAAAGGCCTTTGACAAAATTATCAATGTAAGATAATTTGCTCTTTGAAAGGGTGTCAATATTGTCAAACAACAAAACTAAACCTGGAAGATCCGTTAATTTTGAAGCTATAAGCGTTACTAATGCTTGCCCTTTCTCAAAAGGTTCATATGTGCTAATATTTCCAGTCTCTGCTTTTTCTATTCCTAACTGACTTACTAATTCATCAAAAACATCAACCTTATCTCCAATAGTTACTAAGATTACTGACCATCCTAATGAATCAAATCTTCCGTACAACTCCAAAAGAAATTCTGTTTTCCCATATCCGGGCGGGCCTAGAACTAACCAACAAGTGGAGAGCTTTTTCTCAGATGCTTCTAATAATATATTCTTAATTTCAATCTCGCGATTCTGAAATACTATGTCTCGCCTAATGGGATTATTTTCACCATCCTGAACTATTTTTAGAAAAACATTATTGTAAGTGTTTGGATATTGTTCTTTAATTACAATTCGAAGTTTTTCTAAACGGTTTAGTTGCCTCAGGGCAATCATATAATTTGTTCTAGATTTCACTGGTATGCTATCAAGCTCTCGTTGTTCAAATAAAGGTTGCATAAGGCCATTTACTTGGTCGTCTAATAATTCATTCAGACATGAATATAATGGATACCAAAGATTCGTCTCATTCATATTCTTACTTCTGTTGTGTTCGGCAATCATGATAACCTCATAATTTATTCGAAATCACTTTGTACAGGGCATTTCAATCTTTAATAACCGATGTATATATATCGGGATAAAGATTTTGAATGACAGTTTTTAATTTTGGCAGTCGTTTAAAACGTCTCAAAGCGATGAGATAGTTAGTACGTGATTTCTCACCTATACTGTTTATCTCTGGAACACTAAACATTAGTTGCATTATATTATCCACTTGTGAATCCAACATAACGTTCAAGCATTCATTTAAGGATAACCAAAGATCATTCTCACTAACCATGGCTGTTTTGGAGGCCTCCTGTGATTTCGATAAATCTTTCGTTTCTGTTCCACCATTTGGCAAGTTATTGCCTTCACATAATATGGCAATCGGAAAATTTTCTGTTAAGTCATATGCTTTCAAAACGGGAGTTTGGATTACACCAATACTTTGAGCGTCATTTGAGACTTTTTCGCTTAGATGGTTAAATAAATCAAAAACTTTTATGGTCTTATCTTTAGGTGAAACTGCTTCACCCTTTAATCCACTTATAAGATGGGTAACAAAAAGGCTATTGGTGGCCCCTCCCTTTATCCATGATTTTTGGTTGGGAAGAGAAGAGGATATTATGACTTTTCCACTTCCACTTATTAACTTGTCGTAAAGACCTAAAGGTACAGGAGTTATCTCAGGGATATTAGGAAAACCAGGTTCTAAAGGCGTACCTAAACCACCTGCAAAGCAAGTGTTAAATATAATCAACAACCTTTTAGCCGGGATCTGACGAACAGCATTAAGAAATTCCTCATTAGACAAAGCAGTAAGAAAATCAATTCCTGTTTTTTCTGAATTCACCTTAATATCTGTTTCATATGGCAGAAAGTAGTAATCTCCCTCTTGCCATCCATGTCCGGAAAAAAATATTACAAGTGTTGAATTACTATCGTTTGCAATTTTCTTCCTGATCTCTTCCAGTTCAGAAAGGATTCTTTTTTTGTTCGCTTCCTTATTTGTTAATACTGTTACATTACTTTCTTTATAAGCCCCAACAGTGGGATTGATAAAGATATTACGAAGATCTATTGCATCTTGAGCGGTCACCGAAACAGACAGCATAGGATTTTGGTAAGTTCCAACACCAATAATTAAGGCATATCCATTGGAAAAAATTTGTCCTTGTAACATTGATACCTCCTATATTGCTACATTTCCAAATTCATACTGAAGCTCATCCTGAGATAGTGAAGTAACATCGGATGTATACAATCTATGCATCGTTTGCTCTATATTATTAATCCTGTTATAAAGGGAAAGATTAAGGAAACCTTTTATTCCCTTCTCAATAAATACTTGAGCATTACTGATATCATCGTTTGCTAAAAGACATCGCGCTAGAATATGATAGGCTTCAAAAACACGCCAATGCCCACAATTCTCAAAAGCTGAAACTGCGTTTTCTGCATATGCTTTTGCACCAGCGCTGTTACCTTTTACTAATAAAGCAAGTGCTAGATTAAGATTTACTTTAGCTACAAGTAACATATTTTCCAATATCGATTGATCCGAATTGGCCAATATTCCTTCTGATATATTTATAACGCTTGATATATCTTCTCCATGTATAAGTTTCACTCTGGCCTTCATCAAATTTAAAAGAGGTCCAGGGAAACTTGCTCTTTTTTCTAATTCATCTATATTAGAAACAGCTTCTTCTGCATCATATTGAGATATGTAAAATCTTGTTTTCGAAAAGAGCATATCACATTGGTAATCAACCAAATAATTATCTTCAATAAAATTAGATGCCCTTATTATGAAAGATTTGGATTTTGAGTACTCTCCACATAATCGAAATAAATTACCCATTTCAATTAATGCTTGTGCTACCTCTGTTTTTTTTCTTGACGATTCATTTTCGAGAATGCGTGACAAAAGGTATATGCATCTATCAAATTGCCCTAAAAAACGCTGTGTTTTTATTATCTTCCAAAGAATTTGAGATGCTTCAGGCTGCATATCCAAATCTCTATAATGATCATAAGCCAATTGGTAGTATCTTAAAACTAAAGTTTTATCTTCGTCCGGAGAAGAATATAAAAAATCGGCATATGCTTCTTCAGTGGATGCCAATTTATCAATATCATCTTCCAAATATAATTGTTTGATTTCTAGTTCAAACACTGCGTTATCATCCCTGCTCATTTATCCCTCCTCTAACCAATGATGAATCCTGTTCTTTACTCGGTATTAAAATATCTATTTTTCCTTTTTCCCCCATGGAAAACCTTTCGGTTTTGTATTATTTATATAATCGGGATTGACAAGATAAGGTATTTCTCCTTGGCCCTCTAACACAGCAAGCACACACTTAACAAACATATCCGTTTGTTTCCTAACCGCATCATCTGTTTGATATGCCACATGAGGGGTAACAATTATTTTATGGCTTGGCAGTCTTAGGAGTCCGTACTTATCTTCCGAAGCAGAAGGGAGCGGCTCTTCATAATATCCATCCATAGCCGCCCCAGCAATGATATTTTCCTCAAGAGCTTGACATAAAGCGATTGGATCTACCATAGCTGGCCGTGCTACATTGACCAGAATCGCAGTATCTTTCATCATCCTTAATTGGTCCTGACCGATAAACCCAATTGTATCTTTGTTATAAGGTGGATGGATAGTTACTATATCTGACTGTCTTAAAAGATCTTCAAGGTTTTCTACCCACTCTATATCTAATTCATCTTCAAGAGCCGGTTTTCTAGTTCGACTAAAATAAATAACGCGCATTTGAAAACCCTGCCTGGCTATTTGGGCTACATTTGACCCAACATAACCCATTCCTATAATCCCTATGGTTCTACCTCTAAGTGTCCAGGTGGTTTCCCCATAGATAACATTACCTTTTCTAGATATCTCGTTATAGTGTGATATCTTCCTAACTAAATCTAAGGCAACAGCAAAAGCAAATTCCGCCACTGAGCGGGCATTTGCTCCAGGTGTATACGTAACTGGGATTCCTAGTTGCGTTGCCGCATCCACATCAATATATTTGCCATAACCAGTCCCGGAAAATGCAATAATTTCCAAATCGGGTGATAATCGAATGACTCTTTCAGTCACTGGGGTTGCCCCAGGAACTATAAATGCCTGAACTCCTTGTAGTTCGTCAATTAACTCTTCCTCTGTAAGATTTGATGGGACAATCTTCACAAGATATCCCATTCCCTCTAATCTTTCCTTTTCAACTCTTGGCAACCAATTATTATTAAAAAGAATAGTTTTCTGCATTTTCGCTCCTATTTTTTCCATCAGCCTATTTCCATTACAACCCGAAAACCAATATACTTGCTCTGGGTTTCTACTGACCCGCCCGGTCTAGACGTCGTAGTAACTCTATTTCTTTTGCTAAGGAAAGAACCACCTCTTAATACGCGAGGTGAAGTGCCACTCAATATATTTCGTCCATCTAATGGGTTATACGGATACGGAGCAATCTCAGTCCAAGAGGTTAAGCACCACTCTTCGACATTACCGCATAAATCATATATACCTGGAAATGGTTGATCATTTCCCCCAAAAATACCAACGGTACTGGTAGAACCAATTCCAGTTTCAATCATATTTAGATTACTTGGAGAAAAATTATTCCCCCATGGATATTGGCGACCATCAGTACCACGAGCCACATATTCCCATTCAGCTTCTGTTGGTAAACGAACAGTGCAGTTTATCTGTTTACTTAACCAACGGCAGAAAGCAACCGATTCGTACCAATTTACATTTACCTTTGGATGATTATCAATAAATGTCAATTCTACCAATCCCTGAGATCTGGTAGATCGTAAATTTTGCCTTCGCCAAACGCTCGCATTAACGCTAAAATCCCACCAATCTAAATTTCGGTAACCATCTTCTGATGAGATAAATGAGTTAAATTGAGCATTAGTTATAGGATAACTGGCTATCTTAAATGGTCTGTCTATAGATACTGTATGTTGTGGATGTTCATCAGGATTTTCGTTATTACCCATCAAGAAAGAACCACTAGGTATTTCGATAAATTTAATATCCGGAATACGCCCAGTGTTACTAACCCCTTTCCGATCATCCCCGAGCGCGGCTAATATGTTTCCGGCACGACTTCTTTCTTGTATGGTCAGAGTAGCACTCGAAACGATTAATTTTAAGCGCTCTTTCAGGTCGATAAAGATTCTTGTATGCTTATTGCTTCGTGGCTCTAATTGATGTTCTAACCAGATATCTCCAGCCAATAAAGAAATTCGATATTTAGTTTCTCTACTTGGCTTGATTAAAGTGCACAACTCACTTTCAGTATCTAAGGTAAGTCGTCCTAACAGATTCCACCACCCATCTGCATCTCTTACTGCAACAAGCCGTGCACCTAATAATAATGCTACCTCTTTCCATTTTTCATAATCATATAAGAGTAACGATATTATGTTATTAGGGAAAGCCCATTCCTCCTCAATGTTATTGAGAGTTCCCGGAAGGACACACTCATTGTACTGTTCACGTAAAGCACATGCAGACATAAATTCCTGGAAACTTCGGTGCAGAAAACGGAATGAATATTCATTTGGAGAAATTAATATTCCATTTCTGGTTTTTAGATATTCAACAATGGCACTTGTTGGTGCTCCTAAATCATATTGAATAAACTTATTCCCGCCAATTTGCGCCCTATTCAAAGCATCAGTTAATTTGATTTCAGTTATATTTGCGGGGCTAGACATAATATCCTGATCCCTATGAACTTCATAGGCTAACACTTGTAAAACCTCACGAAGCTTTTGGAGATTCAAATTCTCTAATTTTTCGACTAATGCAGGTTTCTCATAAGGAGGATTCCATCTATTTAGAAGCCTGATAGTTTGCTCGTACAATTCGGCACGGCCACCTTCAGGAAAATTCCCTTTCCCTGAAGAATGGATAAGAGTTAAGAGCGTTAGCATTAGAGGTGTTTGAACTAAGGGCTTGAGGTGGGGTAATGAATCAACCTTTAAAATAAAATCTTGCGTAAGTCTCTCTGCTTTTCTTTCTGCTTCTGCTCTTCCTATCAAAAGGGAGGTTTCTTTTAATAGGGTTCTGATATACCAAATGCTGACGTATGATTTCACCTGGATTTCATTAAAAGGGGCTAGTGCAGCTGTGTAAAAGCGCTCGGATAAATGCCACTTAGCATCTGATAAGTATGAACTGACTCGACTTGTAACGAGAATTCTACATTGGCTGAATTTACTCGCCCAGCTTTCAATTACCAATTTTAATCGCGTTCTTTTTTCGTTAACTTGACTAACCTCATCAAGGCCATCCAAAATTAGGATTGTGGTAAACTGAACACCGTCTATTTTTGTATTAAGAAGTTTCGTAATGTTTGACCCGAATGAATTATTACTTCTTTCTATATATCGTAATAATGCCTCAAATGTTGCTATTTCTTCAGTGTCTGGGAAATCTTTTGATTCAGCAAAATTTTTAAGTTCAATAAAAAGAGGAAGCAAAGCACCATGAATCCATAATGGGCCAAATATTTCCATTGGTGAAGAATTGCTCTCGATCAACTGAGAAAGTTTAACAGCTAGGTTTCTAGAGAAAGTGCTTTTACCACTACCTGGTCCGCCTATTATTACTAGCAGAGGTTCAAGCGAAACTAACTCTAAAGCGCTACGACGTTTAAACTCATCTGAATTTTCAAATGCTAGAATGCTATCAACACTTCTAACATTCTTTATATCCCAAACGTCAAGTGGAATATATGTATCAAGCAAACTAATCTCATATTTATTTCCCGGCATTATTTGTTGGAAAAGGGCTACATCTAAACCCGCCCTCAAATTGTTTATGTATATATGGAATGCCTCAGATCCTAATTGTTGTAGATACAATATTTGTTTATACAAGCTCGCATGATTTTCACAACTAATCTGCAGCTTGTGTCTAGATAAAATAATCTCCGCCTGAACTCGAATAGCTGGACTATTCCCATAAACTTTTATATCTTCTATTATTTTTTCACAGTGATGCTCTAAATCTAATTTATCTATATTCTCTTGCATCAAATCCATAATATTTAAGATAGTAAAAAGGAAATCTACGCCTAGCTTCTCATCAGTCCTCAATTGCAAGGAGCGGTATAAATTTCTTAGCAGTTTTACAGCGTCGGGCTTTCCTCTTGCTGCTTCATATAAATTCCATATTCTTTCTGCTAAATGTAATCCATAAGTCTCCTTTGCAATTAAGTCTAGCATTGAAGATAAATCACCAAATTCGAATAGAGGATAGAAACCTATAAAAACTAATAGTTCATATCCTCCCAACTCCCCTTCCGGATTTACCTTTTCAGAAATCAATTTCCAGTTTTGGGAAAGATATGCCTTCCAATCATCAAAAGACTTTATCAACATATATCAAAATTTCTCCATTCACAACTCAATCTACACTGTGTAAAAGAAACACAAGGATATAGGTATTATTGCATAGAAAAATAATCCTTGCACTTGTATCATAATAAATATCCCGAAAAATGAAACTGTAATTAAGATGAGTAAGAACTAGTATACAACAAACACAAGATAAATTTAAAGTGATATTCGATCCTATTTTCCATCTTGGCCGCCAAGCTGCAGCATAGAGGGATATAACAGCAAAACACTCCCTTACCTCCTTTTACTTGTTAAATACAAATAATCAATGGCGCTAAGGGTAACACTGCAGCCGTACTTAGCCGTTATAATGAGCCATGTGGGATAAAGATACGCCAGCAGGCGTCTGATGCCTGCCTGGTTGCTGGGAAAGGCCAGGCATATGGTCCGTTTCTGGCCCTCGCCCCCTTGCACGAAGCTGCGTAGATCAATTACACACGCCACGGGCTCGCGATAGCCAAAATCTATGCCCACAAAATATTGCTCGGGCAGGTCTTTGCCAACGTGTGCAAAGAGTGTCATCCCGATCCTCCCTAGACCGGCACTCCGGCCAAAGCTGATTATGGTCGGCATTAATTCGAACGGCTTCACCATCGCTGATCCGGAAGACGCCGGCATGTTGGATGTGGTTGGTTTCTCCACCAACACTCCTTCTGCCATTACGGACTTCATCACTGGCCATTTAGGTATTGGCGAGGGTGGAATCGAAACGTAGAAAAATATATCAAAAGGCCTGACTGGTCAGCTATGTTGATCGGTCAGGCCTTTTTTGATACCTGCTATCGATGGTTCGGTAGCCTTGACTAATCCCTGCTCTGTGAGATTAGCTCATTTTCCCCATTTTCCTATATTACTGGAGCGATTTGAGCATCTGATCAAGCAAATCAGGATTGCTTTGCAACCTGATCATTAGCTGTAGAAAAGCTCGTAGATCTTTTGGCCCCTCAGGATTTGACATCAATTCTGCAATCGTCTCCACCATATCGTTGTTGTTCAGATTTCCATATATTCCATCCGTGATTGAAATTGAGCTATGCATCAAATTTTGTGAAACTGCCTTTAAATCCCGCATGTCACGCGCATGCTTAATTCCGAAAACTGCATGGCCGTGGCGCAATTTATGAGGAGACTTATAAGCCAGATTTGCCTGTGCACATACGCGCTTCATCCCCTCGACACAAGCCATTCTTCGGCCATTTACCCGCTCCCGAAAGTCTTTTCCAGGAGCTGTTAAATGATCAAATCGATCAATATAGGCAAACCAGGGAGAATCGAGCGGTAATTCCTGCCTGACATGATCATCCCAGGCTTTCACGATGGCGAGCAACTCCGGTATCGGAAGCAGGGTTGTAATCGCTGCTTTTCGGTTTTTTGTGATGACACCTTTGCCAGGATCCTGTTCTATTCTTCGCCCATTCACATCAACACACGATAACGGCAGGGTAAGGAACGCTGTAATACGCATCCCGGATAGGAAGAGGAAACAAATGGCGGCTTGGGCACGTTTCTCCGTGAGCGTTTTTGTAGGTATTTGAGCAATTTTGAGAACATCCTCGAGTTCCCACGCTTCATGGCAGTTAATTTTCGAGAGCATTATCGATTTGGTTGGCCGAATTGCCTGAATCCACCCGGCTGGAATTGAGCTATAGGCGAATGGGTATTCCTGTTTTGCCCATTCAAAAAACAGCCGGCCTCCCAAACAAACACGCCGATGCGTACCTGCCCCTAACGCTTTGTCCTTGCCGTCATTCCTTGCTGTAGCAAGATAAGTTGGAAAAAACGGCTCAATCGATGGCCCATCACTAAGTCGAATTGGGCCGGCCCATTCTAGCAAATGACGAAGCTCAATCCAACGGTTGCGGATACTCTTTGGATCCAGTTGCAAAACCTTGATCCGATAGTCGAGAAAGGATTTCACTTCTTGAAAATTGGTTCGGTTTATCAGACCTCGGTTGTTCGGTTTCTTTTTTGAGCTGTTGATGCTAATCCCTAACCAATTTTGGAAATCTGTGCCGATAATCCAAGTGCCCGCTTCATTTACCTGGTGAGGACAGCCAGAAGCAATGGCCAGTTCAATTTCAGCCAACGGAATATCCGTCTCGCTGGATAATTCGAGCGGGGTGTATTGCATATACAGGAGTTTTAACAACCGGCGATGTTGCGTAGCGGAAAGTTTTCGTTTCATCATTTGCCTCTTTCAAAGATAGGATTGAATGGTTGTACCGCATTGCACGAATATGGTGGATAAAAACTTCTGTAGGATTAATCAATAAGCGACTGCCAAGATTTCTCTACGCAGTCGCTTTTATTGGTAAAGCAGGTTGAGTGTCCTATTCAGTCTTTTGGTATGGCTTTTGCGCCCAGAACTCGACGAGAGAGGTTTCAGAGGGCAGAATGAAACTTTGATTCCTGCCGATCGAGGCATCCTGTAATTCGCTATAACTCTTCATAAACTGCTCTTCTTGTAGTTTCGCAAGCATGCTGGACTTCTTCTTTGCCACCGCAATTGCAGCATCAATCCCAACCGGCTGGTAGATCGTCTTTCGTTTTGCTTCTGTCAGAAAACCTGCGGATTGGAAACGCGTGTACAGGGAATGAAAATCCCAGGTGTGCTCCTTGACCCAATCCCAGGCGACCGGAAAGAAGCGATACACCCAGCTGGCCGGCATGTCTAAAGGCAAGAGATCGATGAAATACCACACGCCGCCAGGCGTTAGCTTGCGATAGATATCCTCCAGCAGGCGGTCTGGCTCATAGTTCCCAGTGACCGCGTTATCCCAAAGCGTGAACTGGCTGATCAGCACATCCACGCTTTCGTCCGGGCGGTTGAACAAGTCGCGCAACCCCATCTCGTCGACTGCTGCAACCGGCCATTTGCGCAGATTCACCGGCAGGTGGGCGCGTTCAGGATAGGTCAATTGAATAACCATTTCTGGGTAAGATCCCGCGCTGTTACGCATCGCCAGCGCCTGGTTCACCGAAAGTGAAATCTGGATATCCGCTTCTTTGGCGGGCAGGGTGCTGCATAATAACGGAGCCGCAGCCGGACGGACCGGAACATCAATCACTGGCTCAACTGAGGTGACCGCCATCACCTTCGCATCCAGTTCTGGCCGCCAAACTGGAACAAAGACCCCAAACTCACGCTCCTCTAAGACGCCCACTTCACGGAGCAGCGGTAACATCACCGCCTGTGGAATCAAGGAAACAATCCGTCCGGTGGTAACATCCACATGCACCTCGCGGAACATCAGGCGGATGAGGTCGCGCTGATCTTCAGGATCGGCGCTCTCCCAGGCCTTGCCCATCGTGACCACCAGTTCAGCGCTAGTTTTCAAATTCTCCAGCTGGTCTTCCGTTGGCAGGCTATCGATCTCTCGCCGAATGCGGGCAAGCTCAGCATTGTACAAATCGGGATCATCGTCGAAGTCACCATGCAAACGCATGGCTTTCAAGCGCCGGCGTTCGGCTTCCAGGCGATCGCGCTGCCGGTTGATCTTATCAAATCCCCCCGAATCCTCCAGCTGACGCGCCAGATCGGACTGCCAATCATCTGGTAATTGAATGGCCTGGACGATGGCGCTCATCTGGCGATCGACCACTTCCGTACGAACACCGTTCTTCTGATTTGGACAGTCATCATACCCGCGCGAGTAAGACATTTCGCGATAATAGGTCACATCGCTGGTGGTATGTTGGGAACGCAGCTTACGCTCGCAGACATCGCAGCGGGCCAGGTTGGAGAGCAGATAGACTTTATACTCATTCTGAGCCGCCCTGGAAGCGGCCCGGCGCGAGCTGAACACGCGCTGGCAGCGCTCCCAGGTCTGCGTGTCGATGATCGCATCGTGCTGACCATCGTAGATCTCTTCATAACGGCCGTGCTTGATCCGGTAGGCGACTTTCCCGATATAAAAAGGGTTACGCAGCATGTCGCCAATCGAGTCTTTCGAGAAACGCCGGGCGGTGGCGACCAGCCCTTCGCCCTTTTTCTTGCGCCCGCGCGGGACATAGCCCGCGTTGGAGAGCATATCGGCGATTTCCTGGTAGGAGTGATTTCCGGTCGCGTAATGCTCAAACGCCATTTTTACCGCTTCCGCTTCGGGGTTGAGCAGCTGGGGTGGAGTGCGGGGATCGCCAACGAACTGGTATCCGTATGGCGTAATCGAAGCATTGTATAGACCCTGCTTGGCGCGCTGGCGCTTGGCCTTGGAGGTATGCAGCTTGAGCAGGTTGATGTAATACTCGTTGATGGCCGACAGGATCACCAGGAAGAAGCGTTTGGTGGGATCGGAAAAATCAAAATCCGGGTCTTTGACCGAGACAAAACCCACGTTCATGCGGCCAAACACCTGGAAAAGATCCAGCGTGTCAAAGACCGAGCGGGATAGGCGCGACAGCTCGTGCACCAGAACGATATCAACGCCGCCTTTTTCGACGAAGTTGATCATCGCATCCAGTTGAGGCCGGTAGCGCTTGGTGCCTGACACGCCGCGCTCGATAAATTCGCCGGCGCTTTCCCAACCCATGCGTTTAATGTGTTCGTCCATTTCGCTGAGCTGGGCATCGATCGAGAAGCGATCTTCCGCGGACTGCTGCTCGGTGGACACGCGGGCATATTTTACGACTCGGAACTTCCTGGGGCTTGTGTTCAATGTGATTCTCCTGGTAGACAACGTCCATACGATACAGGTATTAATACTGGTAAAAAAAGTCTAACACGACGAATTGATTGGATGATGGTTCGAATCACCAAATTGTAAAAATTGGTGATTCGAACCATCTTTATGTTTTTGCTTGTTTACCCGCTCTTGTCGCCGTTTCCGTTGCTTTGTTTCTTACGGAAGATGGAAGCGAGCAGCCCGATGATCTCGTCCTTGTGCGTTTCCCGCATCTCCGGCGGGGGCTTGCGCAGGTCTTTGCTGCGGGGCGGCTGATTATACTCTTTTTTGTCTGTTTTACGATCTGCCATCTGTCAGGTTCTCCTATGAGGATCTTCAGTTGGCTGGCCAGCAAGTTCCGGTGGATGCGTCACAAGGCTAGTTTTCCCATTCGGGCACACTTTTTCAGCGGACGTCTCCGCGCCTTGTCTCTCGAGAGGCGCTTTTTATATCCTGCGCTGGTCATTTTTTCATGGAGAAGTTGTGGGGAAAAATTGGAGAGCCTGGGAAGGCAGAAAACGTCTCTGTGGAGATCTACGGAGACTTGTGGAGAAGCTTTGGAGAAATGGCGCCAGGAGCTGATATCGAAAGCAGGCGTGAAAAGGCCGTTTTCCAGAAGGCAGGGGTTTTGATGATCCGTAAAGAATCGATTTCCCCATACCTTACAGCGTTGTAAAGTTGGAACGCGAATATCCGCCTACGCTCCGGCGGATTTGGCGATAAAATAGCCTCCCATTTTTATGGTGATAAATACATTACTGGTTGTATAGAAGAAAGGATTAAATGTGTGATGTTTCTGCAGTACGAAGTAAAAGAGAAAAGAGTTTCCAAACGATATCCAGCTTTCGGAGAAAAATTGTATTGGCTTGTGGTCGAGAACCTGCCCTACGGGTTCTCACAAGATAAACAGGGTGTGGTATCTTTCTTTCGCAGACACCCCGATTTCGGTTTTGATCCTACCTGCACCTATGCCTGGCTGCGTGGGGATGTCTCTGGATCCAAGCCGCTGGTGGTGGATAATTTCAAGCGCATTCTACGCTTCTACATCGAAAAGAATGGCTTGCGCACGATCGAGGAGATCCACCAGTGGATTGCCTCGGGACCGCCAAAGTACCAAAATGTGCTGGAGAGTGAAGAAATCCAGCAGTTGCTGCAAAGAAAATATGTCGCGCAGCCCGATCCCGAACAAGAGAAAGAACTGGCAGATCGCGAGAAATTGTGGAAACAACTCATCCACCTCGTGCAGACTGCTGCACTTTCGGGAGGCGGCAGCTTGCGAGGCGCTTTATCTGAGCCAAACCTGATCGTCATCCAGGGCCCGCCCGGAGTGGGGAAAACGATGTGGTTGGAGCGCCTGCAGGCGGACCCTACCATCCAGGCCCGCTTTGATGAAATCTTGTACGCAAGCTGCGATTTGGGCACATCCCGCCAAACCTTTCTCGATTTTTGGTTGGGAAAAATCATCCCGGATCAGGCGTTTTATCCAGATCACCTTATTGTCCGGAAGGCAGAGATGCAAAAGGCGCTTCAAGGGAAGCGGGTGCTGCTGCTGGCGGATAACCTATCATCGCCCGAAGAGATCGAGGCGCTCAAGCCGTTCCGCGATCTGGGCTGCCTGCTGGTCGTCACTACGCGGTTCCTCGAGGTTTCCCGGCAAGCTGACTATTCCCATGTAGTCGAATTGACTGCGTATAGTAGAAGTGACGTAATCGAGTACTATTCGAAGAATTACGCCTCACAGCCATCTTCCGTTACGCAGGAAAAGCTGCTCAAATTGGCAGAAATGGTTTGCTACAACCCGCTGGGATTGAATATTTCCCTCCGGCGGGTGGCAGAGGAGGGGCTGGAAGCCGTCATGGCGAAAGTGCGCCTGGCTCCATCGATTTCTAAGGGGAATGTGTTTGCCGACCTGCATAAGCCCTTATGGCTGGCCTATAACTCCCTACGCACAGAGGATCAAGAGCGATTCCGCAGGTTAGGAACTTTACCCAATCTGGCAAGTTATGATGAGGACCGCCTGGGTATGCTCTGGGGCGTTTCCAAAACCATTGCCAATGAAACCCTCATCCGATTTGAAAAAGAGGCCGGCCTGGTCCGCCACTGCCGGTATCAGAACGGCTTCTGGCATTTCCATCCCCAGGTGTTGAATTATGCCAGATACTGCTTGAGCAACCAATCCCCTCGCGTGCAGTGGCTTTCGCGCCTTTTGCCTGTTCGACTGGCAGTAAATGAGAAGCGCCCGCGTGAATTTCATCATATTTATGCCAGAGGCGTCCAGCGGAAAGTCGCAAAGAAGTATTGGCAGATGATCCGGGAAGATGGCAGGCGAAGGCGTCTGCCGCTGTTCCTGGCGGAGCTGCGCCGGTTGGTCGATCTGACCTATTCGACGGATTGGGCTATATTCAAGCAGCTAACCTCCAATTGCGCCCTTGCGGATTATAGTTGGGGGTACCGTAATTACCTTGGAGGAATGCAGGATGTCGTTCTCTTTGCCATTTTCCTTTTTCTGGTCGGTGCTTTTGATGGCATGCGGGATCTTTTTTTTGAGAGTGGTTATCTGAGGAGGCATCAGGCCATTATGGGAATTCTCAATTTCTTTCTGCTGATGAGCACTCTCATCTGGCTTCTTTACCTCATGTATCGCAAGTTGCGCCGGCGGTACGATTGGGGGCAGTTATTGCAGAAGGTTTCATCGAATGTGAACGAATTCGAAAATGAGGAATACGGCGGAGAAACCTTCATGACCAGAAGCGAAGAGATGGAACGAATCGGGAGTGCAGGGTCTGAGGAGGTATTTCTATTGCGCAGTATGCGGCCCAGGTAGGAGAGAAAGAACAGGATGCGAGAATAAGTAATCAAAGATAACCAAAAAGCCAGCCCTGTTTTATCCGCCAGGGCTGGCTTAGGCGTTCCGTAATGGTATATTGAAAGCTGCAAGCACGATTCGGAGGGAGTGGTTCGAAAGGTGCCTGCTGGCAGGCAACTCGCTGGCCGTTTCCCCTACGTTATAATACTGAGGAAATTCAAACCGCAACACCGAGAGAACTCAACATGGCATCAAAGAAGAAAATTAACACCAATGACTGGCTGATCGGGCAGGGCTATAAGAATCACCCGCAGTTCACTGCGATCGCAAAGCGGGCTGCGCAGTTGGCGAAGGAGAGTTACGGGTTCGATGCGATCCGCCAAACCATCCAGGCGGAGTTCCCCATGCCGACTGCCCCGCAGCGCGAGTCCGGCGTGATGGAACGGCCCGCGCCGTATACGCTGTTCCAGGGAGGCAATATCCAGTTCGATTCTGCGACTCTGGATCAGTTCAAGCAGGCGCTGTCCATGCGGCCTGTGATCGGCGGGGCAGAGATGCCTGATGGTCACTATGGTTACGGTGTCCCGATTGGCGCAGTGGTGGCGACGAAGGGCGCCATCTTCCCGTCCTACGTGGGCGTGGATATTTCCTGCCGTATGACCGCCACCGTACTGGACATCAGCGTGAACGATTTCATGCGCGAGCGAAAGTCCGTTATGGACTGGATGATTGCTTCGTCCAAGTTCGGGCCGCAGGGCTATGGGCGGGGCGAGTTGAAAGAACACGCGGTGATGAACGACCCGCTGTGGCGGCAGTTGCCGTACCTGCGCGGTCTACAGGAAAAAGCGCACAGCCAGTTAGGGACATCAGGTGGCGGCAACCACTTCTTTGACGCCATGGTGATGACTGTTGTGCGACCGGTCTCCTGGCTGCCGGACGCGAAGGTGGGCGATGAGTACGTGGTGATCGTGACCCACTCTGGCTCGCGCAACGTTGGCAAAGCAACTGAGGAACACTACGATGCGCTGGCCGTTGCGGAAACGCAGGCCAGGTACAGCAAGGTTCCAAAGGGCTATGCCTGGCTGGACATGGACGGCGCAGCGGGACAGGAATACGTGCAGGCAATGCTGTTGATGGGGCGCTATGCTCAGGCTAATCATCACATCATCCACGACACCTTCCTGGCAAAATCCCGCCTGAAATCGCTGGCGCAGGTTGAAAACCAGCACAACTTCGCGGAAATATTAGAGGATGGTACGATCATCCACCGCAAGGGGGCGACTCCTGCGGGGATCGGCCAGTTCGGGATCGTGCCTGGGTCGTGCATGGGAACCTCGTTCATCGTGGAAGGGCTGGGCAATCCCGACTCGTTCAACTCATCCTCGCACGGCGCGGGGCGGG
>CAYYNL010000008.1:0-46476 GCA_964472925.1 uncultured Fibrobacter sp. | reverse complement strand
TCTTTCCAAAAACAATCTGTCTCTTTCCAAAAACAATCTGTCTCTTTCCAAAAACGACTAAAATCTTTTTAAAAACTGTTTTTTAGCTTTCGAAAAGCATAATAAAAGTAACAAAAAGTGAATTAATACTCCTCAAAGACCTGTTCTGGAGACTAATAAAGACATCTCAGTAGTTAAAATCATTTTTTTGCAGTAAAAAAAAGCATATCCTGAAGGTTAAAAAGCTTTTTTTGTGGTTAAAAACCAGGTTTTACGATTAAAAGGGATTTTTTATAGTACCTTTCAGCCGTAAGTCGTTTTAAGCCCCAAAAAGAAAGTTTGGACAGGAATACTTTTAGCACAGATTTAGAAATTGTGGGGAACAGGTATTTATCGATTCATAAAAACAAACACTTCCCTGATAGACATTTTGGGCTCAATTTGCAGGAGTCGGAAACAGAAGATCTAAAAGGATAGTATGAAATTGTACCAGCTCGCCGAACTGAAATTTCTGATTTTCCTTTAGCTCTTCCATCAAAAATTGAGAAAGCAACTGCAATCCTTTGTCCGGATAACGTTTCAGGAACCGGATTATGAAACTGATCGGCTTTTTCCTTATCCTCTGGATCAAAGCAATATTTCCAGTATCCAGTTTACTTTCCAGTATCATCTGCAAAAACTGAATGCAAAGCCGTATCTTGAGATTACTGTTAACCCATACTGATTCATTCAACGCTTTTGCAACAGTCGAAGCAAGCATTTTTGATCCTGTGCCCTGCAACTGATCCGTATAATCCAGCCTGCCTTCAAGGTTATCCATAACTTCTTTCCTGATAACAAAATGAGTGACATCTGTAGCTTTCCACTGTGCTTTCATATCTCCTGAATTTATTCATATCAGCTAAATTGCAAAAAATGTACCTTTTCGAATCCGAATGTTTTCCATTAATGAAAGAGACTGCTCAATTGGAATTGATTTCCCTCAACTATTGCCATCAGACACCCGAGTAGTTACCAATTTTTATTTCTATTTCTCCACTTTTTTCAATTCTTCCTCTTTACCACCTGTTAAATCAGCGGATAAGAATTCCTTATCGTGAGGCAACATAATACGATAAGAATCACTCTGATCAATTTCGATGATTAAACTATCAGCTATCAATGATAACAGATGCCCTCCAGCTTTTCTGTCTTTGGTTATCAGGTGTAGATGATATCCGGGGACATTTAACCCATTAGCATACTGGGGACAGCGAAATCCGACCAGAGTCCCCTTTATGTTGGTGAATGGAAAAGTCGGCTGATCTTTGGTCACTTCTACTAAAGGTTTATATGGTGGCTTCTGTGAGGGAACACTGCGAGCAGTAGCAGAGATAATATTACCGGTTACTTTGACTGCATAAGGATAATTAACCGATGGTATGATGCTGTCAATTTTCTTCTGCAGTTGACTCAGGTCCAGAGTATCTTTATAAATTACTTTGATATCTGTCTCAAAAAAAGTGACCGCTGCAAACGGTGTCTTTAATGATGAACTTGCCTTATAAACATTTCCATCCGCTTTTATCTGATAAAAAACGCCATCAAGAGCAACCATCTCTCCATCAAGACTGTTAAAGGTACCCAGTCCGAAATTTCCGGACTTAAGCAACTGCCCGATGTTTATCTCACCATCATAGATACCCCTCAATAAAGCATCGATAGTGGAAACCTGAACAATCTCATCATTTCTTTTAACCTGCGCCTGAACTAATGTGAAAACCAGAATCACACAAAAACCGATCCGAAAACGCCCCATGAAACACCTCCTTCATTATTGGAAATTAAAGATACATTACTGCTGAAAAATTCAGCCGTCTCATTTATCACAAAATATTAACAAACAAACTTATTCGAGTAAAGCGGAAAAGTACTTAACCATACATAATAGTAACAGAAGCATTCGGTAAACCCTGTATTTTAAAGTAAAATTCTGAAAAAGCGCCCTTGTGGATTCGCATTTCTCATCCACATCCCAATCCTAGAGCCATGAAATCTTGCTCCAAAATAATTCGTATTCAACCACGGAATTCCATTTGACGAATCTCTACCTTCCCTGTTAATCTCCTTGCCTGTAAACCGCTTTCTTTCCGGATCTGCATCTGGAGTGTCAATACCAGAAACATCTTCCATGGTCCCATAAGGCTGATACATAATAGCATCAGTAATATCACCTGCATCGTTTACTATCATACGAGTGGAACCCAGGTGGTCTTTCAGATAGTAATTTTAGTAGTAATTACCTGCAGAACCTTTACGGATCTTCCTTCACCACTGATACTGGTGTACTCAAAGGTCAGATTATTCCCACCATAGGATAATACTGTTCTGCGCAATTCTGACAACTGGTAGCATACGGATATTCATGTACAACAATGGGGGTGATAGAGATTTGCAACAAAGAGAGAGCGTGCTAATCGATCCAGAAACAAAACGGCTCGCCCTTACCTGTGCGAATCTCCAGATCCAGATAACCACTGTTGGCAACCGGTTTTATGACAGTAACTTTTTTCCACTCTTTCTCTATAAAAAGCGGGTAACGGGCGATTTTTGATTCCTTTAAAGTGTTTAAATCCAGATATTGCCACTCTTTATCATTGTAGCGACTTCTTAAACAGATCCGTCCTGAACCCTGAATATTGAAAGAAAATCCCTGAGAAGAAATCATTGATATATCAAGTTTGAGTTTTGCAATACATCCGCTTTTTGTTCTGGCTTTTCCGCGTATGCATAAGCTGTACTTTCCTGTACACCGCTTTGTGGTATCTGTAATCATTTCCGCTTCCTGATTACACACCACCCATTCACTCTTTAAAAACTCCGATGAACCATCAAAAGATTTTTTGAATTCAGTTTTTTGAGCCGATTCCAGAGAATCATGCCTGAACGGACCTCTCACAAATAGTGCAAAAATCGGCAGATGGTCTGAATATCCCTTTCCAGTATGCAGATTTACTCCCTTTTTTCTGAATACCTGCCATCGAAATGGACGACCTGCAGACAGCAACCTTCCTTCCCAGCTAAATGATCGAAAGCTGTTGTCAATATAAGAGATTCCCTTGGAATCGTAGAGTGCCCCTGGAAGCAGTATATGATCCGGTGTTTGATGGTTACCTTTATAACTGTAGCTCATTCTTGCGGATTCAGGCAGTTCGAGCCATAAATCATAATGAATTCTCTCAGAGGACTTTTTCAGATCATCTTCATTGAAATATCGTATTGCGAAATCAGATTGCTTATCGACAGTTCTTAAAAGAGAATGCATACCGGTAATTCCCCTGGTGTCATCGATACCGGTGGTAGTAGTTTTAAAATGGTCATCATAATCAGTGTTGAAATCGCCAATCAATATATAGTCGGTTCCCTCAGGAATTTCATTTATTCTGGAAGAGAGTACTTTCGCACTTGCCATTCGCCATGATTCCGGATTCATCTTTGATGGCCAGTGATTAACAAAAATTTTAAGAGTATCGATGCCAAGTACCACATCTGCCTCCAGAATATTTCTGGTTTTACCCTGCTTTAGAGGTACCGCTATTCCCCTGTTGTTTATTATTGGAAAACGGGAAATCAAAGCAGTGCAGGTATTACTCTTCACTGGTCCTTCAGCAATTGCACTATGTTTGAATTCAGCTCCTTTATTTTGCAAAGCCAACTGTAGTTTTTTCAAAACAGAACCATTTTCTATTTCACATAAGCCAATCACATCAGCACCCATGGCCTGTATAACAGATGCAATGTTTTCCAGTTTTTTCTGCATCATACCCCGTTCCCAGTTAGAAATACCTGGTTTGAATTCGGCATGTTCAGTTCCTGAATAATGCAGATCGAAAAGGTTCTGGACGTTGTAAAAACCGATACTTACTGTATCAGAAAAGCGAAGAGGTTCTTTTGCACTGCAGTTTTCGGTTCTTTTGCATTGTAACAGAAGGAAAAAAAGAAGGATGACCTGGAAAAATTTCAATTGAACTCAAGCCTTTCTACTCATCTTTTCACCAGCCAAAATAAACGACGTTGACCTCTGAATTTTCAGACTAGCCTTTACACTTTTTGAATTTATGACATAGGAAGCTTGCATAATCATAATAAAGCCATAAAGATGGCATACACAATAATAACAAACAAAACAGTCATGATTCCATAAAAGAAAGGATTTCTATACCAGTTCTGTATAAAGGTAATTACTTTTGCACTTTTTTTCTGATTAGCGATGGCCATGATTTTTTCGTGAAGATGCTGAGGAATCTGCTGCTCTTCAAAATCAGCGATCTCATGGCATATAGCGCGTATATCCTCTACAAATTCACTGCACTGGCTGCATTCAGCAAGGTGAACTCTGAGCTCATCATTAGCATCATCCAATGCACAACCGGTAAGAATCTCTTCGGATGGATGGCAATTAGCTGTGTAATTCATATTTCCTTCTTTGTCAATTTTTCCCTCAGTTTTCTCAGAGCCCTGAATGCTTTGACTCTGATTAGGTTCTCTGACATTTCCATCATTTCACCGATCTCTCTGTATGTATACCCGATTTTCAGATGCAGATAAAGAATACTTCGTTCTTTTTCGGGTAATTCAGAAAGTTCATCCCAGGCAAAATGTACATCCGGATCGGCATTTGGCTGGTAATACTCTTCCTGATAATGTGTTCTGAAACGGCTGTAACGGGCAGCTTTTCTAAAATGATCTAAAGTAGCATTTCTGGCAACAGTAAAAAGCCAACGTTCCAGTTCAATCTCAGAGGATGGTACTGCCTGGCATTTCCAGATATTTACAAAAACATTCTGCAGAATATCATCGGAAGCAGCACGATGGCGAGTTAACCAGATAATAAAGCTATAGAGACGCTGCCCATATTCTTTATAAATTTTTTTAAACTCCGGCTCTGTCACTAAAGCACCTCACAGACGGGAGTAAATTATAAACGTGATTTATACAGGTAAACGTATGAAATTAACCAAAAATTACACCAATGAGATATTATTTGTTTCAAGAAAAAACCGATTCTATCACCGAGAGTATTATTTGTTGAGGAACATCTGCTCTGACTACCGAAGTACCAGGAATCGAAGGAAGTACAAATCTGATTTTTCCTGAAGCAACCTTTTTGTCGGAAAACATATTTTCATATAAAGACTGAGGTTGCGGTTTAGCTGGCAGTGCGGGCATTTTCATTCGTGAAATCAGGGAATCATAGGTCTGCATATCCGAAGCTGCAATCAGTCCAACCCTCTTTGAAGTTTCAACAGCACAGCGGATACCCCAGTAAACGGCTTCACCGTGAAGGATTTCTGAAAAATTAAAATATTTCTCCAGGCTATGCGCAAATGTATGGCCCAGATTCAATAATGCACGATCACCGGTAGTTTCAAACGGATCCTGCTCAACCACCTGAGCCTTAATGGCAATACTTCTCTGAATTCCTTCCTTAAGTGGTGAAGCATCCCTCCTGAGTATTGCATCATGATTTGCAGTAACAAAGCTGAACATGTCCCTTCCCCCAATAAAACCATATTTAAACAGCTCAGCGTATCCGCACAGAAACTCTCTGTCCGATAATGTCTCAAGAAAAGAGATATCTGCAAAAACCAGTCTGGGGTGATGAAATGCACCTATAAGATTTTTTCCTGCGCTATGATCAACGGCAGTTTTGCCTCCGACGCTAGAATCGACCATGGCTAATAAGGTGGTTGGAACCTGAATATACCGTACACCTCTAAGAAACGTGGCAGCAGCAAAACCAGTGATATCCCCAACCACTCCCCCACCAAAAGCTATAATTACGCTGGATCTTTCCAGTTTTGACTGAAGAAGAAAATCTAAAATGGAACTCCATGTCTGAAGCGTTTTGTAGGATTCACCATCGGGTATGGTGAAAATCACCAGATCGAGTTCTTCTTTCCACCTTTTAAGCAGATCTGCATAAAGGCTGGCCAGTGTGGTATTGGTAATAAGAGCAAACCGACATCCCTTGAACAACTGCTTGACCCGTTGTGGGAATGAGGATACTGCCTTATATTCAAGTTCAATGTTATAGGAATTTTCACCCAGATTTACCGGAATATTCATTTTTCAAAGCCTTTAGTTTAAGATGGTAATATCTGCGCCGATATTTGTGAAATCTTTGACAAAGCCAGGATAGGTGACATTAGCAGCTTGTGCTGTTTCTATTACCGTTTCACCATCTGCCATCATTGCTGCAATAGCCAAAGCCATAACCACACGGTGATCATCATGCCCATTGACCAGAGCACCTTTCAGTCTGCTTTGACGTACAACAAGTCCGTCAGGCAGTTCTTCAATGTCAGCTCCCATTTTTAACAGTTCTTCATGCATTACAGCAATACGGTCAGTTTCTTTTATCCGGGCCTGAGCCACATTTACGAATCTGGTTTCCCCCTGTGCAGCACAAGCCATTACAGAGAGTGCGGGAAGCGCATCCGGCATACTGTTCAAATCGATAATCCGCCCCTTTAAAGGATTTCCCTGCGTAACAGTTACTCCATTCTCATTTATTACTACTCCAGCTCCCATTGCCCTGAGAATGTCAAAAACACCTTTATCTCCCTGAGTGTCGCTGAAATCAAGACCAGTAAGAGTCACCCCTCTTCCTGTAACTGCTCCCCCGACCGCCGCAAAAGTTGCAGATGAAAAATCAGCAGGAACAACTATATCAAAAGGTCTGTAACACTGATCACCCGGAATTTCGAACTCTGTGAAATCAGATTTGCATTTGAACTCTATTCCCTGTCTGTTAAGCCACCATAAGGTAAGCTGCACGTATGGAATTTCATGAAGATTATAGACAGAACAGAGTGTGGATCCATTTCTGATCAGAGGAGAAGTCAGAAGAATGCTTGAAAGAAACTGGGAAGAGACTCCATTGATTCTGGTTTTACCACCAGTAAGGGGGCCATGGATTGTAAAGGGCAAATCAGAGACGGATTGTTCAAGAGTGTAAGTAGCCCCAAGCTGCGAGAGTGCTTCAAGCACAGGCTTAAAAGGGCGGGAGCGTAAAGATGCATCTCCATCAAACCGTCTTTTTCGTGAACCTAATGCAGCAGCTGATGCAAAAAGATTAGTGCCGGTTCCGGAATTACCCAGATCAAGAAAATCATCACCTTTATTATAATCTGCCCCGATGCCGGTTATTTCTATACCGTCTTCAATTAATTTGGCCTCAGCCCCCAAACTTTTTGCTGCGCAAAGCGCAGACTGACCATCTCCGGTAAGCAATGGCTTCCGGATAATCGACTTACCCTGGGCCAGAGTAGCTATCAATAAAGCTCTGATAGTATGAGATTTCGAAGGTGGGATTGGAATAGTTCCAGCCAGCTCCGATCGGCGAATTTTCCATTTCATAATACTATTCCCTCGCCTTTCAATCATACCGATTTTTTTTACTTATCAAGGATAGTTTCCCAGATAATCAGTTCGCATGAAGAAAGGCATCCTGGTGAGCCAGTTCTTTTACTTTATATCTGAAGCCGGTCAGCTTCAGTTGATAACAGTCATTTTAATAGCAGTCGCTGCAGTTCTGAGATGTCGAATATCTCTTCCGATACATCTTTACCTGTCCAGAGCTTAAATGAAGCCAGGCCCTGAAAAAGCAACATACGGAGTCCATTCTGAACAGAACAGCCAACCGCTTGTGCATCCTGCAGAAGTTTGGTTTTCAAAGGATTATAAATGGCATCAAAAACTACCATATCTTTATGCAGATATTTTCCAGGTATTGGTGAACTGTCCACATCAGGGTGCATCCCAACACAGGTGCAATTCACCAGAAGTGTACACTGGCGCATTACATCATCAAGTTCTGACTCTTCAAATGAGCATGATTTTGCAGAGAAGCCGGTATTTTCTGTGACTTCAAGAGCCAAAGAATCAATTCTGGATTTGTTGCGACCTACGATTGTCAATGATGTCACTTCTTTTTCCAATGCAAGTGCCAGAGCTAAAGTCCTTGCAGTTCCTCCATTACCCAGAATAACCACCTTTTTGTTGTCCAGCCCGCAACCCATGGAATGTAAAGCACGTTTGAAACCCTCATGATCAGTCGTCGTTCCACATAATCTGCCTTCATCAAAATAGAGGGTGTTTACTGTTCCTGTAGCTTTAGACAAATCAGAAAGTGAGTCACAATAATTAACAACACGGGTTTTATATGGAATAGTAACATTTGCCCCTGCAAAGCTACACGCTCGCATAGTAAAAAGTACTGAGGGGAGAGCCGACGGTTTAACCGTCACAGGAATATAGACATAGGGAAGTCCCAGAGTACGGAAAGCATGATTATGAATCTGTGGTGAAATTGAGTGTGCTACCGGGTTACCCAGCAGACAGACCACCCGTGAACTTCCGCGAATATGTGAATCCATGCTCATAATGTTCCATCACCCAAAAATGCCTTGACCCGGTTTCTTCCACTGTTTTTAGCCCTGTAAAGAGCCACATCCGCCTCTTCTATCATATCCTGCGGCGATTTAATATCTTCACGATATGAGGTGACACCCAATGATGCCGATAATCTTCCATGGGGAAGAGTCTGCTCATTAACAAAGCGATAATCAAAAATAGCCTGACGTATATTTTCTGCTGTCTTTAAAGCCAGATTGAGCGGTTGAGAAGGCAACAGAATCGAAAACTCCTCTCCCCCATACCTGCAAACCGTATCATCCTGACTGCAAACCGCATGGAGAATTCGTACTGTCTCTATCAAAGCTATATCACCTTGGATATGACCATTAAGATCATTATAGATTTTAAAATGATCCAGATCCAACATTATCAACGAAAAGATTTTACCCATTGTGCGGGCCTGAACGAAGAGCCTTCTGAATTCATCATCGAAAAAATGTCTGTTGTATGCCTTGGTCAAATCATCAGTCAAAGCACGGCTGGCAGTGTCCAGGTACTCATGTGCACTGATTATTTTGGGGTTAGTCATTTTCTTTTTAATATTGGTATAATAATCAAGTACCGCTATATGAATCCCTACATTTCTTCCCAGCTTTTCACTTAATATGTACTTATGCTTGAGAATCTCTTTCCAGTCTCTTTTAGCTTCATCTTCCGGTAACCGAATCTGAATAAGGGCAAAAATCAAATCACGATAATAGGATCCGGGTTTTTTACCGATTGAATCCAGTAGATACTCATCATCCTGGATATGATCGACTATATCCCCACTGACAATCTCTATAACCTTATGATCGGTAAGTTTCTTAAGATTATCAATGTCTTCTATATTAAGATTGGTGTCTTCCAGTTCACTAAGATGCGTTTCTTCGTTTAAGTTGGGATTTTCCATATTTCATTCCAGTTTAAAAACAATTCATAAATCCTATAGAATACGGTTATGAAGCGATATTGTTCTTATAGGATTGCAGTCGCATCAATTTAATGGAAAATAGTTTTTGAAAGAAATAACTCTGCATAAATTTTTTCCTTGCCTTAAAATGGGCACTTTTTTATTATTACTTTAATGAATAAAGTATTACTAAATCAAATTGGCTGCATGCTAAAACTCTATCGGGAGAAAACTGGCCGAAATCAGGGAGAAATCGCAACTCAGGCTGGTATCTCCATAAGCATGCTCAGTCAGATAGAACGTGGAATGGTGTCACCATCAATAGATACCCTGGTGATGGTGTGTCAGGCACTTGATCTGGACGTGGCAGATCTGTTTAAGAAACTTTCTAATGACCGCCAGGTAAGAATACACCATCATGGTGAGCGATTAACCATGGTAAATGATGGGGTCAGATATGAGCAGTTGATGAGCATTTCCCGAGGTGTTTATCAAATGGAATTATTTCTTCTGGTGATGGATCCCGGACATAAGACCACCCTCAGTGGTAAAGGCCATGAGGGGGTAGAGATTGGCTATGTTCTTGAAGGCAGTGCAATTTTGCATATCGGTGGAATTGATTATCCGCTCCGGGAAGGAGACAGCATGTCTTTCAGTTCACATCTTCCTCACCAGCTAAGTAATCAAGGAACAGTTACCTTTAAATCAATATGGAGCATATCACCACCACACGTGGATTATTTACATACAGAAGAAAAAGAAAATAAAAGTGACTGACCCGGTGTAGGGGTCCAGTTCAGAAGTTTAAAAGAAAGGAAACTTATGGGTAAGACTATCACGGAGAAAATCTTTGAAGCTCACCTCAAAGACGAGCCATTCGAGGGAACCAAGGTTTTATCTCTTGATGTGGTCATGTGTCATGAGATCACCACACCAGTTGCCATTGCCGATCTGGTATGGCGTGGAAAAGATCGGGTTTTTGATCCAGGAAAAATCAAAGCAGTGATCGACCATGTCACTCCATCAAAAGACTCAAAAAGTGCTACTCAGGCGAAGATACTTCGTGAATGGGCATTTCGTAACGGAATAAAAGATTTTTTTGACATAGGAAGCAACGGGGTGTGCCATGCTCTTTTTCCTGAGAAAGGTTTCATACGACCTGGATACACGGTAATTATGGGTGACAGCCATACTTGTACTCATGGAGCTTTTGGTGCATTTGCAGCAGGCGTAGGAACAACGGATCTGGAAGTTGGCATTCTCAAGGGTGTATGTGCCTTTCGTCAGCCCAAGACTATACTGGTAAAACTTGAAGGAAAGCTTTCCAAAGGTGTATATGCAAAAGATGTAATTCTTGAGGTGATAAGACAGTTGACCGTAAATGGAGCTACTGATCATGTTATCGAATTCAGTGGTGAAGTTGTAGAGAAGATGTCCATGGAAGAACGTATGACTCTTTGTAACATGGCCATTGAAGCTGGTGGAACCTCAGGATTGTGTATGCCAGATGCTACTACAGTGGATTATCTATGGCCTTTTATCAAAGATGAATATCAGAACAGGACTGAGGCAATCAAGGCTTTCAGCAAATGGCATTCTGATCCGGATGCAGAATATAGCCGTAAATTGATTATCGATATATCAGGGCTGGAACCGGTAGCTACTGTGGGGTATAAACCCGATCAGGTGAAGAAGTTATCAGAACTTTCCGGAGTTAAAATCAATCAGGTCTATATTGGTAGCTGTACCAATGGAAGATTGTCTGACCTTCGCTGTGCAGCAGCGATAATTAAAGGAACCAGGCTGGCTGCTGGAGTTCGCGGTATCGTAAGCCCGGCAACACCAGAGATTTTCGCTCAGGCCATGCAGGAAGGGTTGCTTAAAATTTTCATGGATGCGGGGTATTGTGTAACAAATCCCACATGCGGAGCCTGTCTTGGAATGTCGAATGGTGTTTTGGCTGAAGGTGAAGTGTGCGTATCAACCACAAACCGCAATTTTAATGGTCGAATGGGAAAGGGAGGGATGGTTCATCTTGCCAGTCCGGCAACTGCAGCGGCAAGCGGAATCACCGGAACTCTTACTGATCCACGAAAATTCCTGAAATAAAATGGAAGCTGAAAGGAGAAAAAACATGAAAGCATTTGGGGGTCCTGTGCTTTTTCTGGATAGAACTGACATTAATACGGACGAAATAATTCCGGCGAAATATTTGACTGAGGTAAATAAGGAGGCCCTTAAGCCATATCTTCTGGAAGATTTAAAGTTGGATGGTTTTAAGGCTAATGGCAATTGGCGAGGCAGTGCCAAAGTCATAGTCAGCAGAGCAAATTTTGGATGCGGTTCTTCACGCGAACATGCTCCATGGGCACTGGAAGTAAATGATATTACCTGTGTTATCGCCCAAAATTTTGCCAGAATCTTTCGACAGAATATGTTTAATGGTGGAATGCTGGCAATTGAGCTTCCAGAGAAGACAATAAATGAGCTTTTCTCCTTTTCCAACCAACCGAATGTGAACTGTGCAATCGATACAGATGCAAAAAAGCTTTTATTCAGTTGGACTGGTGGGAAAAAGGAATATTCTTATTCGCTAAGTGAATTCGATGATGCTCTGGTTAAAGCTGGAGGATGGGTCGAGTTTGCAGACTCCCGCTATTGAATTTCAGGAGCCTGACTTTTTTCAGAACATCCAGTTTAACCTATTTGCGCAGTTAGGATGGATGCAGTCGAGTATCATATTGACTGCGGAATTTAGGTCTAAACCAGACATAACAGGAATCGGATTAAACCTGGCATATATTTTGTCTGGTTTAGTTATATATGTCTGGTTTGTACCTATTTAGATGTTATCTGAAAAAAGTTCGATTCATCATTTTTTTTCTTCTTATTTGGCTGACCATCACGATCCCTTTAGCAGAAAATGTTATTAAAAGTAGAGAAGGATGGTTTAGCGGTTTTTCTTTCTCTTTTCTGCCAACCCATGCTCCTTCCGATTTTTCTTATTATGAAATCCAAGGTGTTTATCTGAATAAGCTGGTCAGTCATAAAGATGTTATCAGTTTTTTGATAGGTTTTGGAGGAGCAATGGGGCTTTTACGGCATAAAAGCGAATATTCTTTTTTTATCAATGCTAAATTTGAAGCAGGCCCCTCCTTATGCAAGGATATATTTATGTTTGTACTTTCTACCGGCCCGGCAATAATCACCAGATCCCGCTTCAGCAATCATGATTTCGGGGGACCGCTATCGTTTTTTAGTTCCGTGGGATTAAATATTCTCCCATTCTGGAGAATATGTATTGCATACCGGTTGCAGCACATGTCAAATGCTAATATTTTCAGAACAAATCACCGGTTAAACCTTCACATTATAGAGTTAAATTATCTTTTTTAATTGTTGAGAGAATGTTGGGTGAATTTCAGTGATATAAGGGCAGTTTTAAATTCTGTAAATAGATCATATAAATTACTCTGAACTGCCCTTTTTTAATTTTTCAGTTTTACTTATCTATACTCATAATTTTTAGTGTTTTGCCCTCTATTGCCAAAACGGCTTCCGTTTTGACGTTCAAGCGCATAATCCACTCTAAGCACTCTTCCTTCAAATTCAGTGCCATTAAGCTGCTCAATAATGCCATCATCATTTTGCATTTCCACAAAACAGAAACCGCGGGATCGGCCGGTCACCTGGTCAATGGGTATTTTTACAGACAGAACTTCACCGAATTGCGAAAAAAGGTCCTTGACAGATTCTTCACTGGTTGAAAATGCCAAATTTCCAACATAGATTTTTTTGGACATAAGGTCTCCTAGAAAATTAAGGTGTTATGATGCGTATGGTGCATTGATAATGAATTTTCCAACCTTTTTTTGTAAATCAATCGGGTCAGAAATTTCTCCTCAATGACAGGTTAACATATTATCTGATATAATCATAATATATACTGCAACAAAACAATTTGCAAATACTACTTTCGTTTTTAAGTATAATCTGTTAGAATATTCCTTTTTTGTGAATTGTTGTGAGCAACTGATTATATCTATAATGAAAATTACTTTAATGAAGCTATATTAATCCTTCTAAGCTCCTTAGCCCATCTTCCATCAGGATATTTTTCCATATAGATATTTCTCATATTTTCAGCAGTTTTTTGGTCATGAGTCAAAAAGCTAAGCTGGATTATCCAATATATCGCATCTTCTTCATATTTGCCCTTTTGGTAATTCCGGATATATTGTTTATACAGATCAAGAGCTGTTTTTTCCTTGTGCAACTGCTCACGAATAATGCTTGCCAATAAGTAGCTATAATATTCACTGTTGGAATTGTGAGGATATTTTCTTATGTAGTTTTCCATATCGGAGACCGCTTGCTGGTATTTTTTTAGCATTAATAGAAGATCGATCTCCTCTGAGGCCATATCGTCGCTCATGTTGCCATCAGAAAACAACTGATGATAATTTTTTACCAGCGCCAATCTTTTTTCCGGTAAAGAATTCAAACACTCCTTGTGCAAAAAATAACTTTGCATCCATGCATCTTCCCGTTGGTTCATTCTGAAAGGGCTGCCTTCAACTATCAGATTGAGCAAATTCATTGCTGTCTTGTATTTGAAAACCGAAATATTATACTGTGCGGCTCTTGTTAGCAGTTTATAAGCACTGTCTATGGTTTCAGTATTCTTAAGTTTCATAATAATTTTTGCAGCATGGGTAAATTCATCTTTTTCTATTTGAGCTTTCAAGGCAGAAATAATATCTGTTTCTCCATGTGCTTCAAATGCTGAAGTGTCTTTACTACATTTTAAAAAGTTTGACAACTGTTTTTCATAATTTTTACCGGAAATCTCTTCAGCAGATAAAAAGAGAGCAGGACTCCATATTATTCGCTTTTCTATCTTATTTTCTTTAAATACATTATTAATATCCGATTCAATCAGATGTCTGGTTCTTTCTGAAATCTCTTTTCTGTCTTTACTAGTCCAACTCCAGCCTTCCCCTACCAATAAATCAGTACCAAACCGGTCCTGTACACGCACCTTACCCTGATATACATGTAAAACAGAACCATTGATTGAATCAGTGTAAATAGAAAAGAATGTGCCTATTTGAGTAAATGAGGCCTGGTTTGTTTTAATAATTACTGTATCTTTCCCGCTTCCGGTGATATTAACCGACAATAATCCTTTATTTAGAGAGATCGCGGTTCTTACCGAGTCAGCCTGATTCACTTTTATGCTTGTTCTTTCAAACAGCAAAACCCTGGTACGAATACCTGCTGCAAGAAGCAACTGAGATTCAGTATTTGTGGTAATCATTTCTCTTGTTATCATTGATTCTGGCTTTATAACTGAATCTCCGGCAGAAGAAAGAATTTTAATTGGCTCAAAATGATACTTTTCGATTGGTTGTGATCGTACAATATTATTGCGTCTAAAATTGAGGTATAGGTAAATTAAAGGGATACTGCATATAAATATCATTGCGGCAACTGCGTACAAACGGATCTTCTGAAATTGCAGAAAAGGTGATTTTTTTTGCTGTAACTGCAATTCCTTCGCACGCCTGATGATTTGCTCTGTTGCCATGGTAATCTCGTTTTGATCAACTACCAGGCGAGAAAATCCTTTTTCCAGTATTGTATTAATCTGATGCTCATTCTTTTGCATAATTTTCCAATACAAGTTGTGCTATTAGTTTATGCAGTTTTTTTTCGGCTCTTTTTATTTTCCTTCTGACCGTATATTCAGGAATTTTTTCAATTTCAGCAATTTCATTTGTTTTCAGCTCTGCAATATGGGATAAAATGAGAATCATGCGATCATCAGTGCTTATTTTTTTTAATGCTTCATTTACATACTTAATTGATTCTGAATTCTGAGTTTCAAACCTGTATTCGCTTTCTCCATACCAAAAATCCACTTTCCCTGCGGTTACTGCCTTCAATTCACTGTTTTTTTTCCTATATAAAGAACGGCAGTTGTTTGAAGTTACCCGGCAAAGCCAATGAACAAAAGGCTGTTTTCCCTGTTTGATGTTTTCATGATCCAAATACAATTTAAGAAAAACCTCCTGAGCATTGTCCCTGGCAAGCTGCATATCAGAAAAAAAACGATAACCGATATTGACCACCAGTTCATAATGCCGCCTGACCAGTTCTGAAAAACAGGACTCTTTTTCGATATATAAATTCTGCACCAGCTCCCAGTCTTCCAGTACACTTATGCATTCAGACTTTTCAACCGTATCTTTTCGCATATATTAGCAAGAACTTGCTTTTCTTAATAATCCTAATAAACTTCTGTCCAAAATACCTAGAAAGTGTTTCTTTTATATAACGTTTTCAAACTATGGAATGAACACTTTTTTTACCGGCAATAAATGAACGGGTGTAACTATATTTCAAAATTGGTTGATTTATTTATCCGGTTCATAAACACAGCGACATCCCAAATCCTCTTTACGTAATGTAGGATCTAAAGAGAAACGATATGTAACAGTAAGCTCTTCAAGATAGTTTTTAAAGCTTCCACCACGAAAACTCTTCCTCAACCCAAATTCATTTAAATCATTAGATTTGTTTGCATCATTTGAGTACCATTCGTTGCACCATTCACTCACATTCCCTGCCATATCAAATAAACCGTAAAAAGAAATCCCACTGGCATAATTACCAACAGGTGCACTATATTTTGCCCCATCAAAACTGTAACCGGAATCGTCAGAATCAACATATCCCACCACATAATTAGCCCTATAGTAGACAGGTGGTTTCTGGTCCTGATAAGGATCATTTCCCCAGGGATATATCCGCTTATCTATTCCCCTTGCCGCCTTTTCCCATTGTGCCTCAGAAGGTAATCGACCACCGGCCCATCTGCAAAAAGCATCTGCATCGCTCCAATTTATCCAAACTACAGGATGAAATCTCCATGTTGAATCCAGGAAAAAGCCATTTTCATTTTCCTTAATACCTATATTTTTTAATTCATTATGGTATCGGTCAGCATTACCACTGTTAAGAAATGAAACATATCTCTCTACCGTAACCTCATAACGATCGATCAGAAAAGCTGCAACATTTACTTCACGCTGAGGTCCTTCGTTCATTGGAACCCCGACCCCACTACGCCCCATTATAAAGCTACCACCTGGAATATATACAAGATCCTGTTCAATTGCCACTCTGTTTATGCCAGATACGATATTGCTTTTTGATCGCTTGTTTAATTTGTCTACTGTTATTACATAATAATAATACCGAGTTGCAGCTTCATCTATAGTAGTATCCAGCCAATTTGTATCAGTTCTGTTGTAAATAGATAAAACCGAATCAAATTTGACAGAATCTGAACTTCTATAAATCGTATAGCAGAAAAAATCGGGATCATTATTTTTCTCCCAAATTATACGCAGGTTAATAAAGAAATCAGCCTTTATTGAGATTATCCGTGATGGAGATGGAGGAAGATTATCCATAGTGATTCGCAATTCATTACCTGTACTTGTCTGATTTTCTGTAGAAACCACATCTAATGTGTAAATGTATATATTATTTTCTTTTACATTATAATCAATGAAAAAAGTATCCTTGCGTTCAAAAAGCTTAGTAATAGTATCGTTTCTTTGCGAATAAATATCATGTCTGATTAATCTGTAATAAGAAAACTTTTCAGCATTACATGCAAACCATACCAGGTGCACCTGATCTGAATCGCTAAAAGTGCTATTAGTATCCCATTGCACAGGCACAGGATTTCGATTTTCCATAAAAACAGTTGTGTCTCTTCCTTCTCTGGATAGAGAAAGGAAGAAAGGTTGTGATAGCCGATGCGTGACAGAATTAATATATCTGACCTGAACGGTTATTTTATTCTGGGCAAGGTTTTCTTTTATTCTGATTAAGCCTTTACCGCCGCTATCAATTTCTATAGAATCTGGGGTTTGTTGATAACTGTAGACTAAAATGGCATTACCAACTTTTTCATTAGTTATTTTATCCTTAAGATAGACAGTACAACTAAACTCCGGTATTATAAAACCAGGGTTGGCCGGATCATAAGGATTGTCTCTTGTAAGACATCCGTATAAAAAAATGTTTACTGCAAACAGGAATACTGCAGTGTATTTTTTATTAAATACCATGGAAGCTGTCTTATAGTATCATTTTGAAAAACATACCACAGATCGTAACACCGGCTGCAGTAAATAACGTATTTCTTGCGATATTCCAGGTAACTGCCCTGCGGTATAAGGTGTTAAAATCAGAGGGTGGCAGTGCAGTCCGATATTTTCTCATAGAACGATCCTGAAAATAATGGCAACCACAACCAGCCCCTGTACACAGCAATGACATAGCCAAAAGCCTTATCACAGCCCGCTTATCTTTTATATTAACAGAATCACTCTTTCCCAGAATAATATCATATTGATAAGTGTTTCCGCTTATAAAGCTCACCGGTATTTTTATTGGAGAAAAAGGCTTCTTTGTTAATTCTAAACTGAAAGTACCAGGCTGAACCATCCCTTCAAACGGAGTGAAACCAATCTCTTTATCATCAAGTAGTACAGTTGCATTTTCAGGAATAGTTGATATTATCAGATGTACCATCGTTGTTCGTCGTAACCACATTAGAAGTTTGGATCGCAATATGTTTGTGATTTCTTCTTTTTTTTCATTTCCATTTATCATCAGGCCAATGTGAGAAGTTGTCGCCTGAGACATGTCAAATATCTTTAAAGTGATACTTAAACCAGAATCAGAGGAATCAATACTTCCCCAAAGAATATATAAAGCATTCAAATTACGCGCTCTGATTATTGCAGATTCATCAGGAACTGAATCAAAATAAAACAAAGAATCTAAAATAACATCAGGGAAAAAAGGATGATTTTCAAGTGCTTTATAAAGTAATATGTTTAATTTTTCATAATCACTTTTGATGGTTTTATTACTTATAACACCAAGAACCATTACGTTTTTTTTGTTAGCCTGTCCGTAAGTTGAGAATATTGTGTAAAGAAGAAAGGTGGTAAAAATTAGAAATACTTTATTAAACTGGAAAACAAGAATCATTTAAGGCCCAAAGCTGAAACAAAGAAATGGTTTCATCCCCAAGGATGTTTTACTTATTAAATATACTGTACTTCCTATCTACAAGCAATTAATGAGTTTTTATATATATGCTTGAATCTGAAGCAGAACAATTAAGGTTCCAAAACAGGTTTATGAAACTATTTAGAAGTGAAGAAGGAGTCTGCCCCATTACACGACTGTGCAGAGGCAGACACCTTTTATGTACAGGGGTATTAAATTCAAAAAGAGATCAGCTATTTACTGTATTTTACCAGGCGCTTAGCCACACCGGTCATGAGATCATAACGAATTATTATATTAAAAGTGGAATTATTAATTTCTGAATAACGGTCATTTTGAATCTTTCTGCCCCGAATATCAACCAGAATCGATTTGCTGTTTTCGATATTCAAGCTCTTGAATTTTTCTGATGGAACAACTCTTCTGTCCTTATTAATATTTATATAGTCCAGAGACTCTGTTGGAAACTTAAGAGAAATATCAGAGGTGCACCTTACCCGCTCGAAACTTCCCGAAGAATCAGGTGTCATTTCGCTACTAGTAAGCACATCCCATTTTGTCCAATAAATACATGATTTGAAGCTATCTGCGAATGCAGCCGCAATCGCATTCCGGTCTACTTTGTTAATTTGAACTATCCCCACAAGGTTCAGCCATTCAAGTTCTTTTATTACACAGGAATCAGCTTTGAAGTTATCAATTTTTAAACCAGAACTGTCAATAATAAAATTCATTCCAGCAGAAGCCATTTCGATTAATACAAAGTCATTATAATGACTCCTATAAGAATAAGCATCTTTCGAGTTAGTCATTATGATATTAGTATCATTTGTATATCCTTTTAAATAGTTAACACCTTCATTACCGATAACTTCGAACAATGAGAGGTCTACAGTATAATTTAAATCATATTTAAAGATCACACTGAACACATAATCAGGATTCTTACATGCATAAATCATTGAAAAAGAAGCAGGCAATAACAATAGAACAATTACTTTTTTAAACATAGCTTCTCCTTGTGGTTAAATTTATTTCTCTCATTTCGGGCTGACCCGTAGCCGCAGTACCAGTAGCAATGCACTGTACTCGGTGCTTTACTGCTGGCATTATGGCTTGGGCCTGTTGTGTGCTGTAAACTGGCATGATTCTAATTTCCCCGCCACCTCTTATTCTGCGCGCGCTCCTATTTTCTTCTATTTATTGATATGGTCTTGCCTGTTTGATATATAGATTTCTTGTCCCCTGGTCCAGCTTAAATTCAACATCCATAGAAAATGTAGTGAATGATGAACCTGTTGTAGAAAAAACGTTGAAATAGAAATGACGCTTGATTTCATTTAACCATTTTGCCAGATAAACTATCTCACTCTCGTACATTACCGGTACTTTATTATTCATATTTGATGTCGTTATATATTTTTGCGGAAAGTCTTTTCAATTCATCAACTGTTTTTTTTTGCGAATTGATCTTCGAGAAAATCAAGCAGGTCTACAAATTCTCCTGTTGTCTTGCGCTGATTTACCTTTTTATTTGTATTTTTCTCAATTTTATCTGCAGAAAGAACTGGTTCAATATTCCACAATGTATTCTGTGTCTGCAACAAAGCAATTGCGGAATCAATAGCTGGAGGAATGATAATTGTATAAACAAATTTAGAATCAATTTGCCCGGCACTACCAAGAATCCGAATGCCGGTATCCTGAAAAGAAACAAGCATTTTATTGTCAATAGGAGCAGAAAAAGCGGCAAAGTATTTCAAAGAACCTGTCTTTTTTGTCATTTTCAAGGCTGTACTGTCTGCCTTCCAATTTTTCATTATTTTTTTTCCACCATGAGTAGGTATAGACATGTTTTTTTCAGCAGATACTGTAAAAACAAAACTTAAGAAGATCGTGATGACTAAGAAGTTTTTCATAACGAATAACCTTCGCGCTTTTTATTCTTCCTTCCAGTGGCGGTCTTATTCCTCATGCCTGTTTATTGCTCACAACTATACTCATAACGCACCTGATAATAAAAATGAACACATTTATTTCACTTCTCAGGTTTCAAATGAGACAAAGAGCAGCTACTTATTCAGATTTAGGGTAACTGGTTATCCTCTCTATCCAGAATAACCAGTTTTTTACATGTGTTATAATATTCTCAAAGCACCCAGGAGAATTCAACCGAAAAGGAATTTCTCATACTGTTTAAAGTTCGAAATCATAACACATTTAAGCTACAAAAATGCTCAATTACGGAGTTGTTCCCCATTTCAGAAAATCATTTATATAACCAGCAACTTTCTGCCAATCCTGATAATTGGTTAAAGCACTAAAAGAGAAATCATTGGACTGGTCATAATTTGCCCAGTTTAATTTGTTGAATGAGGTCTGGCATTCAACATATTCTCCAGGCCTTAAAACACCGGCATCTGAATCGAATGATATCTTTAAGATGTGATTGATAGCTGTAGAATCGATATTCACATTAACTTTTGAAGTGATATTGCTTCCCGAAGGAAGTATTCCCGACCAGTAGACATGAGCCACTTCTCCTTGAGCAGACCCTTCATAGGTATAAAAATATTTTGCAGTCACATTGGCAAGATCGATGTCGGTAGTCCCTGTGTTAAGAATTCTTAAATTCACCGAAACTGAATTTGTTAGTGTGGAAGGATGAAAGGTCATGAATTGAATTTTTATATTTCCTTGTGGTACTGGAGCTGGTGGTAAAACGTTAATGGAAGGATCACCGAAGATTTGCCAAGTCAAAAACGTGGTCTCACCCGAGAGCCCATATTTGTCGATCATAGCAATAGAACTTTTATAGCATAATGCTCCGAAGGTCGCATTCTGTTCAGTGGTTAACAGTCTGTTGAATTCATCCTGTGCTTCCATTGGAGGATTAAAAAATTGTTGTATACTTGACCCATAAATTCCAATTGCACCTGTAGGATTATTGGTAAGGTTATTTTTAGCTCTCAGCCATGTTTCACAAAAGCATGTCTTGTCAGTAAAACTGCCTACCAGACATGCGACAGAAAAAATAAAAGGTAATTTGTTATCATTGGAAAGGGCATTTACATCAGTGATGGAAAACCCTGATGTAGTCCATTTATCATAACTTCCATGTCCGATATAGTTTATCAGTGATACTCCATTATTAATACTAGCTAAGACCATATCTGCAGTGGGGTTGTTTGGGGCATCAGCGCCACCTCGTGAACCTTCGTAGAATTCATCTACATTAACGTAATGCCAACTTAACAGATCTGTTCTGATATTTCTTATATGTTCCCAGTCATATTCTCCATCATCACCTACACCGCTAGAGGAGCCAATACCGATTGCGTTGTGAAAAGAAGGATCTTCTTTTTTGTAATTTATTGATCGTTGTACCATGGTAATTACCTGATCTTCGGTTTCAGCAGAAAACCTTCCGATTATTATATCCGGGTAATTATCTGTTCCTGAAACCAAAGAGTAAGTAGGATCAGACGCACCTCCGGAAACCATAAATGTTGGTATCTGAGCATTATCTCCTACCAAAAGTACAAAAGTTAGAGAGTTATCATTATTATAATAATTCTGAATAAAATTTTTCACATCAGTAGCAGTTGTTCCTACACTGTCCATACTCACAAGCTCAGTAGTCAATCCGATAGAATTTTTATGGGACACAAATGGTTGCATCTCCTCAACAAAGTCATCATACGCAATAACTAACATTTTCCCAGCGTCTGCAACCGCCCTTTTATTACTTTTCTGCTGAGCATAATTAAGAAAATGATTTCGAAGAATGGGCTCAAAAAAACGATTGCTTTCACAACAAAGTTCCCCATTTGAATTAGCCCTGTTCTTTCCGGTATATTTAAATTCAATTACAACTTTTGTATATACTTTCAATAAACCTGAAATAGGATTATAACTGAAAGGGTATATATTGATTCTTACTCCACGAAATTCTCTGATAAGATAAGGCTCACCGATCTCAAGCAGATTTTCAGGATAGTATTTGTCTTCCTGATAAATCTGACCAAAAGTATACTCTATACTCTCCGGGTCAACATCTCTCAATAAAACTCCTTTTGAAGGAGCAACTTTCATGGAATAAGATTCATACTTCTGTTCTAATATATTATAGGAGATACCTTTATCATGAGGTATGGTTATACTTCGGGATACCTTGGGAAGTTCTGGATTTCCTTTTTCCTGAATCAAAGATCCAGAAGGAAGGTCCAATATATTGTATTCCTCTCCATTAATGCTGATACTCTTTCTGTGAAAGGTTCCAAGCTGAATTTCTATTGTGCAACCACTGTCAGTAGAAGAAAGTACTCTGACCTGATTCTCATTATGGCTTACTTTAATGGTCTCATAATTGGCAGAAACAGATCCGTTCAAAAAAAAGGCTAATAAAACAGCTGTCATGTTAAGTGTTTTAAAACATATGCAATTGGTTTGATGGGTCAACATTTCAGATTCCTTTGTTAGATCAATTAAAATTAAAGTTTACAGTCTTCTCACATCCTACACCTAAACAGGTTAGGTACTCACATATATACCTCCTTTTTAAAATGACCACATAATAAATCTCTGTGTTTCGAATTGTAAAATAATAATTACTTTTATACTGAGCTCATAATTGCCTATTTTTGTCAACAGAAAATTTATCCACTTATTTTTCTTTAAAGTTTAATTTCACTCAAATTAATTTTCTGTTAAATGAATACAAGATAATCAGGAACAATTTCTGTAGCTAAACTATGCAGTAAACAAAATTGAGATTGCCAAAAACGATTCTTGGAACAAATATCACAGTACCCTATTGAATCTTAAGATGAAATTTAAAAGTGCTTTTGAGCCGAAAAGCAAAGTAGCATGGGACCAGAAGTGTCATCCATAAACATATTTTGTTTCAGGTGTAATACAATACATTTTATCATTTATGTATCGATTTACACTTATTGAATCATAAAATGGCTGTAATAAATCGGATTTGAAGTGGCATAAGAGTTGCCTGTATGATTAAAAAGTCAAATTGATTAATTTATATTTTCAGGGAGGAGGTCAGTATGATAAAAATAGGGATCATTATTGGAAGCACCAGGCCCGGACGGGTTGGCCCAAAAGTTGGAAACTGGGTGTACGAACAGGCTGTTAAACGCAACGATGCTCAGTTCGAAATCATTGACATAAAAGATTATAACCTGCCGCTTCTGGATGAACCATTTCCGGCTGCATACGGTCAATATACTAAAGATCACACAAAAGCCTGGGCTGCTAAAATAGCATCAATGGATGGATTTGTTTTTATTACAGGTGAGTATAACCATTCAACTACCGGTGCTTTAAAAAATGCTATAGATTACCTTTACGCAGAATGGAACAACAAATCTGCCGGATTTGTAGGCTATGGCGCTTCCGGCGGTGTAAGAGCTGTCGAACATCTTCGACAAATCGCTGCAAACCTTCAGATTGCAGATGTAAGAGCACAAGTTCAGCTATCAATATTTACCGATTTTGAAAATTTCACTGAATTCAAGCCTGCAGCAATGCATGAAAAAGATCTTCACACTCTCCTGGACCAGGTTATATCCTGGGGAGAAGCACTTAAACATCTACACACTTAAGGGGATTATATCCCTTAAGTTAGCTGTTTCCTCAACTACAATTACTGTTCTTGTTTATATCTTTTGCAGCATCTGTTTTAAGAAGTAAAAACAACAGACTCTTCAGCAGAATAAAAATAGAATTTCCGGGCAATTTACAGGATAAATCGCCCGGAATTCAAATAAAACAGGACTAAAAGAGGGGTCTGTTTTGTTAATTTCAATATTTCTAAAAATCAACCTCGTTTTTGAGACTTATCAATAGTTTCTAAACGAATATTCTTAAAAATATGGAAACATTAACACATATCGTATATCTGTTAAAAGATTTCCTGAGAAAAATCAGGTATTCATCTATCAGATACTGTTGAACGACTTTTTACTAATATCGTTCAACTTACATTAATAAGATATAAAAAACTGAGGAGAAGATAAATGTAAAAGGATTAACAATTTTGTATGTATGATATATTATTATATCAGTTGGCTGAAATATTGCATCCAGAAAGGGGGAAAAATATCTATCATAAAAAAAGCAAAAAAATATCTCTGTACCTCTTAGCTGAATAATAGAAATCTTCTACCATTTTCAAATAAACACTGAGTTCACTGAAACTAAAAAGATCAGGATGAATACCATTTTGTCTAGTGTCTTCCTATATAATACTGATATCTACCAGCTGAGAAAGACGGGCTGCTTTCAGATAAAATTCTTCATAATTGCCAATCAGAACACAATTTCAAACAGTATAAATTCCTGATGCCACATCGCCTCCTCGACCAGTCCAGTTTGTATGAAACACCTGATCTGCAGGAGCATCTATTCGCTTATAGGTATGCGCACCAAAATAATCTCGCATCGCCTGCAAAAGGTTTGCTGGAAGTTTTTCACATCGGTATCCATCGTAAAATGCCAACGCAGAACTAAAAGATGGCATGGGAATCCCTAACTCAACAGCAGTTATTATCACTTTTCTCAAAGACGCTTGACAATCACTAACCATTTTTCTAAAATAGTCATCCAGAAGCAGATTTGAAAGCTCTGGATTTTTTTCAAAAGCGTTTTTAATCTTATCCAGAAAGATACTTCTTATAATACAGCCGTTTCTCCATAAAAGGGCAATATTACCATAATCAAGAGTCCAGCCATATTCTTTGGCCGCTTCACGCAAGCACATAAAACCCTGCGTATAAGAGATAATCTTTGAAGCAAGCAGCGCTTTACGAATATCTTCTACCAGTACTGACGTATCACCCTTAAACATAGTCGATGGTCCACTTAATACTTTTGAAGCTTTAACCCGTTCCTCTTTTAAAGCCGAAAGGCAGCGGGCGTAAACCGACTCTGAAATCAGAGTAACCGGAATACCAAGGTCCAGAGAATTGACACAGAACCATTTGCCGGTACCCTTCTGTCCTGCCTTATCAAGGATTTTTTCAACCAGTGGTTCACCATCTTTGTCTTTATAAGCCAGAATATCTCTGGTGATTTCTATAAGATAACTGTTCAGTTCAGTTGTATTCCAATCTGCGAATATCTGATGCATCTGATCAACAGAAAGACCCAAACCTTGTCTCATTAAATGATAAGCTTCACAGATAATCTGGATATCCCCATACTCGATAGCATTGTGAGCCATTTTTACGTAATGGCCTGCACCATCAGAACCAACCCAATCGCAGCATGGAACTCCATCTGGTGTTTTGGCAGAGATCCCCTTGAAGATATCCTTTACCAGTGGCCAAGCTTTCTCACTTCCTCCAGGCATGATTGAAGGTCCACTTCTGGCACCCTCTTCTCCACCAGAGATACCCGTTCCTATATATAAAAATCCCTTTTCTTCCAGGTATTTTGTGCGCCTGATAGTATCGGTAAAATGAGAATTTCCACCATCGATTATGCAATCACCAGGAGAAAGGTGTGGTATCAGTTTTTGGATTTCCATATCGACTGGATCACCCGCTTTTACCATGAGCATCACCTTACGGGGAACCTTTAGAAGTCTAACCATCTCCTCTATAGAATGTGCCCCTATTACATTGGTTCCCTTTGCGGCATTTTCAAGAAAATCATCGACTTTGGATACTGTGCGGTTAAAGGCAACTACCTTGTAACCGTGATCATTCATGTTAAGAATAAGATTTTGGCCCATAACGGCGAGGCCAATCACAGCTATGTCAGCCTTTTTTTCCATAAGGTTTTACCCCAATTATATTTATATTCTTCATAGATTGGATCCTCCCAGCATACCACCCACCTCTAAGATGCATCCTCCATGTTTTTTTAATTCAGTGAAAATCACGCCTGTGGTCAGACAATCTTCAATAAAAAAACTTAATAGAATGCAACTAAAGCAGATCCCATCTGATCACAAACAATTATCTGAGGATAAGCTTATGATGCAGGCATTGTGTTCCACTTTGAAGTCTGAGCAAATATAGCCCTTTTGCAACATCACGGGTATCGATAAAACAGGTACCTGCATTAGTCAGGTTGATCGACTTAATTACTTTACCTTGTAGCCCGAAAATATCCACTTTTCCGGCACTGGAGGTAATAATTGATATTCCATGAGGACTTCTTAAGATCTGTACCAATGGTTTGGTGATGCTGTTTTTGGCTGTCCTGCGGGTACCAGTAGTTTGAATCCAGTTGCCGACAAAAATCTGTATCTGATCTTTCAGATCGGGGATTTTTTCTGTTGAGACAGTCACATTATAAATACCATCCATATCTGCCGAAAATTTTACACCGGATCCCTCCACAGCACTCAATTTACCTCCATTATCCACACTCCATCTCAAAGTTTCTTCAATTGCAGCCCCCTTTTGGTCTGTATATTTAGCTGACAGATTAACCACAGCACCTGCATCAACCACAGTAGCTTTATTAGTATCAGGAGTGATAAGTGTAAGGTTACAACCTACTGATTCCTTATATTTTGCACCGAAATCACTCTTAAAATCATCCACCCACCTTTTGGCGTCAGTATATTGTTTGTTGAGCTTTGCAAGTATATGATTGTGAATTTCAGGGTCAACTAGTTCTGAGACCATTTTCCAGTTATTGATGAAATTTCTTACCTGGTGAAGACCTCTGAAGTGATTGTGATAGAGGCTCTGAATCAGAGTCATACCGGATTTCATTTTGTAATCCCATTTACAGTGATGGAAAAACAAAAGAAAACTTTCAGGGCATTTTTCAATATTTCCAAAAGAATCAGCAACAGCAGACGGGTAATACTGAACAAAGTTGTTTCCGGTTGTGGGCGTGCGGTCAACACCAATTCCATCATCGGTAAGATTCATGAAATAAGGGGTGTACCATTCGCTAAGTTTCATCCCGTCAAAATCAATCTCATAATGATCATTCCATCTCAGAGCAGGCATAAGAGCACTATAAGAAATTGTATAATCCTCATAGGTTCTCCAGGATTTTAAAAGCATGTCATTTACCACAAACCTAACCTCAGGAGTACCACCACCACTAAAACTGCTTCTGATCCATTCATCAGCAATTTGCTCTTCGGTAAGCGTGGGATCCCAAGCCAATCTACCAAATCCATAATAATTAGCCTGAGCTAAAAACTGTGCTGTCCAGTTTACAGTATCACTAAGATTACTGATTCCCCAAACTCCCCCACCACCCTTGACCGGATCGCCTGTACCTCTGAGGATTTGATAAGTGATAGAACCTTCTGTACCCGAATTTAATGGAGCTCCCTTTAAATCCCAGTGAAGAATTTGACGCCATTTTGGCACCAACCAGCATAGGTGAATCCCCTGACCAGTATATTCCTGAGTTATCTGAAACTCCATTCCATGTCTTACACCTTTAAGCCCTAACAACGGATTTGGAGGTTCAACAGTCTGAAAATCCCTGGGGCCGTCTTTGGTACGTAATATAACCGCTTCATCCCAAGTCTGACCTTCGAACTCTTTCCATTGGCTGATAGCAAAATCATCTTTATTGTTATAAACAAATGTCCGCCATATTAAGTTGTATCCATATCTTTTAAGAGCCTCTGCCATAGGATTTGCTCCCTGGCTCTGACTTAATCCATAAGTACCGCGTGGTCCGTCTTCACCTTCGGAATCTGCTTTCATCAAAAATCCGCCAAAATTGGCAATATATTGATGAATCATATCTACTCTATCAAACCACCATTTTTTTGCCTGCTCATTAGCATAGGCATTGGCAGTATTTGTTTTAGGATCTATCAATTTAGGACTGGCATACGATACCGACAAGTAGTACTTAAGCCCGTAGGTTCCTATTATGTCAGCAAAGATCTTTTGTGTTTTCAGTTTCGCTTCCTCAAGACATTGATAATTTTTGATAGAACTACCGCGGTATGTATTAACATTATCTGGACAAACCCCGTTAAGCCCCAGTGATGCTGCCATACGGCAATAATCTTTTATGCGCTTCAGTTCGGACTCTGAGAGATTACCGAAATTCTCCATACGAAAGACCCGGTTTCCACCGTACACTCTTTCGGTGTCTGGGTTGCTCCCGTAGTGGTTATACCAATGATCTAAAACACGAAGAGGGAAATAGGGGCTTTCCACTATATGCAGATTATTTATTGTCTTTCCGGTTTGCATTAAGCGTATGAAACGAAAAACACCCCGCAATATTCCAACCTGACTTTTTCCGGTTATATAGGTCTTATTTCCTATACTTTTTATGATAAAGCCTTCTTCAGAAACATTAGAAAAATCTATTCCTTCCGCTAACAGAGAAGATCCTTCAGGTGCAAGCACTATTGCCCCGGGACCATCGGTAGATGGAAGTTTTGAGCCCCCCAACAACTCCGGCATTGCAAGGTCAAACTCCTCTTTCGCATTCTTCAAAGTATCTGAATTCTTATCAGAAAGTACCAGGCTTGCACAGACACTCTGGTATTGTGCTTTCAATGTAGGATCTGTAACCGGTGTATAATATAACCAGGTTTTAGAACCGTTATAAGCAAAAAGACTCATCGGTATCAGAATAGAAATCTTTAATAAACTATGCACCGACAAACCCAATAATTTCTGTAGTGACATAACTGTCCCCCTGAAATAAAATTCCCATTAATTAATAATGATCCATTTCAGATTGTTTCTGATTTATTACCAGTTATTTGTCTCAATACCTGAGTAGTTACAAGATAAGATATGACAATCATAGTTCAAATACATTGTTTAATGCTTAATCGGATTTAGATCCCGATACATTATGATAACAAAGGCTAAATGGATTTATCCCAAATTGTCTGATAGGCTGTAAATGCACTATTATGTGAAAAATGTAGTAGTAATTGTTAAAGTTTTTATTTTTTGACAATTATAAACTATTTAACTCACTGAATTTGAAACAAATATTCTAATGAACTCCATTAGGATTTTGTTGTAAATTTGTGAATTATTCTAATGGACAATTTGGATTTATTACCCCCACCAGGAATTCTACTCAATATCTCATTTTAAAATAACCCTATCCCTCAAAGCCCTGATATTCTGCCCTCCGGAGATACCATTTTCACCCAAAGACAAAATGCCTCTTCTGTCACTCAGAGGAATATTAACCAGCTAAATCAATTATTTGAGTTTATCTTCAATTGGCGGTAAAAGCGGTAGGTGCAATCCTGATTGGTACAGCGATCACAATAGTAAGGTTCCTTTTTTACAGATGATCCTACTCCTATGACCCCGCTGGTCGATTTCCTGGGTAACATCAATGCAGATTCTGTCAATTCTATACCACAACAACCTGAAGGAAAAAACGAAAATAACAGATGCTGTTCGGAAAGTGACCAACCACAATATCCGGGACTGAAACGATTGGTAACAGAGAGTCTCTTCTCCGTCATTTTCTGCTCTATATAGTCATGAAGAAGATCTGTGGCTTTTTCAACTGCCGCCGAAGCAATCGTGTCCACAAAATGAGCTTTGACACCATCACCCTCAGAAAACAATTGGCTTGACCAGTTTTCCATCTGTGCTCCAATAGTACAGATGAATACAACCAGTCTTTCTGCATTTTTTAATTGGAAAGCAATAATCTTATTGAGATCAAACAGAGTATTATTGACCAACAAACCGTGATTATTATGAACAGAAACATCAACGATTCTATAGGCTGCCCTGATACTACAAAGTCTTTGATACCTTTCTAAAATCTCATCTATCTGCTCGCCGAAAAATTCAGGTATCGCATTTTCAGCATAGCCCAGTTCCTTAAAGATCTGTTCTCTGGAGATATCAAGAGATGAGGCATCCACAAAAATCTCGTGAATACCATTAGCCGACTCAGCAGAGATAATAAAACTCATTTCAGTATTTTTCGATTGCCTGGGCTATTGCGCGGATATGTTGTGGTGTTGTACCACAGCAACCGCCTATGATATTTGCTCCGGCTTTGATCAATAGAGAAACTTTTTCTGCCATCATTTCTGGTGTTTCTGGATACACCGTTTTTCCATCCTCAAGAACCGGTCTTCCGGCATTAGCATGAACAAGAACCGGTGTTTTTGAATCCACCTCCCTTATTTCACGCACAATTTCAATCATCCCGTCAAATCCATTACCGCAATTGGCACCAATAATCGAAGCCCCAGCTAATGTCATAGCCCTGGCCATATCCGATGGAGTAACCCCCATCATAGTGCGGTAATCACCATTAACTGTTTTTTCGAAAGTGAAAGTACAGGCAACTTCGCATTCTGTATTTTGCCTGGCTGCACGAACCGCCAGACACGCTTCATCCAAAGCCGACATGGTCTCCACACAAATGACATCAGCCCCCCCGCGTGCCAAGGCCTTGGCCTGTATACAAAAGCCTTCAAAAAGAGTCTCTTCCGGGACTTCTCCCATCATGATAATTACACCGGTTGGACCCATGGAACCAAGGACAAAATGATCAGAGCCAGCAGCTTCTCTGGAAATAGCCGCCGCTGCTTCATTTAATTGAGCACACTGATCTTCCAGACCATAATGCCGCAACTTCGTCGGACTGCCACCAAAACTATTGGTAAGAATCATGCTAGCGCCCGCATCGATATAGCTTTGAGCAATAGCCAGAACATCTTCACGGTGAGTTTTGTTCCAGCTCTCAGGGCACTCCCCAATCTGCAAGCCCCGTGCCTGAAGCATAGTTCCCCAGGCTCCATCTGAAACCAGTATTTTTCCCTTTTCCAGTTCTTGAAGTAATGAATTCATCAAATCGTTCCTATTGAATTGAGCCAGGCAACTGCATTCTGAGGATCACGTGCATAGCCATCAGCTCCCATTTCTATAGCTGCTTTCTCTGTTAATGGAGCTCCGCCAACGATTATTCTAACATCTGAATAGCTGGCTTTTATCTGCTTAATTGTATTTGCCATATTGGCCATTGTAGTGGTTAATAGCGCACTTAGCCCAACAACACAACCAGGATTCTCTTCGATCTTCTGAAGAAATCTATCAGGCTTCACATCCACTCCCAAATCAATCACTTCCCAGCCGTTCCCTTCAATGATCATTGAAACCAGGTTCTTACCTATATCATGAAGATCCCCAGCAACAGTCCCCAGAATAAACTTCCCTTTGGGTTTAACTGATCCGGACTTGAAAAAAGGTTTAAGATGAACCATCACCGCATGCATCGCCTTAGCTGACATAAGAAGTTCTGGTACAAAGATCTCATTTTTGCCAAATTTTTCCCCTATCCGTTGCATTCCATCACTGCATGCCTGCAAAATCGCATCTGGCTCAACCCCTGCCTCGATCGCCTGTTTGGTATACTCGTCTGCTCCGTCAAGCCCCTTCATATCAGCAGGAAACGGAGAAACTTTATTGACCTTTCCACGCTCTACACACTGACCGATTTTTTGGACCAATTCATTCATTTTAAATCCTCTTTTTGAGTTTTTGGGATTTCCAGTGAATATAAGGAGTACATTTTTTTAAAGCAAGTAAAAGTTTATTGTTTTCCAAATGGGCAAAAACAAATTACTGCATATCTTTTGTTTAGTACTTTTTGTATTTTCCTCATGTAATAATTAAAACGGTTGATCGAATGGTTAAAGACAACTAACCACCTATTAGCTTTAAAAAACTTCAAAGCTCTGTTCACTGCTCCGTAAAAACCTATTGCTTAAGCTTAAAATATATAATTCAATTCCCAAAAGAATAATTCCAATAAATAATTTATCAAAAGCAGTCAAGTTTTTCTAATCGATTTAAATATTTTTGCTTCACCTGCTGAACCTGTCTGAGTAATTAATAGTGCAGAAGGTTCAAAAAAACAAGAGCCCTATTGCATTTAAAGCTGCAAACAGCTTACACTGATTTACCACTATTATTTTCGTTTAAACAGTCTGATCACCTTACAGGATTCAGATTTCTCTGAAGAAGATTACCAGAGTGCTCGGAGATGCTGAGGATTCTCTCTATTTATTCCCCGGCAATTAATTATTATTCATTTATCTATTCGGATAATTATAGTCTATCAATTTGCTAATCATACAGAAATTCCAAATTAAAAAATCGGAAAAATTCTCAACAGGAATAAGATTATTCAAAGTATTTGAAATATTTCAATTCGGGCTGTTTGCCTTTCTACTGTCCTATAATTTGGTTATATTTTACCAGAAAATTACCAATTTTTAACTTATAATCGCCGGTTTAATAAAATGCCCTCTTTTCCATTCAGGAAATAATAACTTATTTTTCTTAACGTTAATCTCACAGTGCCCTGTAAGTTAGCAGTTCGGAAGTTTTGTTCACCCTTTGCAGAGCTATAGAGAACGATTCCGCCTCTGCAAGTAGAATGCGACAGAGATGGAAAGATCATATCTATCAGGTGATATGGTCAAAAACTTTAGGCTGATAAACAAAGGTATCGAAGCAAGACATATCAGACAATCATATAATTTAGATTCAATTTAAAACAAGATTTTATTATGAAAAAGCCAAAAGAAAAGAAACACACAGCAGTACTACTGATCCACTGCCCTGACAAAAGAGGAATTGTTGCATCTGTAACTGATTTTATTCATAAAAATAATGGCAACATTATTCATCTAGATCAGCACGTAGACAGAGAAAAAGAGATTTTTTTCATGCGGGTTGAGTGGGAACTGGATAATTTCAATATTCCAGAAAACGAGATACTGAAATTTTTCCAGTACTCAATAGGCAAGACATTTCAAATGCATTCTGAAATTTATTTTTCAGAAAAGGTTCAGCGGGCAGCTATCTTTGTTTCCAAAATCTCCCATTGTTTTTATGATGTCTTATCCCGTTATATTTCAGGTGAATGGCAAATCGAAATACCCCTGGTTATCAGCAATCATAAAGATCTGGAAAACGTGGCAAAATTATACGGAATTGACTTTCACCACATCCAGATAAATGAAAGCAACAAAGCAGAACAGGAACAAAAAGAGATTCAGTTGCTGCAACAGTATAATATCGATTTTATTGTACTTGCCAGATACATGCAGGTACTTTCTGGAGATTTTATCCGCACATTCAATAAACCTATCATTAACATTCATCATTCTTTTCTGCCAGCTTTCCCCGGTGCAAAACCCTATCATTGTGCCTATGAACGTGGCGTCAAATTGATTGGAGCAACCGGACATTATGTAACAACAGAGCTGGATGCTGGTCCCATAATTGAACAGGATGTAATCCGGGTCACCCATAAACATTCAATAGAAGATCTGATCAGAAGAGGGCAGGATGTGGAAAAAGTGGTATTGGCAAGAGCTATATGGCTTCACATTCAGCACATGACTCTTGTTTATGAAAACAGGACAATTGTGTTTAATTAAAGCCTGTTATTCTACTATAAAAAGCATCACTTTATAGGAGCCCACAATATATAACCCCCATTGAGGGACTAAAACCGATCAGGATCAAGCCCAGATAAATTAAGAGATTTTAAATACTTCCTGAAAATTTGCAGGCTAATCTTTTATTCCAAACCGATATATAGTAAGCTGATTATAATTCTCTCCTGGGTACAATCTGGTCGAAGGAAAATGGTTCTGATTGGGAGAATCAGGAAAATGCTGTGTTTCCCAGCAAAACCCGAAATGTTTTTTGTACAGAATATCGTTTTTACCTTTTATGGTTCCATCAAGAAAATTAGCAGAATAAAACTGCATGCCGGGTTCGGTGGTGAATGCTTCCAGAGTCCTGCCGCTTTGGGGCTCATAAGCCAAGCCGGCAAATGATAACTCATTTTCATTGGATTTATTCAAAACAAAATTATGATCGTACCCGCCAGCTTTATCAATATCATCGTTTATTTTTTTAGCTTTCCTGAAATCAAAGGCAGTTCCACTAACATCGGGCAATTTTCCAGTGGGAATAGCTTCACTATCCACTTCGGTGTACTTATCGGCATTGATTGTGACTATATGATCCAGAATAGACTCTTTACATCCATTCAGATTGAAATAAGTATGGTTGGTGAGGTTAACCACCGTGGGGGCATCGGTTTCGGCAGTGTAAGAAATTTTCAATTCATTTAGATCATTTATGGCGTATACCACTTTTACCAGCAGATTTCCAGGATATCCCTCTTCTCCATCTTTACTCAAATAGGTGAGTTTAACCCCTACCTCTTCACTATTTTTAAAAGGTATCGCATGCCATACAACCGTGTGAAACCCCTTGAAACCGCCATGAAGCGAATTAGGTCCATTATTTATTGGAAGTACATACTTTCTACCCTCAAGAGAAAAAACACCTTTGGCGATACGATTGGCATAACGTCCACATACAGCACCAAAATATGGATGATCAGTCATGTATTGTTGAAGATTATCAAATCCTAAGGCGATATCAGCCAATGTCCCATGTTTATCAGGGCAAATAATCGAAGTTACAGTTGCTCCGTAATTTGATATTTTTACTGATAAATCACGGTTATTCTCCAGTGTGAAAAGCGTAACCGATTCGCCCCGTGCGGTTTTTCCAAAATGGCTGCTGGTTATTTTCATCTTCTATTTCCCTTATTTTTCAAACAATTATGGGTATTATTATTTTTGTCAGTAAACTATTCTACCCAATTTTGTTTTAAAATAAATATTGCCTGATTCATTAAAAACCTATATTTAATTAGCTCACATTGCATACAAACCACTTCGCTTAAAGTACCTTTGCATGTTGAAAGTAACAGAAAATTTAAACCTAAAAACCGCAGTAGGTGACGATGAAGAACCGTAAGATATTGATGTAGAAAGGTTTGAAGTCCTTGAAGGTTTTATCTACTGGTGATAAGACCGAAAGGACTGAAAGCCTTTATGCACACTAGTTTATGTGTTATTCGCGTCAATCTAATGCGGTTTTTAGGTTAAAAGCAACTTCTGAATTTCTCCAACGGAACATATCAATTTTTTTATTGCAGTACCAGCAAATTTCCTTCTCTGGGGTTGGGATCATTTTTATCCAGGAACGATATTTTTTGAGGCTAGTAAAAAGACCATTTTTAGCTTTTGTCAAAGCAACATACCCAATTATTAAGGTAATATTTCCGGCAGATAATATTTCTTTCTGTATAATAGTGCAATTTAATTGATTACAAAGAGAAGCAACTGCTAAAAAAACAGTTGTTTCTCTTTTTTTAAAAACGTTTTAGAAACGATACTGAATTTTAAACTGGTAGTACCAGTCGCTTGTTTTAACCAGGTTATCACGGAAAACCTGATCAACAGCTCTCATTGACCACAACTGCAGATGATCACTTGCAAACTGGACAATAAGTGATATATCGGAAATATCTTTCTTAGCATAAACAGACCATTTCCAATCATCCTCTTCCCACTCTTCAGGAAGATAGTTTGCTGCCTGATACTCCGGGTATGGTTTATTGGAATTAATGGGACGTTCAATACTATTTGGATATTTCCAACCAAACCACTCTGCTTCTACCGCCAGAATATCAAGTAATTTGAAAGTAGGAACTTTTAAACCAAATGCAATCGTAGTACGTTCATTAATTTGGTCGTAATAATTTTTATAGTTTTCAAGACCCAGAATATTACCTTCTATCCACAGCTTCAGGTCTTCGTTACCGAAAATTGCAGGATATTCTTCCCCGAAAATAATCTTTTTCGCATCAAGATTTAGGCATCCCATAGCCTTCGTACCAGCGTATGTGAGCCTTTCTTTTTCACCGGTAATTGGATCCTCAATTTCAGCATCTCCAGGATGAGTCAGGTTTTCATTTACAGGCAAAACGCGGTCAAGCAGAATACCTGCTTTTACAGTTATGCCCCTGAAAGGATCAGATCCTAAAATTGCGCCAAAAGAAAAGTCACCCAATGGAAACTGCTGCAAACTGGTCGTCCACAAGAGATCTAAAAAAATCTTTCTGTCAAAAGCAGAAGCGTAGAGATCCGCACCTGCCAAACGGCTCAATGGAAAATCAAACTCGCTAGGCAAAATGGCACAAGGATAGGTGTAACTTCTATAGAGTGTATTTCCCAAATTGGTTACATCCTGGTTATATTTGAAGTGAAAGTAACCCGCAGTAAGGTTTAATTTGACTTTTTCAGAATTAAGGATCCTGAAATCACCGCGAGCCTGATCAATATAGGCATAAGGAGCAAAGAACTGCGATTCAAGAAAGGTACTTCCCATTTTGAAGGAGCTACGATACTGCATCTCCATGGCAGTAGTAATGCTGAACCAGTCATTTACTTTCTTGAACAACCCGATATTGGCATAGATTTTCTGCAGCCAATAATTTTGTATATCATTTTCATAGGAGTATGTTCCACTTTTAACATGTCCTCCCTGGTAGGCAGCATAACCAGTAAATTTTATTTTATTGTCATCTGATTGATCTGCCATAGCCATAAACACGCAAGCAATCAGTATTAAAGAAATCTTTTTCATTGCAAAAATCCTTTATGTTAAAGTTACAGACATAGCTATCACTACAGGTTTACTATGCCGGATTTACTGTTTTATTATTTTGTGATGACCATAGATGATGTTGAAATACATTTTCCATCGTGCATCAGGCTCAGATAATAGAATCCGGTGCTTAAATTTCCAATCATCTGAGAGTATCTTCCAGAATTTTTCATTCCCAGATCAAAATTTCTCACCAAAACTCCATTAGCCAGATAAACCGCCAACGCTATCTTTCCTTTCTTCTCAACAGAGTAATCAATGATATGTCTGTTATTTAAGGATCTTACAGAAAGATGGTCAGAAAATCTGCCGTTCTTTAACCTGTTGTTAATCCCCACATCATCCCGATCGACTCCAATCAGAAGGCTGTTAACAGAATTTATGGCCACAGGATAATCCAGATCTATCTTGATAATTGCATCAAGACCTTTTCCTGAATAGGAAACTTTGTGTGGCACTGATCTGTTACCCATAACCACTCTTACATCATGTTGGCTTTCACTTGGATTTTTAAGCCTGATCTCTTTAACTATCATATCTTCTTTGAAACCGACACAGACTTTCTGTGTCAAACCATTTCCCGTTTCTTCATAGTTAAGAGTACCCCAGTTTCCCGGAGAGATCAAAGGTGCATTGGTAAGTTTGCCATTGGCATCCGAAGGAAGCATGGGACGAATCCACAAGCGTTGGTTGTACTTATCCATTACGAATCCGGAAATAAGCAGATAGGATCTCCATACAACTGGTCCTGTCATATAGGAATGCATTCCTGGCGACTGATCCAGATCCTGCCAGAAATAGTAATTGGGATACCGGTTGCAGTGCGTCTCCCAATCAGTTAGATGAACCTTCAAGCCATCATCCACTCTGCCTATGGCTATACCGAAATCTCCAAAGTGGTTTATGGTGTAGAAATGCCACGGAAGCAGGTCTCTTCCCTTATTGGATCTATCCCAATAGCGATCAAAAGCCTTATTTGCTTCCTCATCACTCATAATCACAGGAAGTCCCAGATGACGCGAGAAGTTGTAAACCCCAAGCTGCCCCTCTACCTCTGTTGCATAATCAGATTTGGAGGAATAAAGCGTTGAGAACTGTGTTTTACCTCTTTGGAATATTTCATCCCATTTTTTCGCTTCTTCTATTTCCCCCCTGGCACGACACATCTCTGCAAATGCCGAATAAGCCACCAAGGCAAGAGATCCATTGTACTCATTTGTAGCACCTTCTCTGTCATAAGAGCCAAGGCAGTTATAAGGAAGAACGAAATTGTTACTGTCATAAGGTGCAGGAGGTGCCAAATAAACATTATTGATACAACGTTTTGCCTGATAAAGAATCCGTGCCGCTGTTTTTTGCATATAGGGCCACAGTCTGTTTAACCATGTCGTGTCACCCGTTGCCAGAAAAAGCTCATAAACATTAATAATAAAAAGGGAATTGAGATCCGACCAGTTTTCGGTTTTACTCCACCAGTAGTCTCTATGATCATGCTCATCCCATCCGCACAAAGCATTAATTTTGTCAGATCCGCTTTTAGGACCATTAAAATCATGATGAATTTGCCCCTCGTAAGCACCCTGACGCTGGGTTCTTCCCCAGTACCACATCTGCCTCCATTGGCCTTCGGGCCAGTTGTAAGAGGTAGCAATTTGTGCATGTCCCTGCTGATCTATAGTACCAAGGATGTAATATTTGCCCTCACGCCAGGCAAAGCGACCATCTCTTGTATACTGGCTGTTATGGGTAAGAGGATAGAGATCATTCAGTAAACGATCTTTATACCAGTGCGGCAGTTCTTTGATATCCATGATGCTGTTGGCAAAATGAGATGCTCCATCACGGATTCTGACAAATTCACTCAACCCATATTTTATGGCATCAATAGAACTCTTAATACCTATAGTATCATTCTGATATCTAAAGCCTTCGTCTACCTCTACTCCATCCCAGTTTTTATCTACAAACTCCTGATACCATCCAACCACAAAACGAATTCTTCCGGTTTGCGAAGCTTCCAGATTCAGCTTAACTGCAACGATTCCCCCATCAGGACCAGTAAGTTTTCCGGAAGCCAGAAACTGGTCCAGAGAATTACCAGTGGTGATTTCAGCAGTAGGTATGTCACTTGCTCCTGCAAATGCGCTATTATCAGGTTTGATTGAAGTTCTATCGAAATAAACCCCATCAATGCCATCAATCTTTCTGGGATTGGTTCCAGCCAGATCACTTATTTTGAAAGCAATAGCAGCTTCTGCAGCTTTGGAATTTCCATTTTTCACAATGAATTCGAAAAAAGCAAGTGGCATTACAGAACTTTTTTCATCACCACTTACATAAGGCCCAAAAGCAAGCAGATCGACTTTAATGTTATTAACAATGTCATAATCGACATTGTAGATAGGTATAGTAGCATCTTCCCTGGACGATTTCATACCCGTCACGGTCTTAACATTTCCGTCGACTTTGGTATACAAGTTAAATGATGCATCAAATCTGACTTCGTCATACCAGTGTTGTCCACTTAAGCGGTATCCCTTGACAAAAATATTTTTTGCAGCATTATAAACTATGTATGAGGCTCCTAAGCCACCAAGGGGAGTGCCCGTTGTACCAGCAGCAGCAAAAAGCTCCGGTGCTACCAGAGACAATATCACTGACGTTGCAGGTATGAGTTTTAGGATGTGTTTCATTTATTCTCCTCAACCGTTTAAATATTTTGCGATTGCCTTCTCATTTAGAAAAGGCAATCTCATAACTACATTATGCATACATTCGGTCAAAAGCCCTCTGGGCGTCAACCAATGCTGCACGCATCAAATCTTCCGCTTTTGCAGTTTCACGATTTTCCAGATAATTCCATAGTGCTTTCTCATCCAGTTTCTGAGCTGCCTGATCACAAGCCTCCCAGGAAAGAATACTGCGGATAACCCGGTCTATCGCCTGAGTTTCGTTATCGTATGCACGTGGCTGCATATCATGACCCTTCCAGCGACCAAAACCAGCAGCACGAATCAGACCGGCAATAGCGATATTCATTCCGTTAATACGAGTCCCATGATCGATATCATACTTACCAGGACCACCAAGGATAATTCCATCGTTGTAACCCTGACTGTTGAGATGCATGTGCACAAGCATATTATTGTCTATCTCTTCTACTGTGTCATTTATCAGATCAAGACCGATCATCTCAGTGTGCCCAAACTCTTTATTTACTCCTTTTTTAGCCCGGCTGATACCAAACTCCTCTTCTAGCTTGCGCCAGAAAACAATAGCACTGGCCACTGTAGGAAGAAGCATTGCCGGATGCCCTTCGTTTGGCTTGGGCTCGATAGCCATGAACAGTTGCCCACCAGCTTTCTGTTCATATTTACAAAGCTCAGCAACACTGTTTTTAAGATTCTGATACATGTTGCGAACACCAACAGAAGCCAGATCATAACCGTAAGAGCCATTCCAAAGCACAAATGTAGGAACAACATCCTTGTGCCAGGCTTTCTTCAACGGCCCATAAGCCAGATCAACAGTTTTGGCCCCAAGCTCTCTTGCTGCCTTTACTTCATTTTTATCAGGAGATGCAATTCCACCATAAGCAAAATGAGAATGAGCTCCCGGGGTAATCATCGCCAGAGAAATCTTTGAGTCCACAAGAGCATCAGCGAATTCACTGGCAAAACTTTCATCGATTTCAGTGTTGTAATGGACTTCGTAACCAAGCTCTACGTTTTCAGGAAGCCTTGGCATAATTTTTTCTTTGATAATCTGGATTGAACCGATGGTATCCAAATTCTTTTTGTTCCATTTTTGACGGATATTATCGGGAACAAATCCACCCTTGCCTGGGTTGAAGGTCCATCGACACACGCTGTGCAGTGATTTTTGTTGAGACATGGCTAAAACGCTCCTTATTTAAAAGATATGTTCAAAAAAAAACTTGCTTGTTTCAGAAAACAGACTCTAATGATTTTTTATCAGAAAACTCCGATTCTTCTTTTAAACGCCCGATCTGGCTTTGAAGAATTGAAAGCCATTGTTTGTAAGCTTCACTATAGATAGCCCTGGTTTTCATGTCGGGCTCTATTCTTCTGACCACCGAAAGATTTGCGAATGCATCATCGAGTCCCTTGTATATCCCAGCTCCTACGCCAGCCCCTCTGGCCGCACCCTGTGAACCATCGGTGTTGTAAAGTTCAACCTCATTACCAGCCACGGTAGCAAATACCTGTGCAAAGAGCCTGCTCTTAAACATGTTAGCATTACCCGCCCGGATCACACTGTTTTTGACTCCCATTGAACGCATGATATCGATACCGTTCATCAGAGCGAAAACAATTCCTTCCTGTGCGGCACGAAGCAGATGAGCACGATTGTGACGGGTAAGGTCAAGACCATGTATCGATGCGTTAATGGAAAGATTACCCAAAGTCCGTTCGGCTCCATTTCCAAATGGCAAAATTCTGAGGCCATCACAACAGGCTGGCGCAGTCTCTGCCTCATTGTCCATCTGGCTATATGATATAGGTTCAGTACTCCAGCTTCCCAACATGGTCCTTAACCATCGGTTGAGAATGCCTGTACCATTTACACAAAGTAAAATACCGAGGCGGGGAGCGCTCCCGGTATTATTGACATGAAGGAAGGTGTTTACCCTGCCCTCATTATCATACGAAGCTTGATCGGTAACACCATAAACTACTCCGGAGGTACCGGCTGTAGCTGCTATCTCTCCAGGATTTAACACATTTAGCGACAAGGCATTATTAGGTTGATCACCCGCTCGGTAAGAAACAGGTATTCCTTTTTTGAGTCCCAAAAGCGATGCAGCTTCTTCGGTTAATGAGCCCTGTATACCAAAAGTTGGAACAAGTGGTGGAACAAGCGCAGAATCGATTCCATAATAGTCCATCAGAAAATCTGCACGTTTACCTTCTTTAAAATCCCACAGTATCCCTTCAGAAAGCCCTGATGCTGTTGTAGAAGGAGAACCAGTCAGTTTCAGAGCTATATAATCCCCCGGAAGCATAAAAAGATGAACTTTTCGGAAAATCTCTTTCTGGTTATCTGCAACCCACTTCAATTTTGAAGCAGTAAAGTTTCCAGGGGTATTAAGCAGATGGCTCATACATTGCTCTTCACCCAGATCCTCCAGTGCCTGACGACCTACCCCCACGGCTCTGCTGTCACACCATATAATGGAAGGAGCAAGTGGCTGATAATTTCTGTCCAACATGACAAGGCCATGCATCTGATAGGAAATTCCTATCGCCTGAATATCATGAAAATTAATCCGGGCACTGGCCCGCAACTGCCTTGTAGCATTCTGTATATGTACCCACCAGGTGTCCGGATGCTGTTCTGCCCAACCTGGCTTTTGCGCAATTATTTCCAATTCGCTATTATCAGGTGAAGTAGCTGAAGCAACAACGTACCCGGTAGAAATCTCCAGTACGGTAGCCTTAACCGATGAACTACCGATATCATAACCTAACAAATATCCATCAACACTCATGGCAGGTACTCCAATCAGAGGTGTGTTATTTATTTCCCAAATATATGAGGATATCTACACTATTCCAATGTAATTCAAAATAAAACATAATTTTTTTTCATAAACCCTAAATAATTAATTAATTTTAATGAGGTGATATAATATTATATCAGGTTTCAATTACTGAACAGCTGCTTTTTCTTTTTTAAACTATGGAAAAACAAAAACCCGGTATCAAAAGAGCCTGTGATTATATTGCTGCATTGAAAAAGGAAGATATTCTCTCTCTGCCACCTATACGATCATTGGCAAAAGCCGCCGGGGTATCTTTTGTTACCATGTGGAAAGCTCTCAGATACCTTGAGGATCAAGGTTGCATTCTTTCTGATCCACAGGGTAATCGCACATTCAGTAAAGCAGCAATTAAATCTGACTTGCTCAAATCTCACCTCCAGCCTCAGCTTTTAAGCGATTGCACACCCTTCTCATCACGACATCACGTAACCGAAAAATTATACAAAGATATTGTTACCGGGCGGTTTGCAGGAAGTGACAGGTTGCCTTCCTACAAAGAATTGCAACTACAATATAACGTTTCCTTTGCCACCCTAAAGAAAGCCCTTGCATCCCTGGTAGAACAGAAAATAATCGAACCATGTACAAATGGCTATCTGATTCCGTCTCTGACCGGTAATACTGGACACGCTCGAATAGCAGCAATCGGTTGTGGATTAGAGGATGGAAAGATTTGGATGGATTATCAGGATAAATATTATTTCCGGGTTCTGGAGTCCGAATGTATCAGGATGAATATTCAATTGGACTTGATTGTCTATTATCGCAATCTGGGGAAATTACATTTTGTACATACTTCGTCTGGTAAAGAGTACGATCTCAATGACCGGACTATCCTTGGATACATATTTATAGTAGCAAACCTGGACAACACTCCTGAAGAAGTTCTGGAGCGACTTGCAGGTCTTAAAAGAAATGTTGCAGTACTGGATGTGGTAGGTGGATGGAAAATTCCAAACTGTGCCAAAGATAATCCGCTTATTCAGTTTTTTACTGCTACCGCCTCGGTGCTGCCTGCTCAAAGAGTGGCTCAATATCTCCTTGGAAAAGGACATCGTAAAGTAGCTTTCTTCTCCCCCTTTCATCGGGCGCTGTGGTCTCAACAACGCCTCAATACCATCAGAGAAATGTTTGCCAGAGCAGATCTTGCCGATGGTGTGGTCCCCTTCGTGTATAATAAATACGCTTATCAGTGGGATTACCTTAAAAACCACCTTACACAGGAAGAATTGCTATCTTTTGTTAATAATTACAATCAATGGAGAAGTCAAACTCCCAATACTCCCCTGAAAAAATTCAGCCACATAGGTTACAGCATGTTCAAATACATTACCCAGTGGAACTGCGCCAGTGAAGAAATTTACGAAAAAATGCAGCCGCTCTTTGATAAAGCTCTCCTGGATACATCTATTACCGTATGGGTGATGGCAAACGATTTTGCGGCTACCATTGCTATCGATTACCTGAAGGAACGTAATATCCGGATACCCGATGACCTGTCAATAATTTCTTTTGATAACACTCTGGATGCCATGGAGTATCAGTTGACTTCCTATGATTTTAATAACCATGGTATCATCACCCTGATCCTAAGATCAATTCTGGTTCCCCATACGGTTAAACCCAGGCGCAAAGGAGTGTGTATCGAGGTTGATGGAACACTGGTAATAAGACGTTCATGCTGAATAACTGCTCTCAATAGTATTACTCTCTGCTATGAAAAAGAGTTGTTAAAAGGTGTCAAAAAAGCTAATTTGTATAGTCTTGGGAAAGAATGGAAATCCGGGCCAATACCAACATCGTTGACCATCTTATCCAGATTTATCCCCATGCAAGCATTTTTTTAGGAGCCTTTTTTACAGGAGTGTTCTATGAGTGTTAAAATATTTCTTGATGAGAGTGAAATACCTCGTCAATGGTATAATATTGCCGCTGATTTGAAAACCAAACCACCACTTGGCCCAGATGGAAAACCGTTAAAACCCGAAAGCCTTGCTGCGGTTTTCCCCATGAATCTTATAGAGCAGGAAATTAGCACTCAACGCTGGATAGATATTCCCGAAGAAATCATAGAAATGCTTTATCGGTGGAGACCTTCTCCGCTTAAAAGAGCTGTTTATCTGGAAAAAGCACTGGGTACCCCGGCAAAGATATTCTATAAAGATGAAAGTGTCTCCCCTGCGGGAAGCCATAAGCCAAATTCTGCGATTCCACAGGCCTGGTACAATAAACAGTTTGGGACAAAAACTCTTACCACCGAAACCGGTGCAGGGCAATGGGGAAGTGCACTGGCTTTTGCCTGCTCTCTGGTAGGTTTGAAATGTAAAGTATTTATGGTGAGAATAAGCTTCGATCAGAAACCTTTCCGCAAAACCATGATGCAGACCTGGGGGGGAGAATGCGTTGCCAGCCCAAGTAATGATACTGCCTTTGGAAGAAAAATCCTGCAACAGGATCCATCATGCCCCGGAAGCCTGGGGATCGCCATAAGTGAGGCAGTTGAAGCCGCAGTTAGCGATACCACCGGAAAAACCAAATACACTCTGGGAAGCGTTTTGAATCATGTGATGCTTCATCAGACAATAATCGGGCTGGAAGCCAAAAAACAATTAGCCAAAGCCGGTATCAAAAAACCCGATATTGTAATAGGGTGTGCCGGTGGAGGCAGCAATTTTGCAGGAATCTCCTTTCCATTTGCCCACGATGTTATTAACGGAGAAAAAATTACCATAATTCCTGTCGAACCTGCATCCTGCCCCACTCTTACCAGAGGCATTTATACCTATGATTTCGGGGATTGTGCCGGATTGACCCCTCTTTTACCCATGCACACTCTGGGCCATAACTTTATTCCTGAACCGATCCATGCAGGCGGCTTACGTTATCATGGAATGTCACCTCTGGTAAGTCAGTGTGTGATTGATGGATTGATGCAGCCAAGAGCAATTCCTCAGCTTGAATGCTATAGCGCAGCGCTCAAGTGGGCATCTACCGAAGGTGGAATAATTGCCCCTGAATCAAGCCATGCAGTTGCTGCAACTATTCAGGAAGCATTAAAGGCAAAAGAGGAAGGAAAAGAGAAAGTCATCCTCATGTGCCTCAGTGGCCATGGCCATATGGACCTCATGGGTTATGAGAAATTTCTCAGTGGCAAGCTTGAGGATCATTCTCTGGCTCAGGAAGAAATCGAGAAAGCTAAAAAAGAGCTGGAGAAATTGCCAAAAATCGTTTGATTCAGCTTTAGCGGTTCCTTTTCCTGGTTATCCAGGAGAGGGACCGCATTATTTAGAAAATTACTCAAAAAAATATTTTATCGGTAGTACTCGCATACTTTTTTCCTGCCAAAAAATGTTTTCCTGTTAAAACGTGTTTATTAGCCTTCATAACATGCTTTTAAGCTGCTATTTTTTTGTTTTTTGTAACTTTTTAATTGCTTATAGCAAACCAATGATCATTATTGGAAATAAAAACATCATTTTTGATGGGAAATGGATTGTTTTTGGTAAGTAACAGGTCGTTTTTGGTAAATGATAGGTTGTTTTTGGTAAATGACAGGTCGTTTTTGGTAAGTGACAGATCTTTTTTGGTAAGTGACAGATCTTTTTTGGTAAGTAATAGATCGTTTTTGGTAAGTGATAGATCGTTTTTGGTATATGGCAAATCGTTTTTGGTAAGTGGCAGATCGTTTTTGGTATATGGCAGATCGTTTTTGGTATATGGCAGATCGTTTTGGGTAAGTGGCAGGTCATTTTTTGTGTAAACAGCAAATTGTTTTTTGCAAGCAATAATATAAAAACCAATAGTTATGTGGTTTTTGCAACAACACTGTTTTTTCACCCGGTATCTGTTTTTTTAACCAGTATACCGCAATTGGTATGGATGCAAAAAGGTGGGATACTGTGATAATCCTAATTTCCGCAGTTGGATGTAGTCGCGTATCATCCTAAAAACCGCAGTAGGTGACGATGAAGAACCGT
>CAYYNL010000007.1:22956-48227 GCA_964472925.1 uncultured Fibrobacter sp. | reverse complement strand
CCAAATAACTATTGACACTATTTTTCTCTTATGATACCATTTTTATTCACAAGGAATTCAAGGAAAGGAATTGTAATGACACACAGTAAGATCGTATCCATTGCAAAGGGTATGGGTATCAGTAATGCTTCAAAACTTAAGAGTGCAGACCTTATACGAACAATCCAGAAAAAAGAAGGCAATTTTGCCTGCTTTGGTACAGGAAAAGTTGATTGTGACCAGCATCAGTGCTGCTGGAGAGAAAATTGCATAAAATAAGGCGGACAGAGTGGGAATAAGACCATTAACAGCATATCAAGGAAAACGGTATTAATTCCCACTCTGGTTTATTATTTTTGAGAGTTCAACCACATAGTTAGAATAACGAAACAGAAGTTATTTCCAGCTATATTTCTTCTTTGTTATTTCTGTGATCGAACTTAAACCTGGTTCCAAAATCATTGGAATGGAAATTTGGTTTTGGATTCTCGTTCATTGGTAAGCCTTACATTTGAAATCATGTATTTCCCTGAAGTATTGTATCCAGAGACCTTAAAAGCGATTCCCCTTACTCCGTTAAGATCTAGAAGATTATTGTGAATTGCATTATCTGGCTGGAAGTGTAAAAATTTTGAGAATTCGCGGAATGGAAGGATGATATCATTCCAACCGCGTAATGCACCTGCATTGGCCACGAAGTGTTCATTTGCACTGTCCGCTATTTGCACAGTTATCCCCTGAAACTCCTTATCTGTATACAAGTAAAAACGGATTCCCCAGTGTTTTGTCCAGTTTCGTTTCAAAGGATCTATTTCGATGCTGTCATAAGGGCAAATGATGTCACACCAATCAAGAAAAGAGTAGGTAAAAGACATACACTTTGAAATATCTTCAGGTGCATTTTGTGGTGCATCAATTAATTCAAAACTGCATTTGCATTTTGGTCCTTTTGAGGTAATCCAGTTTGACTTTTCACTATCCTGAAAATCATGAAGTATGAGTTCTGGTTCTGTGCTTTGGAAATTGTTCCAGTATTTTTCAAATTTTGAAGTATCAGAGATGTTTTTAACAATGCAGATGTTGTCCAGGTATAAAGTCACAGGAGCAGTGTCCCTGTCTTCAGAATGACTTTTTGTGCAGGAGAAGCGTAGTTCTTGGATCGAATTCCAGGCAATGGGAGATTCGATTTCTAATTTTGAATTTTCATCCCAGAACAACCCGATATCAGAAAAGTGACGCAAGGGTATTGTGAACAATTTCCACTCTTCATTTAACTTACCATACTGCTCTAGTAAAACTCTCGATTGCACTTTCCTTCCTTTTTGATGATCAAGAAAACCTATCTGAATACTGGCAGTCTTTAAGCCGCATCTTGCCCAGAACTGCAACCCGCCTGTTTTCCGACAGTCTCTGAGGTCTACTGCTTTTGTATTATCAGTTATTATGGTAACTGCTGAATAATCATTATCATCCAGATAACATGCCAGTATTTTCCTATCAGAGTTCATGGCATTTTTCTGCAGAACACAGGCTGTGTTACCGCCGTAAACGTAAGTAAAACTATTTTCTGAAAATCTGCCATCAAAAATATTCAGAATTATCTCATTTGTATCTTTAGGCGATGTGTGTGGTGGATAGATCGATTCTATAAGATCACTCCAGGATACTTCTGACTGGATACTGGCAGGGTCAAAAACATTGGGTTCTATGCAAATATCATCAAGAAAAACTGTAAAGGCCTGGTTTTCATTCTTTTTAATTTCTACTCTCATTTCAGCTATCATGTTCCAATTGATATCACAGGGTATTTCTGCCATTTTTTTTTCATCCCAGAATACTCCTTTATCTGAAAAGTGAAGCAGTGGGATTGAAACCAATTGCCATTCTGTGGTGAGTCTTGTGTATTTGCTCAAGGGTAATCTTACTGCAGTCTTTTCCCTGGATGAATTGGAATGGTCCACCAGTGCTATCCAGGCTTTTTCTCCTCCTTTTTTTCCTTTAATCCAGAATTTCAATGCACCGTTATTTCTATATGGTTTAAGATCGACACTGTTACCCAGACAAACTGCACCACCGGAATAATCTGTAGCATCCAGAGTCATCTGGACCGAAAAGATTCCATTTTTTGAATCGGTGTCAATATCGCGAATAATCGATTTGTTGGGATAAGCATAGAGAAAACCACCTGGTGATAGCTTTTCGTTAAAGAAAAAAACAGTACTCAAAGCATTGTGAGATTCAATAACTTCAATGTCACCTGAACCTGGTTTGATTTTTATCTCAGTAGAGGACTTTAGAGATTTTACGCTGATATTTAGACATTGAAGAAGGAGAAAAAAGATTAATAGTAGGGTCAAGCACTTACCATTTAAATGGATTTTTTTCACAAAATCACCTCAGTATATCTGCGTTTTTTTTTAAGAAACTTGGTTCATACCCGGAAATTGTGAAACTATTCTAAATATACTCAGATTGCTATGATTTCGCAAATATAAATCCAAGTTCACTATAACAAGTATTTCTTACCTGATTGGAATAATGAGTACAAGTACTACCGCCTGTGGCGGTAGTACTTGATTGAGCGGCAGAGCCGCGAAATCAAGAAGGCACGATAGTGCCTTTACGAGACAGTTGGCTCCTCTGGTTTAGCCAGTGGTTTGCTGAAAGCTAGAAATGAAGATGGAAAAATGGGACCAGCCGGAAGCGTCTTCAATAATCCTAAAAACCGCAGTAGATTGACGCGAATGACACGTAATCTATTGCGCATAAAGGCTTTCAGTCCTTTCTGCATCAATATCTTACGGTTCTTCATCGTCACCTACTGCGGTTTTTAGGATAATAAGGTGGGAAGTGGATTATTGTCAGGTTAGTAAGTATAGTTCCTGATATAGATTTCGAATTTCAAATTTCAAATTTTGAATTTGTGATTTGAAGATCTATATCACAATGTTTTCTCAAACTGTAGCCGGAAAAATTCATAATAAAGTCCCCGGAGCGCCATCAGAGTATCATGATCACCAAACTCCGCTATCTGGCCTTTGTTAAGTACCATGATTTTTTCTGCACTTCTGATAGTAGAGAGACGGTGTGCGATTACAATAGAGGTTCGTCCTTTGATCAGCTGGGAGATGGCATCCTGAATCAGAGCTTCGGTCTCGGTGTCAATATTGGAAGTTGCTTCATCCAGAATAAGAATGGAAGGGTCAAAATAGAGTGCTCGTGTAAAAGCCAAAAGTTGTCTTTCGCCTGCAGAGAAGGTCACTCCTCTTTCCATGACATTCTGATCTGCTCCATCAGGGAGGCGCTGGAGAAATTTACTGGCATGGGTAAAGGTGGTGACTTGCTGAAACCGGTGTTCATCCCAGCCTTTTCCCATAATGATGTTTTCCCTGACAGTGCGTGAGAAAAGAAAGACATCCTGCATGACGGTGGCAATATTAGAGCGCAATTGACTTGGAGGTATTTTTGTGATATCGATTCCATCAATCAGTATTCTTCCTTTGTTTATCGGGTATAAACCTGAGATGAGATTTATTATGGTGCTTTTTCCTGAGCCAGTTTCACCAACTATAGCCAAAGTACTTTTTGCCGGTACCGAGAATGATACTCCTTTAAGGACCCATTCACCCGGAGTATAACAGAACCAGACATTATCGAAAACGATCTCTCCACGCAGTGGATTTTCCGGTAAGAGGAGACTGGATTTACTGTGTAAAACCGGCTCTTTACGGCAGGGCGCATTAAATACAGTCAGGATTTTTTCTCCTGCTACAGTTGCACTTTGAAGGATATCGAATTTTTCTGCCAGATCACCTATGGGTTCGAAGAAACTGTTTATATAAGCCAGAAACATCACTAACAGACCGTAGGAGATTGTTCCCTCAAGAAAAAAGGTGGTTCCAAAGTAGATTACCAGGCCTATGGTGAACCATTTGAAAAAATCGATCAGCGGGCGGAAAATAGCATAAATAATTATCTGGCGAAGGTTGGCATGGTAGACCAGTCCGTTGATTAACTTGTATTTATTAATTTGACGAAGCTCCTGTACGAATACCTGGATCATCCTGATGTTGGAGATGTTTTCATTGAGAAACGAATTCAGATCTGCTATTCTGGTTCTGATCACCCGATAAGCCTGACGTGCTTTGATTCTGAAAAGAAGCATTACTATAAATAAAGCCGGAAATGAGATACTGACAACCAGAGCCAGATGATGATCTGTGAAGAACATGATAATGGTTATACCAGTGAGTATAAGAACATCCTGAACCAGAGTAACTAGCACGGTAGAGAACAGTTCGTTCAGGGATTCTATATCATTGGTAATTCGATTGACCAGTTTTCCTATGGGGTTTTTGTCAAAAAATGATAACTCCAGAGAAGTTATATGAGAGAATAGATCTATTCGCAGGTCTCTCATCGCATACTGTGAAAGTTTCATAAGAGTAATTATCTGGAAATATGAGGCTGCAAACTGCAAAATGAAAATCCCCAGAATGATAAGTACCATAAAACCGGTCTGACGAATATCATGGATTCGAAGAAGTGCGATTTCTGAGACGGTGAAAAAAGAGCTGCTGTTGTCTTTGAGTAAATACCGGTTATTGGGGAAAGGATGTAGTACACCTTTTAATTGAGCTTCGTTGATTCTCACCCTCAGTTTATCGTCAACTATGGGTGATTCGATCAGGGTAAATGTGCTTTCAGAAAGGGTGCCTTCACTTGTAAGCTTTCTGATTTCATCTGTCGAAAGTCCGGAGAGGTTGTTTTTAAAGGCAAAGAGTGTGTTATCTTTGAGAACTATACTTTTTGATAACAGCCTTTGAAAATCTTTGCTTTGAACCGTGTCTGTTTTGTCATGTTTAACCAGATATCCGGATTTAATGATATATCGGTCGATTGTAATTCTTGAGAGAAAGGGAACAGTAAGAGTGGCGGTGGTGATTATAGAGACAAAAAGAAAGGCCAGATAAAGATAACTGCGATATCTCAGGATGTATTTAAAAAGCAGTTTGACTACATCTTTATTGAAAAAGGAATCTGGAGTATTCTCTTCCGGATAATAGTTGCTCATAATACCGGTTCACCTGCTTTTTGCAGTTCATAGAGTCGGGCGTAAAAACCACCTGCGGAGAGCAATTGTTTGTGAGACCCCTGTTCGCTTATTTTCCCATCGACAAGTACTATTATCTGGTCGCAATCTTTTACTGTAGAGATTCTGTGTGCTATTATCAGAGATGTTTTTTTGCGGATCTCACGAGTCAAAGCTGTACGGATTTCCCGTTCTGTGGCAGAGTCAACGGCTGAGAGTGCATCATCCAGAATAAGAATAGGGGAATCCATAAGAAGGGCCCTGGCAATGGCCAGTCTTTGTTTCTGACCTCCCGATAAAGTGATACCTCTTTCGCCGATTCTGGTGGAGTAGCCTTGGGAGAAGTTCATGATATCTTTATGGATAGAGGCTTTTTTAGCAACGGTTTCAATGACTTCCTGTGAGATATCGCCATTTAGACCGAAGGCAATATTTTCGCGGATACTATCAGAAAAAAGCGAAGAATCCTGGGGGACAAATGCTATTGAGGAGCGCAAATGTGAAAGGGGAATACTGTTTATGTCATGGCCATCGATAATGATCTGATTATGGCCAACAGGATAAAGATGAAAAAGAAGAGAGACCAGAGTGGTTTTTCCGGAGCCAGCTTTACCGATTATGCCCAGGGAGCTTCCTGCTGGAATCTCCAGGTTGATATCAGAGAGAACTGGCGGAGACTGCTCATCGTAACGAAAAGAAAGTGAATGAAATTGAATGTTTCCTTTTATAGGGGAGAAGTTTCCCCCGGAGTTTTTGACCACTATCTGTGGTTTGGTGTTCATTAGTTCGAGAACTCTTCTGGTGGATGCAAGTCCCCGCTGTAGCATGTTAAAGACCCAGCCGGTAGCGATCATGGGCCAGATAAGAAGGTTTATATAGAATGAAAAAGAGACGAACTGGCCGATGGAGATATTCTGTAGAATCACTTGTTTGCCACCAAAATAGATAAGAATTCCTAATGCCAGTGATCCTAGAAGGGTAATTGAGGGAAAAAGCAGACCCCAGATTTTTACCAGTGCGATATTGGATAAGACGTAGGTATCACAAAGTTGCCTGAAACGTTGGATTTCGTGGTGTTCCTGATGGAAACTTTTTACCAAGCGAATTCCTGAGATAGATTCCTGTGCGTGAGATGAGATGGCATCGAAGCACTGTTGAACCCGGATATGGCGGTTTTGGATCAATTTACCGGTTCTGATCATCAGAAATATTATTGCCGGCAGAGGGATGATTGTTAACAGGGTTAGCTTTACGCTTATTGTGAACATGAACAGAAGAGACATGGTGCTTAAAAAGAGAGCATCTGCAAGGCCGATTAGTGCCATTCCGCAGGCCATACGGATGGAGTTTAGGTCGTTGATGAAAAGGGCCATCAGATCGCCTGTTTTAGTTTTGTTGAAATAGGAAGGGGATAACTTTACCAGGTGTTCGAACATATCCTCGCGAAGTTGGGTTTCAATTTTACGGGAGGGGCGTATGATGAAAAGCCGCCAGAGAAATCGCAAAACTATGGTGCTGGCTGCCAGTGCGATTATTATTAAAGATTTATTCAGGATTATGGATATGGAGAATGAGGCATTACTTAGAGTGTCCAGTGTTTGTTGGATAATTTTGGGTATAATAAGCTGAATACAGTCTACCCCAATTAGGAATAGCATACCCAGGGTGATAGAGGGAGCATGTTTGCGCAGATAGCTGATAAGAAATTTTGTAGCCTGGGAATCGATGATTAGCTTCATGGGAGAAAAATACTTCCTGCTGACTGGGTGGGATGTAGAGCTATGTAGACTCATAAGTTATTGAATCGATTGGAGAAATGGGGCTTTTGGCATGTTTCTTGGTGAAAAAACTTTTGGGGCATATTAATTATTTAAGGGTAGAGGCATGAAGGATAAATCGGGATGAAAAATGATGGTAGGAATAGCAGTGGATCATGGTGGTTTTCATCTGAAGACACCTCTTATTACTGCCTTACGGGAATGGGGACATGAAGTAAGGGATTTTGGGGCTTACCATTTTGAGGCAGCTGATGATTATCCGGATTTTGTGATAAAAGTATCGTCTGCGCTTGCCAAAGGTGAGGTTGAGCGAGGGATAGCGGTTTGTGGAAGTGGAATAGGTGCAAGTGTTTGTGCCAATAAAATCAGAGGAATAAGAGCTGGATTAATTTCTGATGTTTATTCTGCGCATCAGGGGGTAGAGGATGACAATATGAACATGATCTGCCTGGGAGCAAGAGTAATAGGCTATGAATTGGCAATAGAGTTAGTCGGAGTGTTTTTGAAGGCCAAATTCAATAGTTATGAGCGACATTTGAGAAGGTTGGCAAAACTACAAGCCCTTGAAGAGTAGGTTTTTAGGGTGCTTTTACTTTTTATACAAATTTGGTAAAACTTGTGGAACTTTATCCGTAATTTCTAAAGAAAAAGGTATCTTGTTTCCTGACACATGGCTAAATAGATCAAAGGAAAAAAATGTAACCATGTGTGCGGACAAACAGACAACCTGCAGGTGTTTTACAAATAGGAAGTTGGATTAAAGGAGAATTGTATGGATATAGCTGCACAACAAGGATATGAAGCAGCCAGACCAGAGACTCGTACAACTGCCAGAGTGATTGGAAGTGGTTCTTTTGTAGAGGCTCTGATTGGTGCTGGTGCTGTGGCACTTGCCATTTTAGGTTTGGCCAACATATTGCCGTTATGGATGGCTACAATAGCTACAATTGCAGTAGGTGCTGCATTTTTGATAGAGGGAATTTCGATCTCTTCACGCATGGCAGATATGATAGAATCGGACAAAACTGGTCAGTTTGACATTGCTGAGATAGGAGGGGGGATTACCGCAGAATTTCTGGCTGGTCTTGGTGGAATCACTTTGGGAGTGTTGGCTTTACTTGGTATACAGTCTGTAACGCTTATGGCTGTTGCACTGATTGTTTACGGTGGTTCATTGATAATGAGTAGCGGGACTACATCCAGGCTCAATTATCTCTCTCACGTTAATTTACCCACCGACAGTGTCAAAATGATGGCTAAGGAAGCGGTGAATGCTGCTGCTGGGTTGCAGGTGGTAGCTGGTGTAGGTTCAGCAGTGCTGGGAATATTGGCTCTGGTTAACCAGCCAAGGTTCACATTTGTATTAACCGGCTTATTAATCGTAAGTGCTTCCAGACTCATTACCGGTACTGCATTGGGTGGCAGATTGATGGGTATGTTTCGTGGCTAGAGGTCTTATTATTAAGAGGTGGCCCAACCTTAGTTTCTGTATTGGTGAACCGGCAACAGCCATACAGTTTAGGGCGTTGAGCCGCCTTATTTTAAAAGTAAATACACTGCAGAGATTGCAGGTAGTTTGCTTTTGAAAAAAGCCGCAGAATTTCCGTATTTGTCTGGCAAGGCGGACTTATGGATATTTCAAAGGAGATGATGGCGGGAAAGGCTCCTGGTTTGATCGGTTTCAGTTTTGATTCACAACAGGCAATTCTGGCACGGGATCAAAAACGCCTGCTTTCAATAAGGATTGAATTAAATACTACCTGTAATCTTCATTGCAGATATTGCTTTTCGAAGTGTTATGAGAGGGAGCCGCAGGAAGTTAAATTTGACAATGTGGAAAAAGTTATAACCGAAGCAGCAGATTTGAAGGTACAATCGGTGATAATCAGTGGTGGGGGAGAGCCTTTACTTCATTCAAGATTCACAGATATAATTTCGTTAATTTACGGCAGTGGAATGCGACCGGTGGTTTTTTCCAATGCGGTGCTGGTAACTTCCGGGTTGGCATCATTTTTATTCAATCATGATGTTTCTTTTATGGCTAAGGTCGATTCATTGCATCCGGCCACTCAGGATAGTCTGGCTGGAGTGTCAGGAGCGTATGTAGGGATACAGGCAGGACTTCACAATCTTATTCAGGCTGGTTTTTCCCATCCGGAGGATCCCAATCTGCTTCGTCTTGGGGTTTGCTTTGTAGTAAACAGCAGAAACATCAATGAAATAGAAGAGCTATGGCATTTTTGTCGCAGAAACGCAATATTTCCACTTATTCAATTGATTTATCCGGATAGTATTGGGGTTGATGATTTGTTGCTTAGTTTCCCTGAGATAAAAGAGTTACAGCAGAGGCTTAGTATAATTGACAAGGAACATTATGGTTATCAATGGATTTCACATACACCTTTTATTGCTGGAGAATGTCTTCAGCACTTTTACAGCATGTATGTGACTGTAAATGGTGATATTCGTCCCTGTATGTATATCAATTTTGATGAACATCCATTTTTCTGGAAAAGTGGCAGGTATCCATATAATGCATTTGAAGGTGGTATTGCTGAGGCATATAATGCAGAACCGTTTGTATACGCCCGCAGCATTGATCGTTATCTGAAGGGTAAGTGTTCGATGTGCGATTTCCATCCATACTGTATAGGATGTAGAGGATATGCATATCGCAGGGGAATAAAACAGGGATTAACCCCTTACCAGGCTTTGCGTATCTCCTGTCAGCTTTGTGGTTCTTGAGAACCATGGTATGTTGTTTGCATAAACTGTTATGTATAGAATATTGCTCTAACAATGATCCGGGATGAGTGGATATGCAGGTTCCCATAGAAATAACTTTTAGAGATGTAGAGAAGACTGAAGAGCTTGAGGAGCTTATTCGCCGTAAAGCTGCAAAGCTGGACAGAATATTTGGTCATATTAACAGTTGCAGAGTGATTGTAGAAAAAGTGCAGAAGCATCAAAGTAGCGCACAGCCTTACCGGGTAAGATTAGATATAAAGATTCCTCCGGGTCATGAGTTAGTGGTCAGTCGTGATCCTTCAAAAGGAAATCTTCACCTGGATGTAGCTGCGGAGATCCGTTGGGCATTTGAAGCTGCAGCCAGGCAGATAAAAGAGCTGGTGGACAAATTAAATGGCGATGTGAAAATGCATCCTTATCAGCAGGTACAGGGGGTAATAGAGAAGATTTTTTTTAATGAAGATGCCGGATTTATTCGTACAATTGATGGGCGGGAGATCTTTTTTCATAAAAACAGTCTGCTTCATTTCCCATTTGATCAGTTACGGGTGGGAATGGGAGTGAGATTTTCAGAGGAGATGGGGGAGAAGGGACCGCAGGCTACATCTGTGCAGATACTGGAAATTCCAGAATCTTATTGACAAAAAAGGCGCAACTTTGTGCGCCGTTTTTCTTTTTTATTCAGGAACGTGGACCATTAAATTTTTTTTTGAAACCATTATTTCCGCGGGGACCACCCGGGCGATGCTCTTTTTCGCGTGCCTCGCTAACGGTTATTTTCCTTCCACCAAGTTCTTTCCCGCTGAGTTCGGAAATTGCAGTATCTCCATTTTCCATCTCTACAAAACAGAAACCTCTTGATTTCCCGGTTTCGCGGTCTGTGATAATTTTGACTGAACTGACCTCCCCTACTTGTGAGAAAAACTCACTGATTTGCTCTTCAGTTGCGTTAAATGGGAGATTGCCTACATACAACTTAGTGGCCACAAAGAACCTCCATGAGAACGGTTGCAGATGTTGATACGGAAAGGAGTGGAAAAAATGCTCTCCCGGGTCCGAATACCATAATGAAAGGTAAATACACTTTTCCCACGATAAAGGCAAGAAAAAATTATCAGAAAAGTGATCTGATTCGCTCGTACCCAGATTCGGGGATACTTGCACCTATAACCTGACATACTTCATAGCCACAGGCAGAGCCTATTTCTCCACATTTTTTCAGGGGAAAACCTTTAAGCAGACCAAAAAGAAAACCTGCGGCCCACAGATCTCCGGCACCGGTGGTGTCAATTGCCGTCCCGTCACCCATGGCCTTAATGGTATAGGTTTCTCCATTACTGACAATATAACTTCCCCGTTTTCCTACTTTCAGAACCGCAATAGGGGATTTTTTAGAAAGTGATTGGAGAGCTTTTTTTTCGTCGTTATGGCCAGTGAATGCCCTAGCCTCGTCTTCATTGGCAATAAGTATGTCTACATATTTCTCGGTTATTTTTTCCAGAAGCTGATGGGCAGATTCTACTACAGTAAAGCTGGCCAGGTCAAGAGAGATGTATGCACCTGCAGTCTTGGCGGCTTCAAGTGCTGCCATCATAAGTTTCTCATTGAAAAGAAGGTAACCTTCCAGATGGACAATTGCGCAATCGGTAAAAAGATCAGCAGTGATCTCTTCAGGAGTCGTTTCGGCTGCGGCGCCCAGATAGCTGAACATTGATCGTTGTGCGTCGGGGGTTATCACTGAGAGTACATGGCCTGTGGGTGTTTGAGATTGCATCAGAACCGGTTCTACATTATGGTTGCGAAGACCATCTTCAAAGAGTTTTCCCATCTCATCATTACCTCTTTTACCTATGAAGCGGCTTTGAGCACCAAGTTTTCCTGCGCCTAAAATAGTATTGCAGGCTGATCCACCGGGAACGATGACAGGTTGCCGTTTTGATTTTTTAAGTATCTGCTGAATAAAATGGTTATCTACCAGAGTCATTCCCCCTTTTCTGGCACCAGTTTGGGCGAGGAAATCATCGTCTTCCAGAAGACAGAGGTCTACCAGAGCGGAGCCCACGGCCGCAATTTTATTTCGGGATGAGTCTATGGTAATTGGCAATTTCATGATTTTCTCCAGAGTTTAGGGGTAAAAACAGACATTAGGGCAAAAATAGTAATTAGCGCTGTTTTTCAAAACCTATATTTGCTGAAAACATTCAAATTAGCGATCTGTTTAGTCGTATTATAAAAGAGGTATATGTGGCTCAGCGGGCATTTCCTTCCGCAGAATTCGAAATAATAAATGATTTACAGCATATTTTGGGATGTTGTCGCAACCAAGCCTACCAGCTTGGTATTGGTGATGATGCCGCGGTACGGTGTTCACAGAAAGCAGAAAAGCTGATCCTTACCACAGATGTTTCTGTGGAGAATGTGCATTTTTCACTCAACACCATGAGCTTGCAGGAAGCCGCATACCGGGCGATGGTTTCGAATATAAGCGACTGTGCTGCAATGGGTGCTTTACCTGATAGTGCTTTGGTCCAACTGGTTTTTCCTGAAAAAAGTGAGGATCTCAGAGAGAAAGTTATCTCTGTTTACAGGGGTTTTTCAGAGGCATGTTCCAGATGGCAGTTTCCTATAGTAGGGGGGGATTTGTCGGCAGGGGGACAATGGGTTTTTGGGATTACTTTGCTGGGGAAGGTTTCTGAGGGGCAAAGGATATTGCAGAGAAAAGGTGCCAGAGCTGGAGATAATTTATGGGTAAGTGGATTTCCTGGAAGAAGTGCTGCAGGTTTTGAGGTTTTAAAAAGATGGGGCAGGAAAAATGTTCCTTACAGTTTTAATGAACTGGTAATAAACCATATTAAACCAGTACCGCGGGTGGAAGCTGGTTTGATATTGGCCGCAGATCCGGAGGTGCATGCATTAATGGACCTTTCGGATGGGCTTTCCAAAGATTGCAGAACGCTTTCCTATGAAAATGAGCTGGGTATTGTTCTGAAATATGATGCTTTGCAGATCCCGAAAGAAATGATACAATTGAGCACGGAATTGGGCATAGAAGTGCAGGATTGGGTTCTTAATGGGGGGGAAGATTATGAATTGTTATTTGCAGCTTCCAACAGTTTTGATCCCTTGACCATAGCATCACTGTGCAGCGGTGGTCTTGTTTGTATTGGTCAATTTACTGATGATCGAGAGGGACTGTTTCTGCAAAAGGATGGTGTGGTTTCTGAAATGACTGGCTGTGGCTGGGATCATTTCAGAAATATTGATATAAGGAAAAGTACCAACATTTCTCAAGCGACAAAATAATGATGGAGCGACGGCGTAAAAAATTAGGTGAGATACTGCTTTCCCAGGGGCTTATCAATCAAGAACAGCTGCTCATGGCTTTGAAAGAGCATAAAAGAACTGGTGCCACTCTGGGTAGTGTGCTGGTGAAACTGGGTTATATCAGTGAAGATGAACTCTCCAGTGTTTTGGGGGCCCAGATTCATCTTGATCACAAAAAAAGGATCGGAGAGGTACTTCTGGAACAGGGTCTCATAACTGAGCAACAGCTTCAGCAGGGGCTTGAGGAGCAGAAAAAAACAGGTCTTCAACTGGGAAAATGTCTTACCAGTCTGGGCTTTATAACCGAAAGTAAACTGGTTGATGTTCTGAGTGCACAGTTGGATGTGCAGCATGTGGTTTTGGAAAATTTTACTTTTTCCCGCACTCTTATTAATCAGATCCCAGAAGAGATGGCTCGCAAATATAAGGTTATTCCTCTTTTTGAAACTAATGATGTATTGACAGTGGCCATGGCAGATCCTACCAATCTGCGGACAATCGATCATTTAAAATTCAAAACTGGAAAAGAGATAGAGCCGGTAATAGCTACAGAAAAGAGCATTGTTGAGGCCATAGAGAAAAATTATTCTTCAGGTCTGGAAGACATGACCAGGCTTCTGGGGCAGGCTTCCACTTCAGAAGAGCTTGATGTAGTAAAGGTGGAGGAGGAGCGTGATTCGCTCTCTGATGAGGAGGGTGCGCAAGTTGTCAAACTTGCCAATCTTCTCATAAATCAGGCTATTCTGGAGCGGGCTTCGGATATCCATATAGAACCCCTGGAAAAATATGTAAGACTGCGTTTTCGTATTGATGGTGAACTGGTTGAGAAAAATCCCATACCCTTGCAGTTGCGGGCCCAGATCACTTCACGATTAAAAATCATGTCAGGAATGGATATTGCCGAGAAGAGAAAACCTCAGGATGGAAGGTTTCAGATTCGTTTTGAAGACAGAGAGATCGATTTGAGAGTTTCTACTTATCCTATGATGACCAGAAAGCGAGGGGTTAATGAAAAAATAGTGATGAGAATACTTGACCCCTATGCAAACAATCTTACTTTAGATAAACTGGGTTTCCTTCCTAAGATGATAAAAGAATTTGAGAGGGTCATAAAGTCCCCTGATGGGATTATACTGGTGACAGGGCCAACCGGAAGTGGAAAGAGTTCAACTCTTTATTCCTGTCTGCAGAAAATCTATGATACTTCCAAAAATATAGTCACTATGGAGGATCCGGTAGAGATTCATCTTGATGGGATCTGTCAGGGTCAGATCAATTCCAAGGCTGGGTTTACCTTTGCAGATGGAATGCGATCCATATTACGTCAGGATCCTGATATTATTATGATTGGTGAAATGAGGGATCTGGAAACCTGTCAGATGGCTATTCAGGCGGCATTGACAGGACATCTGGTGTTTTCCACACTCCATACAAATGATTCTGCAAGTGCATATACCCGTTTACTCGATATGGGGATTGAACCATTTCTGGCCACATCCACGATTATTGCAATTCTGGCACAGAGGCTGGTAAGAAAGCTGTGTCAGAACTGCAGGGAGGCTTACTTTCCCGATGAAGAGCTGCTGAACAGAATTGGCTTACGAAGCGGAGTGCAGTTTTATAAAGCCAAGGGATGTAAATTATGTAATGGAACCGGTTATAAGGGGCGTATAGGGCTTTTTGAGTTACTGATTCCTGATTCTAATGTTTCAAGGCTGGTTTCCCAACGGGTTCCGGCCGAACAGATTAAACAACACTGTCTCAAGCGGGGTGATTTTGACACTTTGCGCCGTGATGGATTAAGAAAGGTACTTGAAGGGTTAACTACTATCGATCAGGTACTTGGAGCGACACAGAATGATACAATTTAAAAACCGATTTTCAATACTGGATAAAATGGTTCTTAACTCAGTGCAGCGTGATGCTGTGCTTTACACAGGGGGACCGGAACTGGTCTTTGCAGGGGCAGGGACCGGTAAAACCAGAGTTTTGACAGCAAAGATCGCCTACCTGATAGACAACGGGATTGCTCCGGGGCAGATCTTTGCAGCTACATTTACCAATAAAGCAGCGCTGGAGATGCGCAGCAGAGTAGAGTCTTTGATTGGTATTCCGGTAAATGGACTATGGATAGGAACTTTTCATTCCCTGTGTGCCCGTATTCTGCGAATGGAAAGCAAAGCGATTGGCTATGAACCTGCATTTACCATTTATGACAGTGATGATCAGTTGTCTTTGATAAAAAAGGTTCTCAAAAGTTTAGACATAGACGATCGCAGTATCACTGCCAGACAGGCTGTGGGTCTTATTTCAAGATACAAAAATCACTGCAGGACTGTAGAGGATGTCGAGAAAATGGCCAAAGGCTTTTATGACCAGGAAATCTCCCGCATCTATAAACTGTACCAGAAGCTGCTTCGTGAGCAACAGGCCATGGATTTCGATGATCTGCTGAGCAATACAGTCTTTCTTTTCAGGCACAACAATGAACTGCTTCAGCGTTATCAGAAACTTTTCAAATATGTTCTGGTTGATGAATACCAGGATACCAATACCGCTCAGTTTCTGATTATTAAAGAGCTTTGTGCATTGCATGGAAACATTTTCGCCGTAGGCGATGATGATCAGAGTATATATGGTTGGCGGGGGGCTCAGATTGAAAATATATTGTCTTTTGAAAATGTGTTTTCAAATACCAGAGTCTTCAAACTGGAGCAAAATTATCGCTCCTGCAGGGCCATACTGAATTTTGCCAATGCAGTAATTGCAGACAATGAAAAGAGAACACCAAAGCAGCTCTGGACAGAGCGCAATGAAGGAGAGGCGGTACAGGTCTGTCGTTACAGAGATGACCGACAGGAGGCTTCAGCTATTGCCGATAAAATAACGGATTCTTTGAAGGGAAAGATTCGTGGGGGGGATATTGCAGTGTTGTTCAGAACCAATGCTCAGTCCCGGGTCTTTGAAGAGGCGTTTCGAAGGTCCCGCATTCCCTACATTCTGGTCGGCGGGATCAGTTTTTATGAACGGGCTGAGATAAAGGATTGTCTGGCTTATTTACGGTTGATAGTTAATCCACGTGATGATTTGAGTTTTGACCGCATTTTCAATGTACCTGCAAGGGGGTTGGGAGAGAAGGCATATGAGCTGTTGGCTGATCATGCAAAAAAGAGTTCACTTTCCATGCTGCAAAGCTTGCTTAGTGTGGATGAGGCAACTTTTGGAAGCAGATACCAGAAAGGGCTTTCAGAGTTAAAAACCACATTTGAATTGCTGATTGATTTTTATGAAAATGGAACAGCAGCTGAGAAGATTCTCAATGAGATGCTTCAGTTGACCGGGTATATGGACATTTTAACCAAAGAAAACACTGAGGAGTCTTTAGGAAGACTCGAGAACATAAATGAGCTTTTAAATGCCATTACCATCTGGTCACGGGATAATCCAGGTAAGAAATTGTCTGATTTTCTGGAGGAAGTCTCTCTTGTTTCTGATATTGATAGCTGGGAGAAAAAAGAGAATGCGGTGAATCTGATGACACTGCATTGTGCAAAAGGACTCGAGTTCAAGCATGTTTTTCTGGTTGGTCTGGAAGATGGAATAATTCCTTCAAAGCAAAATTTCGATGATGAAAGCAAGATTGAGGAAGAGAGGAGACTATTGTATGTGGGGATTACCAGAGCTATGGAGAAACTGGAGTGCTCCCATGTAGATCAGCGCTGGCGATTTGGAGTTCTTCAACCTGGTACTCCTTCTCGTTTTCTCCAGAGCCTTCCGCAAAGTTATTTTGACTATAAAGATGAAAGCACCTTTTTTGGGCAGGTCAATTCCAGTGTTGAGAAAAAGATTGTAAAGCAGTCTAAAGTTTCTCAGCCGGTCCAATCTTTTTCTGAAATGCCTGGATATGAGGATTTTTCTCAGGAAACGGTGGAGTTTAGAATGGGGCAGTATGTACGCCATAAGTCCTATGGCCGTGGCCGCATTTTGAGCATCAGCGGTTTTGGCGATGATATGAAACTGACTGTTTTGTTTAATGATGGTGTAAGAAGAAAGTTAATGGCTAAATTTGCCAATTTTGAAAACTGAAACTTTAGGGGTGTTATGCTAAGTAGAGAATTAGTGCAAAAAATTGCCTCTTTGGCACGATTAAAGCTTTCTGGAGAAGAAACAGAAAATCTTACCGTTCAATTGGGTTCAATCCTTGAGTATATCCAGCAGTTAAACGAAGTGGATACCACAAATGTAGAACCTACCAGCTTTATGGCACCGACTCACGATCCGCTCAGGGATGATACAAAAACGGAGTCTCTGACTCAGGAGCAGATTTTACAGAATGGGCCCAATGTGAAGAAGTGTCATTTTGCAATACCGAAGGTTATCGGTGGTTGAGGGTTAGGTAAAAATCATGGATAAAAGGGTTATTTGTGTTATTCCTGCCAGGTATGGCTCGACTCGTCTTCCAGGAAAACCGCTCTGCAAGATCAACGGATTGCCGCTTGTTATGTGGGTTTATCAGAGTGCTTGTCGGGCTGAGGTTTTTGATAGTGTAATTGTCGCTACCGATGACATAAGAATAGTGGATGCGGTTAATTCTTATGGTGGTGAGGTGGTTTTGACCTCTTCAGAGCACTCCAGGGGTACTGACAGGGTACATGAGGTTATACAAAAAGTGGGGGGATCATGGGTAGTAAATCTTCAGGGGGATGAGCCTTTGATTCCGGCGGATGTTTTGAAAGATTTTGTATTTGAACTTAAAAAAATTGATGACAATAGCTTGCTTACTATTGCCTCTCATGCTACAATTGAGGAAAGAGACAATCCTCATGTTGTAAAGGTTGTCATGAACCGATTTGCAGAGGCACTTTATTTTTCCCGCTCACCATTACCTTATGATGTGAAAGGGAATGCGGATTTTCTCAAGCATAAAGGTATCTATGGTTTTACAGCGGGTGGGCTGGCCAGGTTTTGCGCCCTCCCAATGGGGGAGCTTGAGAAGCGGGAGAGTCTGGAGCAACTGCGTGCACTCGAGTACGGGATGAAAATTCGCTGTCTGGTACATGATTTCGAATCGATCGGTATTGACACACCAGAGGATTTGGAAAATTTTAAACTACGGGCAGCAGCGTTTAATTATGATAAGCCAGAATAAGCATGTTCTTATTGTCGATGATGAAACATCCATTTGTGAAATTCTTGGGCGATATCTTCAGAAAAAGGGCTATGCTGTAACTACTGCTCTATCTGCCGAACGTGCTCTTGAATTGATGGGCAATGTTGGGGTTGATCTGGTGGTCACCGACATTAAAATGCCTGGAATATCGGGAGTCGAGCTTTTAAAACGGATTAAAGAGAAATACAACTCTTTGCCAGTCCTTATTACAACTGGCTTTCCTACTCTTGACAGTGCTATTGACGCGTTGAAATTCGGAGCAAGCGATTATCTGACCAAACCATTTCATCTGGAGGAGATCAGTGAGAAGGTAAAGCGGGCTTTGGCAAGAAAACAATTGGAAGAGGAGAATCTGTTATTTTCCAAACTGGTTTCTTTGCATGAGGTAACCAAGATTCTAGCATCTACGCTGGATGTTTTCGATCTTAATGCAAAATTTCTGGATTATTCGATACGGATGTCCAAAGCTGATGGTGGAGCGTTACTTTTTCTGGAAAGTTCAGGAAATCTTTCTCTTTCTGAGAATGTTGGTGTATTCAGTCGCGATTACTGGGTCAGTTCAGCATTTATCACTGCATCCAGATGGGTGGCCACCCATGGAGAGCCTCTGGTTCTGGATCCTTATGAGCAGTCTCTGCCAAATGGACTTTTACCAATACCACCAGAGTTCCAATGTTGTATCTTTTTCCCTTTAAAGACACCTTCCAGGATCATCGGAGTTTTGAATCTTGCCAGATTATCAGGGAGAGAGGCTTTTTTAAATGTAGATTTAGAAATTGTCAATGTGCTTGCTTCCCAGGCCAGTATTTCCATAGAAAATGTCCGTCTGTATCACAATATCAGAGACAATTATCTTAAAACAATTCGTGCCTTTGCTTTGGCAGTTGAGGCCAAAGATGAGTACACTCACGGGCATTCCGAGAATGTTATGAAGTATACCGTAGTTTTGGCAAAGCATCTGGGGCTTCCTGACAACGAGATAGAGCTGGTAAAATATGCCGGTTTGTTGCATGATATCGGCAAAATTGGAATAAGTGAATCGATACTTAATAAGGCTTCAAAGCTGACACCTGAAGAATTTGACCAGATAAAAAAGCATCCGGAGCTTGGAGCAAGAATTATTGCCGATGTTCCTTCGCTCAAGGCTTTAGTCCCCATGGTGCTTCATCATCACGAATTTTACAATGGTGGAGGTTATCCCATGGGAATTAAGGAAAATGAGATTCCTTTTGGTGCCAGGATTCTCAGTGTTTCTGATGCATATGAGGCTATGACCTCTGACAGACCTTACCGAAAATCTCTTCCTCAGGAAACTGCATTCGACATATTAATTAAAGAACGGGGCAAACAGTTTGATCCTCAGATTGTAGATGCATTTCTAGATATTATGCGTTCAAAAGGATAGATGAAAAATGAAATATAGGTCAGGTTTAATTTTCTTGTGGTTTATATCTGTGGCTTTTTGGATCATGTGGCTGGTAAAAAGAAATGGAAGTTCTTTGCCCATTGTGATTAAAAGTAGCAACAATGTTGAGGAGTGTGAAGAAAAAACCACAGAAAATGTGAAAATTACCTCACTCAAAGAAGACATCGGTGAACAATGCATAAATATCAATACCGCCACACTGGAGGAGTTAATACGCCTTCCGGGAATTGGCAAAGCTATCGCTCAGGATATTTTAAATAGCCGTTTGGAAAAAGGGCTGTTTCAAAAAATAGAGGATCTGGAGCGAGTTAAGGGATTGGGACCAGCGAAACTTAGCAGAATAAAAGACAATATTTCATTTTGATGGGTGATTTTCTTTAATGGTTAACTGGCTAACTGGCGCCAGCAGATTCTATATTTTTAACATCTAAATTTGACGATTCTTTGACATGACTCGCTTTGATCAGCGATTCTCTGCAAATAATCGTAAGAATAGGTGTTTTTATGAATCGTTTGCCCGTTTCAATTCTAAAAATGATATTTAAATCCTGATTTGCGCAGCAACAGGTCAAAATGTTGAATTAAAGGTTTTGCTGAAGATCAGAATCAATGATTATGGCACAAGTTATGTGCTAGATCGGTTACTATGAAAACAACCAAAAAATATCTGAGTGGTTTGGATATACAAAGTGATTATATGAGTATTGCTCAATATTCTGCACAGGAAAATGCGGTTCTTTCTGTAGCAATACAGCCTTTTTCAATTGATAAGAGGGCAGACAGTTGGGAATGTGCAGAGCAGGAACTCAAGAAGCTTAAAAACAAGTTTAGGTTCTACAGCCCCCAAGTCGCATGCTCTTTGCCTTCCGAACATGCAATTATTAAGCATATACAAATTGAAACTGAAGAGACTGAGGTGGATGAGCTTATCAAATGGGAATTGGCTCAGCAGATGATCGGCCCCATCGATGAATATTCATTTGATTTTCAAGAATGCATCAAAGAAGATGGTAATTTAAAAAATTACCTGACTGTGGCTTTCCGTAATACTTTGGTTGATCGCTTCGTGATGCTTTTAAAAGGAATGAAGTTGTACCCGCAGATCATTGATCTGGATGCATTTGCTATTATTAACACATTTGAGGTAAATTACAGGGAGCGTATTTATACACCAGCAGTAATCGTGCATGGAGAAAGCGAAAAAACCAAAATGATTCTTACCCGTAATGGGGACTATATAGATATGGATTGCTTCAGCTATACCTATGAGAGTCTGAGTGCGGAAACTTATTCCATGAAGTTACAGTCAGAAATAAATCGCCTGCTTGCTTTCAATCCAAAAATTGATTGCCAGTCCAGGATAAGTCTCTATTTTACAGGCTCATTGTTTTCCCAAATGGATTTCCGGGATGCGGTTTCTTCAAAAATGGGCAATGGAGAGTTGCTATATCCTTTTCGTAAAATAGGCTGCCGGATCGCTATCGATAGTGATCAGCTGATGACATACGCACCTCAGTTGGCTGTTGCAGTTGGATTAGCACTGCGTGGAAACGAATAAATCACATGCTTAAAATAAACCTCATAAAAAGTAAAACACAGAAAAAAGGATCTGCTCAGAGGTCAATCCCTAAAAAGATGATTGTGCTGAGTGTATTGATCCTTATTATACTGGGTGGTGGCGTTTTCTTTTGGTTCAATTTTCAGGTTGGAAAAAGTAAACCGGTTGCAAAAAGTCCGGTTTCTATGGATTCTATGGATTACCAAAGTTCAACCCACTCTCCTCACAAGGCGATAGAGGATATCGTAAAAGAGGTAAATGCCCAGAAAAATACTTTGCCTGGATTATTGGATATTGCGTATAACGATATGGCATTTGATGAACGTATAACCTATGAGGTTTTGCACACAAAAAAGGTACTTGAAATGCTCAGTCGCACTTTCCCTGAAGGGATAGGGTTAAGGAAACTTGAAATTTCAAAGTTCCAGACAGTGTATGCAGTTGGTTTGGGTGATACAAAGGAGATTATTGGACAGACTTTCAATTCACTTCGTAAAGAGCGGGTTGAACTTTTACCAAAGCCTTACTCTTTTATTACTTCCGATGAAAAAGGGTATCGTTTCATTGTTACTCTTAAAACAAATTTCGGTTTGGATTTTGCAGACCGTTTTCAGGCTATCGATCATCTTGTTTCCAGAGAATTTCTTTCTGATCAGGTGAAGGAAGTGGAAAAAATTGCTCAGCGTGATAATATCAACCTCAAATCAGAGCCCAAACAACAGGAAGTGGAGCTTGTGGGCGGATATCGAAGATATATTTATAAATTTAAGGCTGAATGCAGTTATAAAGATTTTGTCCGTTTTGTGATGGATCTTAATTCTGAACAAATACCATGTGCCTTTAAGGAAATCGCGATAAATGCCCTGGTTGGTTCCACAATCGGTGTTGATGTTCAGATGTTAATTACGGTTAAGAATAACTGATAAATGAGATTACGGATAATTGCCGGGACATTAAAGGGACGTTTCATAAATATTTCGGAGCGAAATACTGAGTTTAGACCGACTCTTGAGCGCACAAGGCAATCAGTCATCGAAATAATCAAATTCGCTCTACCGGGGGCGGTCACTGCAGATGTATGTGCAGGAAGTGGTGCTTTTGGGTTTGAAATGATCAGCAGGGGGGCTCTGAGGGTGGATTTTGTAGAGAAAGACCGCCATAGAGCTGAGCTGTTAATCAAAAATTCCAGAATACTGTCGGTATCAGATCAGTGCAGATGTATTATTGGAGATGTAAAATCCTTTGTTAATAAAAGCAAAGGACCTTACCAGATAATTTTTTATGATCCCCCCTATGAAGATGAGGCTTTGGCGCTTTTGGTTCCTGATCTTCTGAAGATGTTGATACCAGATGGAATTCTGGTGTATGAGAGAGCGCTAAGAAACAATTTCCTGCAGAATTCACCAGTTAATGAATTCTGTTTTGATAGCAGAGTATTTGGTGATACGGTGGTGGATTTTTACCGCTCCCCAAAAGAGTTCAAAAAGGTTTAAAGAATGAAAGCAGCTTTATATCCGGGTACTTTCGACCCGGTTACAAATGGACACATCGATATTGCGGTGCGGGCTTCAAGAATCTTTCCAAAGGTAATAGCTGTGGTTGCAGAAAATCCGGTTAAGGCGCCGTTATTTTCAGCAGATGAAAGAGTGGAGCTGGCAAAGGAATCGTTTAAGGATGTTCCTCAGATAGAGGTGATAAAATATTCCGGTTTATTAGTAAATTGTTTGAGAGAGTATAATGCATCGGTACTGATCAGGGGCTTGCGTGCTTTGTCAGATTTTGAATACGAATTTCAGATGGCATTTACGAATAGAAATCTGTTGGCTTCCTGTGAAACGGTTTTTTTAATGCCCAGTGCTAAGTACACTTATCTTAGTTCCACTATGGTAAAACAGATAGCCCAATTAAAAGGAGATATCTCTGCATTCGTTCCGGATTGTGTCCGGTTAAGAATTGAAGAAAAATACCGAAAAATATAGAGGTACCAAATGATGACAATCGGTACACCGGGAGTCGGCCGTTCAATTAAATATTTGATGATTACCACCCTGGCGGTATATGTTATTCAGATTATACCCTGGTTCAGGCAGGCTCTCATTGGCCTCTTTGCTTTAATTCCCATACCTGCATTTACCCAGGGCCAGATCTGGCGCTTTTTCTCCTATATGTTTTTGCATGATCCTGATTCTCCTTTGCACATTCTTTTTAACATGTTAATGTTATGGATGTTTGGAGTTGAAATTGAGCAGATCTGGGGTGCAAGACGATTCACTTTGTTTTATCTTATCTGTGGAGCAGGTTCTGGACTGTTTAGCTTTTTTAGTCTTTTTAATCCGATGGCCAGTATTACTCCGGTAATCGGCGCTTCTGGTGCTGTTCTTGGTGTGTTAACCATTTACGCTTGGTATTTCCCGCATCGACAAGTGTTACTTTTCTTTATTCTTCCTGTCAATATACGCCTGGTGGTGATTGGATATGCAATTATTTCTCTTTCTGGTGCTTTTGCATCCAGAGGGATTATTTCCCATATCACTCATCTTGGAGGGATAATTGTAGCTTTGATCTACATTAAATTACACCCGATGATTTCTGAATGGTATAATAATGTGGTAAACGGTATAAAGCAGCGCCAATATCGAAGAAACAGGGCTGCAGAACAGGCCAGAGAACGTTTCTTTGAGCAGAAAGTTGATCCGATTCTGGAGAAAATTTCCAAACAGGGGATGGGATCACTTACCATGCAGGAAAGAAAGATTCTCAAGGATGCTGCCAGATACGACCGGTATCGTCTTAAAAAAGGACGAATAATACCATTAGATCCATTCAGGTAAGAAATATTTGAAGAAACCTTTAATACCGATCTTAGTGTAATATCCCGAAGTCCCATAATCGCCAGTTTACTTTTTTAGATAAGACACTGAGTTTACAAAACGTGATATTTTCTGAAAAAAAAGTGAAGGCCTTTTGTCAAACCAGACACTGACAGCGTTAAAAGGCTGTTCTGGGGCAGCTTTTACCCCATTTTAGATACTGCTTTGATATCAGTTCTTTTCCTGTTAAGGTATTAAGCCTAAATTTCTCGAGATAAAAACACCGGATACCATAGCTACTCATAATACTTTGATTTCATGATTTATCAGCCGTACTGTTTTGGGACCTACAATCTCTTCTTTTACCAGATAATGACGTTCTCCGAATTTGAACATAGTACCCGGCATAGCAGAATGCTCTATCTTTATGAAAGCATTGACAGTGTCATACATTTTTGAACAGATCTCCGTTTTCTGCTTCTCAAGTAAATCCATCTGTTGCTTGTACATGTCAATGGCTTTTTTTATTTTTTCCAGAAGAAATTTGTCTTTTGGGGGAAGCTGTTTGTGTATAACAAGAAGCCTCTTATATTTTTTTTCTGAATCCAGAAGCTTTGAATAATTTTGAGACAACTCTAAAAAAAGCAATTCTTTTTTTCCCAGTTCCTCGACCAGCGCAAAATCAATTCCAACTTCCAGAACTGTTTTTATTCCGCTTTGATTACCTACTGTATAGAGGGAAACCGATTCGCCGGCAGTTAATAAACCTCCAGCCACAGACAAGGGCTTTCCATGTACAGTAATAGTTTTTTTTGCAAATATGGTACTGTTAATTGCTTCTTTGGCAATATTTATGTTTTGTCTGCTTTTAATAATCTGATTCTTGATAAAACTCAGATTTACATCCCCTTTTGCTTCTATTAGTCCTTTTCCCTGGCCGACAAAGCCCATTCGACAGAGAAGGTTTCCTCCTATGGTAATCTTGCTGTCTTCGATGGTACCATTGACCTGAAGATCACCACCACATTCCACATTAAAACCGCTCTTGATGTCACCACTGATCACCACGTTTTTATCGTATCTGATATGGCCGGTCGAAAAGTCAACATCCCCGCCAATAACCAATCCTTCACTAACTTCTATGGTAGAATTGACATAACGTACAAACCCATCGGTTGCGGCCAAGAGTACGTTTGGATCATTCGGATCAATAAATGTGTTGGGACCAATGGGAAGACTGACTGCTGTTCCATTAACACATGGAATGGGTTGCCCTGAAATATCTTTCCCTTCAACACCGGTAGTTGGGGGTATAAGCTCCGCAAGTTTCTGCTCCTTAACGACTGTGGTGATGATGTTTATATTCTTATAATCTACACTTCCATC
>CAYYNL010000007.1:0-22856 GCA_964472925.1 uncultured Fibrobacter sp. | reverse complement strand
GCTCCTTAACGACTGTGGTGATGATGTTTATATTCTTATAATCTACACTTCCATCTGGATTTTGCTGAGGTTTAAGAGAAGTCTCTGTATTAAACAGCAGTTTGACAAATCCATTTTCTCCATTGAAGGGTGCAGTACCTTCGGCAATGACAACTGGCTCGTCTGGATATTGATTGCTGGAAAAATTTTTGACCAGCTCTGATATTTGTTGATGGCGAATACCGTAGTCAACTCCTCTGGTGCGAAGCATATCCAGTATCTCCTGCTCTTTTGGCATGGAGCCGCCTTTACAAGGTGGATGTACCACTATGCTTGCTGCCATATTGTCTTCCCGGACAAGAATATCAACTGAGCCATCAGACTTTAAAAATATCACACCGATTGTATTATTATAAAAAAATGGAATCCCTTGAGTCTTGGCTATCACATGATTTTTATCTTTGGAAAGATATACACTCTCGGCCAGATTCAAATTTTGTCGGATGATATCACTGGTTTGAACTGGTTCACCCAATATGTTCATCCCTGGAATGGGTGGTTTGTCTTCCTGCTTTATGGCGATAATTGTTCCGGATGGCACTATTTCTACTTCAGGAGGAATGTTTTGGGCAATTTCCCAATAATAGCGAGCGTTTCGAACCTCATTTATTAGTTCTGTTGATGTTAAATGTGCAACAGCCATCTTATAGAGTCCGGCGATGGCCGGAGTTGCCGGGGTGCCCTGGACAATATCTTTGATCTGAACTTTCTGTTTCTTCTGATTCCACTGGTCTGCAATAGTACTGATTCTTTCAGGATCGATTCCATACACGATTTTTCTTTGATTCAGCACCTTTTCTATCATATCAGAATTGATATCTGAGGAATTCTCACCACATGGATCGATAATAAGTGTTGCAGACATAAGGTCTTCACTGATTAAAAGCTCGAGAGCTGGAGCCTGGGTGGAATCTTGAACATTGATCTCTCTGATGCCTAATCGAATAAGTACATCGATCATGTCGGCACTGAGGGATTGTTGTTTCCTGATTAATATTCCACCTCTGGGATGGATGACATCCTTTGTAATGATCATTCCGGGTTGGGCTTTTTGAAGATCAATGAGCAATTTCTTCCTCCGTGCCTGTTTTACCGCGAAAGTACTGGATTTATCTATGAAAGGGCTTTAATTTATACTTGAATCGTACGATTCTTTATCGTGATTCGCTTCGATTCTCTTGGTTATCGGCCCAGAAGATTCATGACCATATCATTATTTAGATATGCTCTTCAAAACTTCTGGGCTGATAAGCTAAAGGACTCTGTGCGATTCACACCAAATAATTGTCAGAATTAGGTTATACTTGAAATAAGCTATTTTTATGGCCAATCCTGGCACACTCACATTCTCCGAATCAAAAGAATATTACCATGACAATAGAAAATGGTCAACAAAACTTATGTTCTTCTTCTGAAACTTACGACTGTGTTGTGAGTGTCGCTTTTCCTATAGCCATTCCTGGCTTGTATGATTACAGAATCTCTTCTGAATTTAAAGGGCTTGTTAAAACAGGATCTGCAGTTTTGGTTGATGTCAGAAACAAGCAGATCTGGGGAGTTGCTGTTGAGATCAAATCTTCATCTCCCTATGCAGAGCTGAAACCTGTATTAGCAGTAAAAAGGGATCAGCTTATTGATGACAGTAACTCATTAGTCAAGCTATATGAGTGGATGGCTTCCTATTACCAGTGCGACATAGGCAGAGTTTTCAGGCCTTTAGTCAGCAAAGGTCTTATGAAAGCCAATGCTAAAACGGTTCAGGCATTTTCTGTGTTATCCAAAACTACTGATAAGCTTAAACCGGCATACAAAGAGATACTTGACAAACTGGCAAAATACAAAGAGTTTACTTGTTCTCAGGTTGAACATTTGGATGGTATTAAAAAATCGGCTGTCTCCTATCTGTTTAAAAAGGGCTTTCTGGAGAAAAAAAAAGTGGAGGTGTTGCGAGAAGCCGATGAACTAAGGGATAAAATTGATAGACAGGAAGTTTTACTAAGTGAGGAACAGCTTTATTCAGTTGAAATGATAAGTCGGGAACTGGATAAGCCTAAAAAACCATTTCTTCTTTATGGTATTACAGGAAGTGGAAAGACACATGTCTATATTGAGCTGGCTTCCAGAGTATTGCAAAAAGGACGTGGGGTGATAATTTTAGTGCCTGAGATTACATTAACACCACAGACGATTCAGCGTTTCAGAGCTGTACTGGGAGATGTGATCGCTGTGATCCATAGCCACATGTCCGATGGAGAAAGACGCGACAGTTTACAGGAGCTGGTTACGGGTAATAAGAAGATGGTCATTGGGGTTCGAAGTGCAATTCTGGCCCCGGTTCAGAATCTGGGATTGATTATTGTTGATGAGGAGCATGATGGCAGTTACAAACAAGGGGATATGGAACCCAGGTATAATGCCAGGGATGTAGCAGTGATGCGAGGTTCGATTCAGAATGCAGTTGTTCTGTTAGGAAGTGCCACGCCCAGTTTTGAGAGTTATTACAATAGTATAAGTGGGAAATATAATCTGCTTAAGCTATCCCGAAGGTTCGGTGCTGCGACCTTGCCTAGAGTGAAGATCGTTGATATGGCAGAGGAGCACAGAAATAATAACTGGACCCTTCTTTCAGGTTATTTGTCTGAGCGGATACAGCAATGCCTTAAGCAGAGTCGTCAGGTAATTTTATTGTTGAACCGGCGTGGTTTTGCCACTGTATTGATATGTAAAGAGTGTGGGCACAGCTGTATGTGCCCCAATTGTTCAATAAGCCTCAGGTATCATCGGGCTGACCGTACCGTAAAGTGTCATCTTTGTGGTTATGAAAGTAATGCTCCTGATCGTTGTCCATCTTGTAATGGAGAACAGATAAAGTATAAAGGAAGTGGTATACAAAAAGCAGAAGAATTGATAAGTCAGAGATTTCCTGATGCCAGGATATTGCGAATGGATCAGGACACTACCAGATGTAAAGGTTCGCACATCTCTATACTCAAAGAGTTCGAAGACAGGAAAGCAGACATTCTGATAGGAACTCAGATGGTTTCCAAAGGCTTGAATTTTCCCAATGTGGCGTTAGTGGGAGTCTTACAGGCGGATACCGGACTGCATTTTCCGGATTTTAGAGCATCGGAAAAAACGTTTCAGCTTTTGGCACAGGTCGCCGGGCGGGCTGGCAGAGCTGACAATCAGGGAGAAGTGGTCATTCAGACTTATTGCCCCGAAGAGATTGCGATTAAAACTGCCCAGACTCATGACTATGAACAGTTTTTTAATTGTGAGCTGAAAAATCGGCAGGAACTTTCTTATCCGCCCTTTAGCAGACTGGCAAGAATAATTGTGGAAGGTAGCGATGAGCAGGAGGTTAAAAACAGAATCAGCGGAATATCCTCCATGTTGCGCAGTATCGCTGGCCAGCAATTTACAATTCTTGGTCCGACCCCTGCTGTTCTTGAAAAAATTGCAAATGAATCAAGATATTCTCTTCTGATCAAAGCGCAATCGGCACGTAAATTGGGAGAAGCTCTCAAAGAAATCAGAAAAAATAACTGCAGAATCTCTAAAAATCTCAAAATTATTATTGATGTTGATCCGGTTAATATGTTGTGAGAAAACTACAGGTTAACTATTTTCTGATCTTGCCTGTACAAATCCGCCTTCGGGGCAATTATTTTCAGGGCAGATGATGCATAGAAAAATTTTTAAAGATTGCCAAGGCATTCGATCAGAAAATACCCAGGTATTAAAAGCGAAGCCAAAACCTCTTTTTACCTTCTTCAAAAGTACTCTCTTTAAAAGTCTTTTGAAACTGGGATCAACCGCTTTTTTTGTGATCTTGGTTAATCGAAACCTCAGGCAAAATGATTTCAGGCTAATAATAGGACAGATCGATCCATTTTTGATTCTGGTTGCGTTTATATTCAGTGGATTTAGTTTTTACTTTCAGCTTGTTCGCTGGCAGCAGATTCTTAAGTCGCAATCCCTTCCTTGCCATATCCGAATCGCTGCAAAATCGTTACTGGTTGGTTTCTTTCTGGCTTTCCTGACTCCAGGAAGAATAGGAGAGTTTTTCAGAGGCATAGGTATCTTTGCTCATCAAAGGACTGTCTCGATACTGGCAGTGATAATAGAGCGTTTTTATGGAGTATTCCTGACTGTGGCTTTCGGGATAATCTCTATGATAATTCAATTTTTCACTTTTAAAAAAGGTACGGCGCTCTATTTTGAAATTCTTCTGATTATCTCTTTTCTACTTTTCTGTTTAACTGGTCCTGTTCTCCGTCTGATCTCCGCAATGATTCCGGAAATAAAGGCCTTAAGACCTCTTTTTGACATGATAAAATTGTTTGCATCAAGACTGCATACGTTACCTTCCATGAATCTGATCTTTTTTTCGGCCGTTTCACAACTCTGCTTGATTTTACAAACTGCAGTTCTTCTGGGGATGTTTGGCAGTGATAATTTTCTTAAAAATTGTGTAATAGCTGGACAGGCGTATGCTTTTATGCTTTTTATGCCTTTTTTTGTGGCTAATATAGGAGTTAGGGAGTTATCTTTTTCTCTTTTTCTGAAAAAACTGGAAACCGTATCATCAGCAGCACCCCAGGCAGCAGCTATAGCTTTTGGTGTGTCAGCAATGATACTATTGATAAATGTGCTCCTTCCGGCTGTTTTTGGCTTTCTATGGATGCTTAAAGGGAACACAAAAGACAGAAAGAGATTTTCTGATAAAGATATTTCTTCAGTGGTAAAGGTGGAATGATGATTGACAGTTATGGGGCTTTCGACCATATATTTCAGACAAAACTGGACAGTTGGGTACTGATCCAGAAAAATTTACATGAAATATTCAGTCAACGTGAGTTTGATCTGCTATATCGTTCCGAAAGAGTTTTCAAATCTTCTGAACGAATAATTGTGTTTTTGTCTTTTGAGAACAGTTATGCCTCCCTGGGAGGTTTGGCTGCTGTTGCCAAAATTCTTCCAAATAAACTGGTGGAGAATGGTGAGAGAGTAATTTTTGTTACTCCCTTTCATTCTGCAAACTCTGCTGTACTTAAAGCACGGGATAATGGGATATTGAAGTTAAAGTTCAGCGGTGAAGTTTTTCATTTGTGCAATTATGAAGGAGTGCTAAACTGTTATGAAGATACTTCCAGTGACATACCATCCTTTCATCTTGAAATAAAAAACCACTTCCATGCTGGAGACAATCCTTATCTCTATGATGAGATTTCAGATGAAAAGCTGCTTTTTGATTCATTGGCTTTTTCTGCAGCCGTTCCTTATGCCATGAAACGTCTGGGATACACCAGTAATCTTATTTTCCATGCTCATGATTGGGAAACTGCTCCCATCTCCATTACTTCCAAATACGCAGTTATCAGTAATCTGTTAAATCAGGCCCGTACCGTATTGACACTGCATAACAGCTTTGATGCCGGTATTTCCGATGAATACAAAATGCTTTTCTTTAATAAACTTATCCCGGGTCATACCGTTTTACAATGTAGTCTGCCTCTTCTGAACGGACCTCTCACTACTGTCAGCACACCGTTTGCTCACGAACTACGTCACGATCCAATCCAGAAGGGCATTTTTACAGATCATCTTCAGGGCTATTTCTCAATTAATCCGCCTGTGGGTATTGAAAATGGTATGTTCGGTGAGCCCACCTGTCCTTTTTCTGATTCGGCTGTAAGTAAGGCTCTCAAGAAGAATTTTAGTTTGATTTTGGGACAGAAGCAGAATTTCCGGGAGAAATTTATAGACCAGCTTAGCTCTTGTACAGATCCTGCAGTCATAGGTAAACTGACAATTGAAGAAGACTGTGCTGCTCCGGTTTTTTTTATGTCAGGTCGTCTGGATATCATGCAAAAAGGTTTCGATATCATTTTTTATGCTTTCGAACGTTTGCCCCGGGGAAGTGCAAAACTGTTTTTCTGCCCTTCATCTGCATCTAATAACAAAAATCTTTCATTTTTCAAAGAGTGTGCAGAGCGTTGCAGTGGAGATATTACAATTTGGCCATTCAGAATCTCCAATAACCAGTATAAGAGTTTCCTTGAGGGTTCCAGTTTTCTTCTGATGCCATCCTTTTATGAGCCTTTTGGCGCTGCAACGGAAGGTTTTATTCGTGGAGTACCTGTTATTGCCAGGGGCACAGGAGGGTTGTGGGTGCAGGTTAATCCTTGTAACCAGGTCAAGACCCCACAGTTTTATGGCAGTATATTTGCAGGAAAAAAATCCAGTGCTTTACCAACCGGAATTTTGTTCAGGGAGGATTATCCAGATGATTTGGCTGAGTACAAATGGCGTGATCTGCTTAATCTGCCTTTGGAATCAAGAATGGAAAATCCACTATTCTGCTCAATGGTTGATTCTGCATATAATGCTTTATTGGCAGCAATAGAGCTGTACAAAAAACCACAGGAATATGCTGCCATGATTCTTAACGGTACTGAAAATGTAAAAAGCTTTTCCTGGGATAAAAATGTGAGCAAATATCGCAAAGTATATGATGTTGTATGTAATCGGGGAATTTAGGAAATATTTGACTTATATTCCTGTGTGAATTATAATATTAGCTGTTCAATGAACTATTTAAGCATAGCCTTTCAATTTGAATGTATCTTTTTTGAATGCGGACTTAATCGCTAAACGGAGGATTTATGGATTCGTCTTTTCTTTATCTGGTTGTGGGGTTTCTGGCAGGAACTTTGGCTTCTGGATTACTGCTTTTATGGATCTCTAACCAAAATAAAAAGAAACAGGATGCCTCCCTGGAAAACCGTAATCAAATCATTCGTTCAATCGCCGAAATCTTCACCGATATCGATTCTTTGATCACCTCCTTCAGGACCGATTTGCTTTCAGAAGATAAGTTCCGTAGTTCTCTCTATTCTAAACTGGATGCTGCAAACAAAATCTACAAACCTAACATGCACCTTCTGGATTTATACTTCGTTAAATTTACTGATATGCAGTTTGCCAGATATCATCAGCTGGCTCATGGAAAACTGACTAATCTCCAGCTTGACGGGCAGATGGCATTTGATAATGAAATTGCTGCTGTCGAAAAATCTTCAGATTTAATTTCTTCTCCAGATTTAAATAAAAACATTTCGAAATCTTCTACCGGATTTTTTACTGATAAAGCGGTAACTGACTCTTCTGAAGTGTTTAATAAAACCAAAAAAGAAGATATAAATACAAACGATGATGTCTGTGTCATGGATGATGAAAAAGAGGATGAGCAGATTCCGGATTTTGAATTTGTAAGTATGGGACCTGATCAAGATCAAGTAGTGGTAGAAGAACAACCAGCAACTGTTGATGAGCAGCCTGCAATAGCAGATGAACAGCCGGTGATTATTGAAGATGAGAAACCGGTGGTAGTAGATGCGAAACCAGTAACAGCAAATGATGAACAGCTTGCGTTAGTAGATGAGCAACCGGTAATAGCAAATAATGATAAGTCTGCATCGACAAGTGATGAGTCAGTGATAATAGATGAAGCGCAGTCAACAATAATAGATGAACAACCGATAGCAGTAGATGAGAAACAGACTGTGGTCTCTGATAAAGACCATGGGATGGCAGTTGAAGAAATTTCTGCTATTGAGGATTCCAGAGATGCTAAAGATTTTAATGATGAGATAGTTTTTGAGGTTAATCCGGAAAAAACTCTTGATAAAAAAGAGACTGCATCTATCAGTAATACCACAACAGAGCTGAGCAATAATGCTGATCCTGACAAAAGCAACATCAGTTTTGCTGATGAGAGTGTTAAGGAACAGAAAAGTTCTTTTCAGCAGGAGTTTGAGCAGGTTACAAAAGAGCCTCAGGAAGAGGAGATGCTTGAAACTATTATGGATTTGGATATGGGCAAATTTTTGCGCACTGGTTCCTTAAACATTGAAAGCATAGATAAAAATGCATTGCCTCCTAAATATGCTGCTTCTGGCCGGGGTACCGATGAGAATAAGGAAAATGTCTTGCAAGTAAAAGAAAAAGACAGTTCCGCTGGAAGGCAGCAGAAGACAACTCAATCTGATAAAAAAACTGAGGGGCAGGAGAAGATCGTAATTGCCAGGGGAGATGATGGCAGTCAGGATACAATTTTGGAAGAGGAACCAACAGATACTGAATTAAGTAATAAAGCTGGTGAAGTCAATGATGTTGCAATTACTGGTGATGATGTAGCAAGCAAGATTGACTCATTCTTTGGAATAAAGTAATTCCTGATAAAAATCAGCCTTAGAGAAATAATTGTAGAAAAGCAGATATACTAATTATCTGCTTTTTTTATGCCTGCTCAGCTTAAAAAAAAACTTAGAGCATTTGTTTATTTCGATATTCTTTTACTTATCCCCTTAATGAGTTCAATCAAAGCCGGCAATTTAATTTAACCTAAATTTTGCAGTTGGATGCAGTATTCGTGTTCCGATAAATAATCGTGAAAGAATCAGGTGTTTCGACTTTATCACCTTTTCGATGAAGCCTTTAAAAAATTTCAATGTCTTATCAATTTATTATCCTAAAAACCGCAGCAGGTGACGATGAAGAACTGTAAGATATTGATGCAGAAAGGCTTGAAGTCCTTGAAGGTTTTATCTACCTAGTGATAAGACTGAAAGGACTGAATGCCTTTAGGCGTAATAGATTACGTGTTATTCGCGTCAATCTACTGTGGTTTTTAGGATTATATACGGCTGCATCCACTCCAACTGCGGAAATTAGATTACAAATATGGCCAAAGGAGGAATAACATATTGTTTTTATCTTTTTATTACTATAAAATTTAAATATCAGAGAAAATTATCAAAGAACAATAGAGCACTGTTTGCCAGAAAACTTTTTAAATTGACTGGTTTAAAGGAGACCTTTATGAGTGGATCATTAATGAAAGAAGTCAGTAATTATCTCCAGAACTCAGGTTACATTATAGAAGAGCAGCAGGGGTATTGCACCTTTGAGCATCCTGAAAAGATGTGGTTTGCGGTTCAGGAGACAGAGAAGGGGCTGGTTTTTTCAACTGTGGTGACCGGTGATACAGAACTGGATCCGCAAATCTCAGAAAATTTGACTCTTGTAAATATGATCAACAGAAATTCAGCGATTTCATCTTTTAATATCTCTGAGGAACATGGATTGCAGGCTAAAGCATTCTACACTGGGCTTTACGATAACAGCTCTTTTGGTTCTTTTCTCGAACTTTGGGATCATGACCTGAATCTTTTCTTCGAAATGCTGGAGTGATAATCCTAAACCTGAATTGTAAAGTGAGATTGCTATGTTGTTTCTTCATCTGATTCTTCTGATTTCCACAGTGATGCTTCTAAAAGGTGAAATAACTCAGATGTTAAAAGAACCATTGGCAATGGCAAGTGATTGTCTGACAGTGCAGAAGTCCGCCCGGGCAATGTCGCTGCGAGTACTTAATATCTGGACTGTATATACGGTATTCATCTCTATACTTTATTTTTTAGGGATACAGGTAGTTGGTATCTTGCCACCGCAACTATTATATGTGGCTGTGTTTTATCATATGCTGACTACTTTCTTTGATTATTCTTTTATGGCAGCAATCAGGGATTGCAGCGATTTTGATTTTTTAAGATGGAGGGTAGACGCTTATCTTCGATGTATTATATATCTATGGATTATTACCGGCATATTAAGGAGTTTTCCTAATCAGTCGCTTCTATCGGGCATAAATTAAAGAATTTTTTAATTATCAGTTTCTTATTTCCCTAAAAAAGCTTCATTTTTGTCTCAGTTCAACGAGCGCCTTTTATAATTAAATGGGGGGGTGAAGAAAAAACCTCCCACTCCCATCCCGCACTGAAAGTGTGGGGATGTTCTATCACAGAGTGGTTAGAGAACAGGTTGAGTTAAGTAATTTTGCATTTAATCTGTCCGATTATCTAATTTATGAGTTTCAAAATAAATCCTGCAGTGAACAATGTTAAAGTTTTCTCAGATTATTGCCATGCTTCCTCTGGTTACAACTTGTTACACTTCAGAAACAGCTCTGTTATAAAAATGAAGTATACTGATATTCAGATAGAAACTGGAGTCGGTTGTTGAAGACTGAAAGTAGCTATGAATGAGAAAATTTTGGTAATTGATGATGATAGGGAGCTTAATTCTCTTTTACAGGAATATCTGGGAACTCATGGATTTGTGGTGCAAACAGTCGAACATCCCCAAAGTGGGATCGAAGCCATAGAAGAGAGCATGCCTGATGCAATAATACTTGATGTGATGTTACCGGATATGGATGGTTTTTCTGTCTGCAGAGAGATACGTAAGAAATACTCGACTCCAATCCTGATGTTAACAGCCAGAGGGGATGTGCACGACAGAATAGTGGGGTTGGAGATTGGTGCTGATGACTATCTTCCTAAACCTTTTGAACCAAGAGAGCTGGTGGCCAGGCTTCGTTCGATTTTGAGAAGGTCTGGTGATGGGTCACAGTCTTCCGCACAACTGGAGCGATATGGAGATTTAACTATCAATTTTTCTTCCAGGAGTGTGACAGTTTCGGGTGAAGAGGTTAATTTGACCACCAATGAATATGAACTTCTTCAATATCTTATTCGAAACAAGGGAAGGGTATTGGATAGAACTCAGTTGGTTGAGCATCTTAGAGGCATAGACTGGGAATCATCGAACCGTTCTATTGACATGCTGATAAGCAGGATTCGTCAGAAGTTAGGAGATGATTCCAGAAATCCTCAATACATAAAAACAGTGACTGGTGTGGGGTACGTTTTTCTTAGCAGTCACTGAGAAGGTTTAATGAAAAAAGTTTCGCTTTTCACTAGGTTTACAATTTTAATAATTACGGCAACTTTTACATTGGTGGTCTCCACCCATATCACATTGCACGCCTATTTCAGTTATTTACGCACTAAGTTTCCCATTAATAATGTTTTTCTGAGCCATTCCAAATTTATTGCTTCTCAGATAAACATGGAAGATACTGCCTCTGTTTTAAATTTGTTAAGAGAACAGGGGTTGGATATGCGATATAAAAGCAGCTCTTTTCAATGGTCCAGTTCCAGCGAGATAGCTGATTTTGATATTATTGAAAAGAAATCTAATAATACATCGATATCGTGGTACCGTAATCATCTGATCTGTGCGTTTCAGACTGATTCAGCAAGCTACATGTTCCAGATGAAACAGCCGTTTTTGCAACTTAGATTCCCCTGGGAGCTATTAATAATATGGTCTGTAATACTGGTAATGGTATTAGGATTAACACATTTATACATACGTCATTTGCTGAAACCATTACGGATTCTTCATAATGGGGTAAAGCAGATAAGTAGAGGTGATTTTAATATAGAGCTTCCGAAAAAGTCTTCTGATGAGCTTGGGCAACTGATCCAGTCTTTCAACGACATGGCCCGTCATATAAATAATGATATGAAGGCACGGGATCAATTGCTTCGGGATATCAGCCATGAGTTGCGTTCGCCTTTAGCCAGAATACTGGTTGCTCTGGAGTTTATACCTGAGGGCAACATCAGACAAACCATAAAAAACAATATCTCGGCTCTGGAGAAAATGACCGGTGCTATTCTGGAGGAAGCCAGACTGGACAGTCCATTCGGGAAAGTGAAGCTGGAAAAGGTTGACCTTGGAAGTTTGCTTTCGGAGATTCTGGAAAGCAGAAAGCAATCTGTTCCTTCAGTGCTGATTTGCAACTCTGTAAAGGTGGAAATGGAGGTAGACAAAGAGAGAATGAAGATGGCGTTATCCAATATTATAGATAATGCTATCAAATATTCCAAACCAGAGGGTGAACCTGTAAAGGTCGCTTATGCATCGGATGGAAAGTGGGTCGAGATTGTTGTAAGCGATAGTGGGATTGGGATCTCTGAGAAGGAACTGCCTTTTATTTTTGAACCTTTTTACAGGGTAGATAAGGCAAGGCGGCACGATTCTGGTGGGTACGGGTTGGGCATGAGTTTGACTAAAAAGATAGTGGAGGCTCATGGAGGCCAGATTTCGATCGAGAGCAGTCTTGATATCGGAACGACTGTTACAATAACTCTGCCTTGTAGAGCGGCAGAAAAAAAATTGTTACAAGATGTTACATAATCGAAAATGGAATGTTACAACTGATTTATATTTTACAGTTTCATAACTATTATGTTTGTGGAGATCTTACAGGGGGGTATATGAAAATTAGAAGGTGCTGTGCAAGACCTGCTTTACTGGTTTTGGCAGTATGTGTTGTTTCGGGACAATCTGCAGAGAGTGTTGATCTGTCTGCAAAGATGGCCGTTGAGATGGCCATGAAGAATAATTACTCGATTAAAGCACTTGAACATCAGCAAATACAGGCTGAATACGACATAAAGAGTGCCAGGACCGGATTTTTGCCAAGTGTTAACTTGAGTGGCAGCTATTCCCGGACCGGATTGGATTTTGAGATACCAGCTGCTCTTTCATCTATGATGCCACCGGGAATGGGTCTGGATCAGAATTCATTCAATTATGCTATTCAAATTCAACAGCCGATATTTACCGGATTTGCCTTGCTTAATGGGCTTAACAGTGCGAAACTGTCCAGTGAAATTACGGAAAAAAGTGCTGAAACTGCAAAGCAGAAGATCCGTTATGCAGTATTGCAGGTATACTGGGGAATTGTCAATCTTCAAAAATCAGCATCTGTGGCAAGTGAAGCTATAAAGCAGCTTGAAGAGTTGACTTCTAATCAGGAGGCCCGAATGGAGCAGGGAATGTCCACCGAGCACGACTATCTTCTCACCAAGGCATCACTGGCTCAGGCCAGAATGAATGAATTAAAGGTGAACAAGTCGGTCTCCTCGATGAAACGGCAGTTTGCCATTCTGTTGGGGCTTCCTGCAACTACGGAAATAAATTTGATCGATACCAGTGCAGAAGGCAATGAAGTAACAGATGTCAATCTGGATTCTGCAGTAAGCAGTGCATTGTCTCTAAGACCTGATCTCAATGAGACAAGGCTGAAAATGAATCTGACTGAACTTGGTATTAAATCTGCCAAATCAGCATTTTATCCTTCCCTGGTTACATCATTCAGTTATTCCAATGAAAGCCCGGAATTTGATACAAAGGAAAGCTGGCGTTACACCTGGAGAGCCAGTGCAGCGCTAAGTTTTAATTTATTGGATTGGGGAAATCGCAATTTTAAGTTAAAGAAAGCCAGAGAACAGCAATTAGCACTCAAGGAGGTGTTACAGGAGAAGACAGCTACGGTAGAAAAGGAAGTACTTGATGCCTATCATGAGGTAGAGCAATTGCAAAGTGAAATTAAAGCTGCTGAATTGCTGATGGAAGCTCGCGAAAAGGCATATTATGCATCGCTGGCAAAATATGAAGAAGGAGTAATTCCGATGTACGAGCTTCTTGATGCTCATAACTCATTGGTCTCAGCCAAATATGCAGCATTACAGACTGCTACCAGTCTAAAACTGGCTACAATCAATCTGGAAATGGGCGGGCTTGGGTCCAGCTCCTCCAGCATTGCTCAATAATAAAAAGGAAATAAGGGATAAACTTAATTATAAGGAAGTATTATGGAAATGAAGTCAAATATTTTCACATTGATTGTTTTATCTTTATCAGTTATGATAATCGGATGTAAAAAGAAAAAGATGGAAGAAGTTGAGAGGGTCATTCCGGTGGAAGTTTATGTGGCTGCACCGGATTCAATTTCAAGTTATATAAAGTTGACTGGGGGTATAGAAGCTCAGAATGACGCTTTCGTATACAGTAAAACTTCGGAAAAACTGACATCAGTTAATGTAAAACCTGGAGACAGGGTTACAGCAGGGCAGATTCTGGCGGTTCAGTATAATAAGGCTGCTTTACAGGGGAAGCTACTCGCCGAAGCAAGCCTGAAGAGTGCAAAAATACAGTTGCAGTCAAAACTGGATGATTTCAACAGAATGAAAAACCTGCTGGCAAAAAATGCGATCAGTAAACAACAGTTTGATTTGGCAAAGAGCCAGTATGATATCGCTCAGGCTGCTCTTGAGCAGGCTTCTGCAGCCATGGAACAGGCAGATGTGCAATATGAGAATACAATCCTTAGAGCACCTTTCGATGGGCGTGTAGGAATGGTTTATTTCGAAGTTAATGAGATGGTTGCTGCAGGGCAGCAGGTTATAAAAATCGTGAATGCAAATACAGTAAAAGCTAAACTGAGAGTACCTGCAGTGGATATGCATAAAATCTCGGTGGGACAGAAGGTTAATGCCTCTTTTCCATCTTTGCCCGACACTCAATTTAGTGGAACTGTGGAAAAAATTGACGAAGCAATTGATCCTATGACCAGGACTCTGGAGATTGAAGTAAGGTTGAATAACCAGAATAACCTTTTAAAGTCAGGACTTTTTGGTGAGTTTCTGGTACAGACATCCAAAAGAACCGGAACTGTAGTGGTCAGCGAAATGACTGTGATGACATATACCCAAGTTCTGACTGATGAAAAGGGTATTCAGACAGAGAAACCTGATTATTTCGTGTATGTGGTAAAAAAAGGCAGAGCTGTGAAAAGAAGTATTACTCCGGGACTTCTCTCCGGTGGTTTTATAGAACTGGCTCAGGGAGCAAACTTCGGGGACAGCATAATAGTTGCCGGGCAAAATATTGTAAAAGATGGAGACTCTTTAAGAGTAGTTAATAAGGCGGGACGGTAAAAAGATGAAACTAACAGGTTTTTCAATAAAAAGAAAAGTCACGCTGGCAATGATCTATATCGTTGCTATCGGGTTTGGAATATTCTCTTTAACACAGTTGAAAGTGGCAATGACTCCGGACATTGACTTTCCGATAGTGCTGGTGTTTACCAGTTATTCGGGAGTCAGTTCTGAAGATATCGAGAATCTGGTCACCAGGCCCATCGAGGAAGCGGTAAGTGCCACCGAGAACATTAAGAAAATCACTTCCAGTTCTTCCAATAGTAAATCGATGGTAATGCTGGAGTTTGTTTACGGAACCGACATGGACAAGGCAGAAGCCGATGTAAGAAACGCTCTTGACATGATCAGGGACTATCTTCCCAGTGATGCAGAGGAGCCGTTTGTGCTGGCTCTGAATCCGTCCATGATGCCCATAATGATGTTGTCAATGAACTCCAAAGATCTTGGACCGGCAGAGCTTCGCAAGCTTGGTGAAGACAGGGTAGAACCTCTTCTGGAGCGGGTCGATGGCGTCGCTTCAGTGGAAATTGCCGGTGGATTTGAACGTCAGATAAATGTAAAGCTCAATCCGGTGCTGTTGGCTTCACATTCGCTTTCACCTCAGGATGTGGCGACTGCAATTCAAACCAGTGCAGGCCTGGTGTCTTCCGGAAATATCAAGACATTCACCAAGGAGTATAACCTCCGTATCTACAGTGAATACAGGAGTCTGGAACAGATCAGAAATATAGTGATAAAACCTGGGACAGTTCCACTAAGGCTCAAGGATGTTGCTTTGGTGGAAGATGGTTACAAGGAACAGACTGGTGATGTTCGCATAAACGGCAGACAGGGAGTCGCCATAGTAGTAAGCAAACAATCGGATGCCAATACCGTACAGGCTGCCGCACATGTAAAAAAGGAACTTGAAAATATTAAAAAAGTTCTTCCTCAGGGAGTTGATTTTGAAATACTGTTCGATACTTCGGAATTTACCTCCAACTCCTTAAAAAATCTCTCTGATACAGCAATCATGTCTCTGATTGTTGTAATTCTGGTGATTTTTGCCTTTATACGAAGCTTTCGTGGCAGTTTGATAATGGCTATTTCCATGCCGATATCGATAATTCTGACCTTTGCTGTGCTGTATTTGTCCGATTTGACTCTTAATGTGATTTCCATGGCCGGGCTTGCACTGGCAATAGGTATGCTGGTGGATAACTCTATCGTTGTTTTGGAGAATATATTTCGCTATAGGAGCCTGGGTTACAAAAGTGTAGAAGCCTCTGAACAGGGGGCATCAGAGATGAGTACCGCCATTATCGCCTCAACCTTGACTACCCTGAGTGTGTTTGTTCCGGTACTTTTTGTTCCAGGTATCACCGGGCAGTTGTTCAAGGAAATGGTTCTGACTGTGACCTTCAGTCTTACGGTTTCGCTTCTGGTTGCTTTGACTCTAGTACCAATGATGGCATCGGTGCTTCTGAAAGAAAGATTGGATAATAAGAAAAGTAAGAAGGGTGATAAACCAAACGCTTTGAAAAAGTTGACTGATAAATACCAGAAAATTTTGCACTGGTCACTTTATCATAAAAAGTATGTATTGCTTATGGCTTTACTGATGCTTGTCTTTTCCTGTTGTTTGGTTCCATTTATGGGCGGAGAATTCATGCCGGAAACCGATCAGGGAAGAATAAATTTGACTATCGAATCTGCAACCGGAGTACCTTTGACTTCTTTGAGAGAAACAGTTATTAAGGTAGAAAATATTCTTAAAGAGTCTGCGCCCGAGATCGTTACCGCCACTTTCCGCTTTGGTGTACAGGAAGGTTTTAGTCCTGGTGGTTCTTCGGGCAACACAATTACTACTACTCTGAGGCTTTTGCCCAGGAAGGAAAGGAAAAGGAGTCAGAAGGAGATAGAGATCGCTTTACGTAAAAAACTGGATGAGATTGCCGGGATCTCTTATTACTTTGAAGGTGGCAGTATGATGTCCAGCGGAGAGAAGGCGGTAGAGATCAAAGTGGTAGGCAATGACCTTACCAGAGCCAAAGCGATTGCCGATGATCTGAAAGCGCGAATGGAAAAAGTGAAAGGCCTGGTGGATGTAAGAGTTAATGTAAATGATTACATTCCTCAGTTGGATATACATCTGAAACAGGATGTATTGAATGATCTGCGTCTGACCAATATGCAGGTTGCCTCCATTGTGTCAACAGCTATTCAGGGAAGGACTATTGCCAAGTATAGGGAAAAAGGTGATGAGTATAATATTTACGTACAACTGGATAAAAAATATCGTGAAGACAGGGAAGCTCTGGGGAATCTGTTGATACCGATTTCTGCTGGCGGAACGGTTCCTTTGCGTCAGATTGCTGATATCAGGGAGACACAGGGACCGGTTACCATTTACCGGGAAAACCAGGAGAGATATGTCTCTGTAGGATGCAACCTTGCTGGAATCGATCTTAAGACTGCTGTTAAAAAAATAGAGCAAATCCAGTCAGAAATTGCTGTTCCTTCAGATATGATGCTGATTATGGGCGGTACCGCTGAGGATCAGCAGGAAGCCTACTTCTATTTGATATTGGCTGTTCTGGTGGGTGCACTTCTGGTTTATATGGTGATGGCTGGTCAGTTTGAATCACTGTTGGATCCTTTCATCATCATGTTTACAGTTCCATTGTCAATTATTGGTGTCTTCATACTTCTGTTTGTCACCAATACTCCGATCAGTGTTATGGCATTGATAGGTATAGTGATACTGGTTGGAATCGCTGTAAACAATGGAATCGTTCTGGTTGATTATACTAATCAGCTTCGATCCAGGGGTGTTGGTTTGTATGAGGCCGCTGAAGAAAGTGGAATTACTAGGATTAGACCAGTGCTAATGACTGCTTTGACTACCATTATTGGTATGATTCCGCTTGCTCTTAAATTAGGAGACGGTTCTGAGACTTGGGCTCCTCTGGCAGTAGCAGTTATTGGCGGTATGTGTGCAACCACCTTATTGACTCTGGTTGTGATACCATGTCTTTACATAATTTTCGAAGAGTGGAGTGAAAAGATTAAAAACAGATTATTTGGAACAAAAAAGGCATAACCTGATTTTCAGAAAAAGGGGTAAAGTGAAATCTTTACCCCCTCGATTTTAATTACCTCACAAAAGCTTTCATTTTTCCCTGTCTTTGCTTCTCGAATACATATTTATCCAACAAAAAAAAGGTTTAACCTGAGCTAAAAACTATTTTTACTGGTGTTATCATGATTATAAACAAGCTCAGGGAGGTATTATGAATGATGTTCGCCTTAAGGATGATATTTACTGGGTTGGGGTTAATGATAGGACTACTGATCTGTTTGAGGGGTTATGGCCCATCGATGGTGTGGGGATTTCTTACAACTCCTATGTTATTAAAGACAAGAAAAATGTGCTTGTCGATCTTTCCAGGGGTTTTAAAACCGATGAATTTTTCGATCAGATCTCCCGGATAATCGATATCAATAAGCTCGATTATGTAATAGTAAACCACATGGAACCCGATCATACCGGAGTATTAAGAACTCTTCGCATGATAAATGATCGTTTTGAGATAATCTGTACTCAAAAGGCGGTCAATATGTTACAGGATTATTATGGAATCAACCATAATATAAGAGTGGTAAATGATGGTGAAATGATTGATACCGGTAATCATCAGCTTCAGTTTTTCCATGTCCCTTTTGTTCACTGGCCAGAGACAATGGTGACATTCGATAAGTCTACCGGAATACTTTTCTCCTGTGATGCTTTTGGAGGTTACGGAGCTATACAGGGAGCTTACTTTGAAGATGAATATGGAGATCTTTCTTTTTACGAAAAAGAGTCTCTTAGATACTATGCCAATATAGTGGCAAAGTTTTCCACACCAGTATTAAATGCAATATCCAAACTGGGAGGTCTTGACATTTCCATGATTGCCCCTTCTCACGGGCTTATCTGGAGAAAAAATCCTGGCAGAATCGTAGAACTCTATAAAAAGTGGGCTCAGAGCAGCACAGATGGTGGAGACAAGGGTATCACACTTCTTTACGGCACGATGTATGGAAATACTGAAGCCATGATGAATGCGGTTGCCCAAGGAATTTCCGACGGTGGTTTGACACCCGAAATATTTGATGTAGCCCGAACGCACAACAGCTATATACTTCCATCGTTGCTTAAAAACAAAGGAGTGGTGATTGGTGCACCTACCTATGAGGTTTCCCTCTTTCCATATATGCAGCAGATTCTGGAGAAAGCATCGTTGAAAAACATCCGCAATAAGAAAGCTGTATACTTTGGAAGTTATGGATGGAGTAAAGGTGCATTCAAGAAGGTACAGCAGATGACATCTGCAATGGAGTGGGAGATCATTGAGGGACTGGAATTTCCTGGAAAAGTCACTCCAGAGCTTTTTATCAGCGGGTATGAAATGGGTAAAAGGTTTGCCAGAGATATCGTGAGCATGTTTAAATAGCCCTTCTATGACTTTTATGGTGCGATTCACACTCGCACCTTTTGTTTTTGGATTCTCCTCGTTCTATTTTGCTTCCCTTAATGCGAAATATTTGCAATAACAGTTAGCCTCAATTAATTTAAATACGTACCAGAATAAATATCGTCAGACATTGTGGAGCTGTAATATGCATAGTGGTCTGCATACAGAACAATTTATTAAAATATTACGAGATCAGGGATGCAGGATTACGCCGGTAGTAACATCGGTGGTTGATTATCTGTTTAAAACCGGGATTGTTCGCAGCGCTCAAGAGCTTCGTAATGATGTCAGCGGACTATTGGGTTACCAGGTGAATTTAGCTACCATGTACCGGGTTCTTGAGAGGCTGCTTCAGTGCGGAATTGTCTGCAGTATGTACAAGTCAGATGGATTAATGCGGTACTATCTTTGCCGTAATCCACAGCATGGTGAGCATCATCATTTCATCTGTTCAAGTTGCATGAAGGTTCAGGAGGTTCCAGTATGTTTTTTTGAGGGCTTTTCCAGATATGTTGAGGAAAATCTTCATGCTACGGTAGACAGGCACTTCATTCAGCTTGAAGGGCTGTGTGCTTCATGCAGAAAGCTTTGAGGTCTGAAAGTCTGACAGAAAATACTCTCTATACTAAAGTTTTAAAAAAAGGAGAATAATTATGCTGGCTTGGATGAAGAAGCTGATTGTCTTATTTACTCTAAGTGCAGGTTTATACGGGGCTGATGTTGAGAAAAAGGTAATTCTCTGCTCTTTTTATCCTATGTACATTTTGACTCAAAATGTAACTACCGATGTTCCTGGAGTGGCTGTGGAATGCATGACAAGTATTAAGACCGGATGTCTTCATGATTATCAGTTGACTCCCAATGATATGAAAAAGCTAAACTCCGCTTATGCTTTGGTTATTAATGGTGGAGGAATGGAGACATTTCTTGACAAAGTCATAGCACAGTTTCCCCGGCTGAAGATCATTGAGGCAAGTAAGGGAATTCAGTTAATTGAAGCAGAGGTGCATCGGCATGATGATGATGAGCATCAGCGTCATGAACAGCAATATAATGCTCATGTATGGCTGTCTGTGTCTGGAGCAATTTCACAGGTTGAAAATATATGTAAAGAATTAATGGTAATCGATCCCGGGAATGCACAGAAGTACAGGGTCAATGCTGACAGATTTGTAAAATCTCTGGAAGAGCTGAAAAGAAAGATGCATCAAGGACTTTCCGTGATTTCAGACCGCAACATAATTACTTTTCATGAGGCATTTCCATATTTTGCCAAAGAATTCAATCTTAATGTTGTAGCGGTTATTGAGCGTGAAGCTGGTTCTGAACCGAATGCACGTGAACTGGCAGAAATCATTAAATTGATTAAAGAAAAAAATGTAAAGGCAATTTTTATCGAACCACAGTATCCTGCAAAGATTGCTCAAATGATATACCGCGAAACCGGTAAAAAACTATATACTCTTGATCCGATAGTGACCGGACCATTTCATCCGGATGCCTATATTTCAATTATGGAGAAAAACCTTAAAGTACTGCAGGAGGCGTTGCGCTGAACATGGTCCAAAGCGAATGTGATATTGGCGGTAAAGGAGTCTGTGGTGACTGCTGCACTATGCTTCAGGATGTATGTGTTACCTTGCAGGGACGTCAGATTCTGCAGAATGTTAATTTACATATCCATTGTGGTCAGCTTGCAGTGATTATTGGACCAAATGGTGCAGGTAAGACCACTTTGCTGCGTGCGATGCTTAATGAACTGCCGTTTACCGGAAAAATTAATTTCTCTTCTATCGATGGAAGGTCAGGGAGAGATTTTCGTATAGGCTATGTTCCACAGAGGCTGGATATCGATGCATTTTCCCCTATGACAGTACTGGATCTTTTTGCGGCATCTTTATCGAAAAAACCATTGTGGCTAGGAGTGTCTTCCAAAATCAGGCAGGAGGCTGTCAAGGTCCTTTGCGCTGTTGAGGCGGACAGGCTTATAAATCAGACAGTTGGCTCTCTTTCCGGGGGGCAACTCCAGCGGGTTCTTTTAGCCTTGGCACTAACGCCAGTTCCAGATCTTTTGCTGCTTGATGAACCGGTGTCTGGAGTAGATCCATCGGGAATTGAACTGTTTTACAGGATGGTTTCCAATCTGCGTAAAACCTATCATCTGGCAATTGTTATGATATCGCATGATATCAGTACTACAGCCAAATATGCTGACCGGATGCTTTTTTTAAACCGCTCGGTTATCTGCGATGACAAACCACAAGTTACCCTGAGGCATCCTGATGTTATAGGTACTTTCGGTAGATTCTCCATAGCGGACTCTGCTGAGCTGCCACCTTCAGGAATATAGTTTTTAGTAGGAAAAAGGACTTACGTATATGAATTTATGCTTTGAACTGATAGCCGCATTACCTTTTGAATGGGCTCAGTATAAATTTATGCAACAGGCTTTGCTGGCTGTGCTAATAACAGGACCACTTCTTGCATTTTTGGGATGTATGGTGGTTAACAATCAGATGGCATTCTTTTCTGATGCAGTGGGGCATTCTGCTTTTACCGGTATAGCCATAGGTGCGCTCCTGGGGCTGGATAATCCTCTCTGGTCAATGATTCTTTTTTCAGTCTTTTTTGCTGTTTGTATCACCCTTTTGAAAAGGCATGGAACTGCTTCTACTGATACGGTAACAGGAATCATGATGAATACAGCATTGGCTTTAGGGATAGTTATATTGTCAAGGGGAGGAAGTTTTAATCGTTATTCGCAGTTTTTAATTGGAGATTTTCTCAGTATTTCTTCATCCGATATTTGCAATCTGATAATTGTTGCGATACTGTTTCTGATTACCTGGGTGGTATTTTTCAATCAATTTTTCCTGGTATCCTTGAATACTTCGCTGGCAGGGAGTAGAAAGATTCCGGTTTGGTTGATTCAGACACTTTTTGCGGTTGTTACTGCGCTGGTAGTGGCGGTTAGTATTCAGTGGATTGGAATTCTGGTTATAAATGCTTTAATAATATTGCCTGCAGCCACTTCGAGGAATTTGGTTCATTCGACATTCTATTATGTCTGGATAGCTACTGCCATTAGTATAGTTTCCGGGATTACTGGTCTTATTAGTTCTTATTATTGGTCAACTGCCAGTGGTGCTACTATAGTATTATTCGCATCGATAATGTATTTCCTTTCAGTGATGTTTCGGATGGCTAATAAATATCAAGTATCGAATATTAAATAATAAAGTAGCTACTCATCACTTTTATTGTCCTGTAATACAGGATGCATTCCCATAATAAAATTGCAATCACCAATCCAATAAGTAAGAGAGAAGAGAATATGATTTTAGTTCCTGTAAATGGGGTGAAAGAAACTGTCTGAACTTTGATTTACATGATTATTTGATCACAATGATGGAAAAAAAGACAGTTTAGAAAATCAGTACATCTGAAAAAAGTCTTCTATAGCTGACAAATTATAAGCTGCCAGATTGAGTGCTTTTGCTTACTTTTAGTACTGTATTAAATAAACTCATAGGATTTTAGGATTATGCATCATCATTTCAGATATAAACAACTGATTCCAACCAGACAAATATGGGTTCAAATTGCATAATTA
>CAYYNL010000006.1:0-48974 GCA_964472925.1 uncultured Fibrobacter sp. | reverse complement strand
TGCATCAATATCTTACGGTTCTTCATCGTCACCTACTGCGGTTTTTAGGTTAAAACATTAATTGGATCAGATTTTGATATATATTTTCCCTAATCCATCGTAATTTTATGTTACCTCGCCAATAAGAAGGAGAAACTCATTTTACTTCAAATGCATACTTCATCTTCAGATATACAACCCGAAACCGGACCTGAAAAACTTTCTCTGATAGACCAAATAATCGAAAACGAGTCTGAACTTATAGTGTACCTCAATCATTTACGCGAAAAAAAAATCCGGGCAGTCGCACTTGATATGGAAGGTGATCAGGGTTTACTTCGTTACAACTATTCCATTTCGATATTCCAATGTTTTGATGGTGAAAAGAAAGTAATAATTGATGTTCTTAAAATAGGCAAAAAACAGGGATTACATCAGTTTCTTACATGTAATGACATCGTCAAAGTCATGTTTTCCTGTCCAAACGATATTTTTATGACTCAGAATGTATTGGGATGTACAATCGCTCCAGTAAGGGATATAGCTGTGGGGCAGAAGCTGCTGGGATTACCTGTCAATCTTTCTGATTACCTGAAAATCGATAAAGTTAAAAAGGATTCTTTCCAGAGGGCTAACTGGTTGAAAAGGCCGATAAAACCGGAGCTTCTGGATTATGCAATCAATGATGTTTTGGAGCTGTTTAACATTGAAAGCCAGATCGAAACAAAACTACGGGATCAAAACTTGTATGAGAAATATTTAGAGGAATCTTCACTTATCAGTAAGAGAAATTTCGTAGTCAATCAGTTGCGGTTGTATAAGCAAAAGTTCCCTGGATTTAAAAAACTGAAACCCGAAAAGAAACTTTTGGCGGCTAATGTGTGGATATTCAGAGAACTGATTGGCAGGCATTTTGATATTCCGGTTGGTTTTCTTCTTTCGAAACAATCGATGGTTAAAATTGTAAGAAATTCCGAAAATCTGCTCTCTGTTTTAGAAGAGGAATTAAATCGAAACAGAAAAGCTGAGAAAAGAATAGATTCAGGCTTAATTGAGCGTTATTACAGCAAAGCAGAAAGAATGAACAAGCGCCAGTAACAAACATAACTTCCAATTGTCCATTCGGTAATATTTGATTTGCAGGGCGGAGCGTTTGGTTTGTGGTTAAGGAGGCCTGCATCCGGAGTCTGACGCAGGCATTTTAAAAAGATCTGTTTAAACAATTTTTACATCATTGATTTTATCACATTTGCAATGATTTTGATGCCTTGTTCAATTTTCTCTTCAGGAGTATAGGAAAAAGCCAGTCTGAATGAGTTATTTCTCATTCCAGTTGGGTCAAAAGCATTGCCGATGACAAAGGCTGCTCCCATTTCTATGGATTTCATCAACACTTTTGAAGAATCCATATTTTGAGGCATGGTCACCCATACATAGAAACCGCCTTTGGGTTTGGTCCAACTGATATTTTGCGGCATATATTTTTCCAGTGCGGTAAGCATCAGTGCAGCACGTCTGGCATAAACTTTTCTTACCGATTGAACATAAGGTTTCAGTTTATCTCTTTTGAGGTATTCACAGGCCAGTACCTGATTAAAGGTAGATGTGCATGCATCGGAGGATTGTTTGGCAAGTTCACATTTTTCAATGATCTCTTTTGGGCCAAGCAGCCATCCCAGGCGCAATCCGGGGCCAAGAATTTTGGCAAAAGTACCAGCATAGCAAATAGGTACAGGCTGTTTGTCTGAAGCTTTCATGGGAATGGTTAATGGTTTATCTTCTTCATTGAAATACAGCTCACTATAAGGATCGTCTTCCAGAAGACAAAGGTTTCTACCTTTCAGAAGCTCTAAAAGTGCTTGTTTGCGTTGTTGGCTATAGATTATTCCTGCTGGATTATGGAAGCAGGGATTAAGATAGAGAATTTTTATCTGAGAAGCTCGTGAGTCGAGCACGTTTCGGAGTTCTTCCAGGTTAATACCTTCGTTATCCAGAGGAACACCGTAAAGGTTTGCGCCATAGGACATGAAAGCTGCGAGTGCACCAATGAAACTTGGGTATTCGGTTACAACCAGATCGCCCGGATCGACTAAGACTTTGGTGAGAAGATTGATGGCTTGCTGGGCGCCGGTGGTAATCAGAAGCCCCTGGTTTTCCAGTGAAATACCTCTGGATTGCAGATACTCTCCCAATAATGAGAGTAATGGGGGATACCCGGATGTGGGACCATATTGCATCGCAACCTGCTTTGCAGAGAGAGATAAATCGGCATACAATTCATCGATAACGTCGATGGGAAAGAGGGAGTTGGCTGGCATTCCTCCTGCAAATGAAATAATTTTTGGATCTGCCGCCAGGCCCATTAAGCGGCGAATCTCTGATGAGCGCATGCTTTTTGCACTTGCAGAAAACTCGACCATATTGATTCCTTTCAAAAAAAAACGGATAGGGAAAAAACTGAACTTTTAAAAAATAGTTCAAAATGAGCGGGTTTGAAAGGTCGTTTTAAATACCCTATGCCAGTAATGACCGGTTAATTTAACAAAGATTACGAAAAAAACAGTTTGAAATTTGGAATTTAAGACCAGAGAGCGCAAGTCACAAATCTCAAATCCTATACAAATTCCAAACAAATTCCAAATTACAATACCTAAATTCTAAATAGGAACAGGAGTAGGAAAATTCAAAAATCCGAAACAGGAATAGGAATCGGAGTAGGGATATTCGAAACAGGGTAGAAACCTTCATTCCTGTTCTTTTCTTGTTTAGTATTTTGAATAATTGGCTATTGGGTTTTATTTAGGATTTGATACTTGTAATTTGGAATTGATTTGTGTGCACTACTTCTTTACTCAGTCTTATGTTTGTTTAATTGACCGGGCGCTAATGAACGTATGTATTGAATTTGCACGGTGGCGGTTTGGGTATAATTATTTTTCTGTATTCGAAAATAAGTATATCCCAGAACAGATTTGGGGGATTGCAGTTATGGAAATTAAAAACGTCTGCAGAATCGCTGCTTTTACAGTCAGGGATGAACTTCACAGCCGCAGCTTCTTTCTGCTTGCAGCACTTTCTGTGCTTTTCGTACTGATGATTCGAGGTTGTTTTAATGCTGATATGGTGGTTAATGATCAGAAGCTTGATTCTTTGACTATCGGCTGGACGGCATCGATGGCAGCTTTTCACGCAATCTCTGCAGCCGGTGTTCTGATTGGAATCTTACTTGGGATGAGAGTCTTCCATCGGGATAATGATAATGGAATGACTGTGGCTATACTCTCAAAACCGGTAAAACGAATCGAATATATTACAGGTAAGATTGCGGGAGTATGGATTCTTTCTTATGCCTTGGTTTTTCTGCTTCACCTGACAGTATATCTGATAATGATTTTTAAAACCGGTGGCCGCATTAGCTGGTTTATTCCAGCCTCTTTTCTGATCTCTCTGAATGTGCTTTTCAGTGTGATTTCGGTGTTGCTTTTTTCTCTTATAATGCCTGATATTATGGCTGCTTTATCTGCAATGGTAATTGCTGCAGTCAGCTATATCTCCGATTCAATCTTTGCTGTATCAAAAACTGAATTTGTTAAATCTTTTATGGAGCAGATTCAGCAGGGTGAACTATCGGTTTCATTGTGGAGAATAATCTGGCCAAAAATCGCTGCACTACAGTTTTTTGCTACTTCTTTAATTAAAGATGAAACTTTTTATGTACTGGGTCCTCTTCATCCGGTATTTAACATTCTGATATTCTGTGTCATTGCTTTCTGTCTTCTTTATTGGAGATATTCTAAGGAAGAGATCAGGTAGGAGCAGCTACCAGAGCTATCTATTTAAGAAGAAAATTCCAAATTACAAATCTTAAATTCTAAACAAATTCTAAATTTTAAATTCTAAAAAGGAATAAGAAACTCCAAGGTAGTTACCAAATTTCAATCTAGTCCGTTTAGTTTATCATTTTCTATTCTTTTGTTTTAAATTTGATAATTGGTTTACTGAAATTTATTTCTGGCTTTCAGGAAACCACTGGCTAAGCCAGTGGAGCCAGATGTCTTGTAAAGGCACCACTATCGTGCCTTCTTGATTTCGCGGTTTTGCCGCTCAATCAAGCTACCGCCTGTGGCGGTAGTATTTGACTCTTCTGATAATTGCTGAGTAGTTACCAGATAAATAACAAAAAAAGTTCCGGATCACCGGTATTGTCTTCTTTGCTCTTTCATCTGTTTGTAAAATTTGAGATAATTTCGGTGGCGGCTTGGTGCTATCTGGTTTTGCTGCAGCAGTGAATGAATAGCACACCCCGGCTCTCCATCGTGAATGCAATCATTAAATCTGCATTCTCCTATTCTGAACGCAAGTTCGGGAAAGTAATGAATCACTTCTGTTTCCGGTACCGTCGGTATATCTACAAATGAAAGCCCGGGTGTGTCGGCAACATAGCCTCCCTGTTTTAATGGAAACAGAGAAACATTGGTAGTGGTGTGAGTCCCCCTGCCACTTGTGCCTGAAACATCTCCGATTCTGAATGTTTTGTCAGGAAAAAGCAGGGATAAAAGGGAGCTCTTTCCAACACCTGAAAGTCCTGTGAAGGCAGAGATCTTGTCGATACAGAGCTGAAGAATATTGTTTACCCCCAGACCGGTGGATGCAGAGGTTTCTATGATCTGATAACCTATTTTTTTATAAATCTCTTCGATCTCTTTTAAAAAACTCAGATCCTGATCTTCCAGAAGATCGATTTTGTTGAATACAATGACTGGTTCCAGATTGTAGACCTGTGCTGAAAAGAGAAATCGATCCAGAGATTCAAGATCCAGCGGTGGAGTTTTAATGGTAGTAATTATAAAGACCTGGGAGAGATTGGCTACTGCGGGCCTTTTCAAATGACTGGTTCTGTTGTGAAGAGTAGTAATCACTCCTTCGGGAGGTGTTTCATTTATTATGTCAAGGTCAACCAGGTCGCCTGCACAGAGTCTTGTCTTGGTTTTTTTAAGTGCACCGCGGATAGTGCAGCGTACGTTTCCACACTCGGTGTTTACGATAAAAAAGGACTTTTGCTCTTCTATGATTCTACCTGAAACTGGCATATTCAGTTACGTTTTACTCCTGCTTTTGTTTTGTTTCAGAGCGGAAATTGTTTTTAGTATATTACCCATGATTTCAAGTATTACCCTCAAAAAAGCTGAAGTATTATCTTATCATTTTTTATTGCACAAGCTGACAGGATTTGTAGCATTATAAAGAAATTACGAAAATAATCCAATGAAGATATAAATTTTTTTAAAATGGGACATTATGAAAACAGTTTACTTTGATCTTGTCTGTGGTGCAAGTGGTGATATGATTCTTTCATCGCTAATTAGCCTTGGATTTCCGGTAGAGCTTCTGGAAAAACAATTAAACCAGCTTGGGATAGGTGAGATTCGGATTGGCGTGGAAAAAGTGAAACGCAGCGGTATTAGTTGTACTTACATCACACCGCAGTGGCAGAAAGCCACCCATTACCGTCATCTGGGAGAAATATTGGAAATAGTAAAAAGAGGGGCTTTTTCTGAGCGGGTTTTTGAGCGATGTGAACTGGTGTTGGACAGGTTGGCTACTGCAGAGGCTATCGTTCATGGAATTGAAAAAGAACATGTTCATTTTCATGAGATTGGGGCGGTAGATACAATCATAGATGTACTGGGAGTATCTCTGGCACTTGAATTCTTTAACGTGGAGCAGGTACTTTTTTCGACAATAACAGAAGGTTATGGGAGTATTAAGGGTGAGCACGGAATTATGCCGGTGCCAGTACCTGCAACTGCTCAGATGATTCAAAACTTACGTATAAGGACACTGGATATCCCCACTGAACTCTGTACTCCGACCGGAGCTGCACTATTGACCGCTTTAGGAAAGCAGGTTACTTTGGGCATGGAAGGGCAAGTGATAAATTGTGGGTACGGTTGCGGTACAAAGGTTTTTGAGAATCATCCAAACATATTACGTGCATTTATCCTGGAGGGTGATTCTGATCAGGGATATTCGATGGATACTATAAACCTGCTGGAGACTGATATGGATCATGTCTCTGGTGAAATAATGGGGCATGTTGCAGGCTTACTTATGTCTCAAGGGGCTTTAGATGTTTCTTTCTGTCCTATATTTATGAAAAAGGGGCGCCCAGGGTATCGCCTCTCAGTAATGGCAGAAGAATGTAATTATCAAAAACTGCTGGATCTGATAATGATTCATACACGGACTCTGGGAGTAAGAATTCTGCAGGTGCAAAGAGTGGTGGCACAAAGGAATAATGCCGAAATTGAATTTATGGGGCAGAAATTATCTGAGAAGCACTGCAGTTATAAGGGTTATTCTTTTTCCAAACTGGAGTATGATGCACTGGAAAAAATTGCTGTTTCTACCGGTAGCTCTATCATCGATTTAATGGAAAAGTATGTTCTGGCAAAATCTGGTACTCAGGATAAAATCAGTCTAAACTCTGAATGCAAAATGGAGTAGTTTTCTAAATGTTGAAATATATGCAGTGAATCATGTATTTTGATCTACTTTTTCCCCTTACCTAATTAACATCCTCAGGAGGAATGATGAGGCGTTTTTTTACATCAGAAAGTGTATCTCAGGGACATCCAGATAAAGTATGTGATCAGATTTCGGATGCTATTCTTGATGCCATGTTAGAGCAGGACCCAGATTCACGTGTTGCATGCGAAACTTTGGTGACTACGGGTTTGGTGGTTGTTGCAGGTGAAATAACCAGCAAGGCTGTGGTTGATATTCAGGGTGTAGTTCGAAAAACCATTCGTGAGATTGGTTACACTGACTCTGCATTAGGTTTTGATGCAGATAGCTGCGGAATACTGGTTTCTGTTCATCAGCAATCACCCGATATTTCTCAAGGTGTCACCGAAGGGCAAGGCTTACATTTAGAACAGGGTGCAGGTGATCAGGGTATAATGTTTGGTTACGCTTGCGATGAGACTCCAACTTTAATGCCTTTGGCAATTCATTACGCACACAGGTTGGTTGAAGAACTGGTTAAGGCACGGGAGAGTAAAAGTATCCCTTATCTTCGTCCAGATTCGAAATCTCAGGTAACCATAGAGTATGATGATCTTAAACCTGTACGGGTAGACACTGTTGTAATTTCCACTCAGCATGCTCCCGATGTAACTCACGAGACTATAACAAAAGATATGATTGAAAAGATAATAAAAAAGGTGATTCCTGCAGAAATGCTTGATAATAAAACCATCTATCATATCAATCCAACAGGACGTTTTGTAATCGGTGGGCCTCATGGGGACTCCGGGGTTACTGGCCGTAAAATTATAGTGGATACTTACGGAGGATATGGTGCTCATGGTGGTGGCGCTTTTTCTGGTAAAGATCCATCAAAGGTTGACAGAAGTGCTGCATATGCTGCAAGATGGGTGGCCAAAAACATAGTGGCTGCTAAGTTAGCCACACATTGCGAAATACAGTTTTCTTATGCGATCGGTGTCGCTAAACCTATTTCTGTGCATGTTGACACTTTTGGAACCGGAAAGATTTCTGATCATAAGATTTGCGAAATTATTATGAAAGTCTTTGATCTGCGTCCTTCAGCGATCATTAAGGCTCTTGATCTGAAGCGTCCAATATATAGAGAGACTGCAAGAAATGGCCATTTTGGACGTGAATTGCCTAATTTTTACTGGGAACGTACTAATATGGTAGAAGCAATTAAAAAAGAAGCTGCTTCTTTGGCTTAAGTCTAATATTTTCCTTTTGTTTTTTTCCTGATAAAGCCATCATCATTGATAATTGATGATGGCCTTTTTTGTTATTTTTTTTAAAGCTCTTATATGAAATGCGGATAATGGTTGTCAGTCCAGCTAAAGAGGAAAATACCGCAGGAGATCTTTGATGGTGATTACTCCGGAGATTTCATTGTAATCTGTTACCAGAAGACGACTGGTAGATTGGCTATGCATTGCTTTAATAGATTGCAGTAGTGTAGTCGATTTGTTAATGACGGTTTTTTCTGAGCAGGGGATAGTAAGATCTGAGACTGAATAGCTATTCCACTTTTTTTCGGGTATTTTTTTTATACTTGAGGAGAGTACAAAGCCTTGAAGATGGTGATTTTTTAATACCGGAAAGATTCCAGTATGGTATCGATACAGGAACCGATATACGAATTGGTGTAAAGAAATATCTGACTGGACAGTTACAGGGTTTGGACGGAGAAAATCCACTGCTTTTGCTTCGCTAAGGAACTGTCTGAGAAGGACTGCGTCCTTATCAAATAGCATTGCTTCTTTAAGACACATAGCTATCAGAAGGCTCCATATTCCATTTATCAGTAACCCTTTTGAGAATGAATAAATGCAAAATGCCACAGTAAGAAATACCAACAGTTTACCGATCAATAATACTTTTTCTGCAGGATTTCTGATTTTTGATACGGTTAAGAGGTGGTGAAGCACAACAGAGCCATCAAAGGGGAAAAGCGGCAAGATATTGACTCCTGTGAGGAAGATGTTAATATTGCATAAGATATGGCAGGTGGTGAGGATAGGTGGCTCCCATTTCTGCTGGATTCCTGTTAAAAAGAGAAGATGGAATGCGGTTGCGGTGAAGATACTGGCAAGTGGACCAGCAATAGCTACGGAGATGAGTGCATCGTAATTTTGGTTTTGTTTAGTTAATATACATCCAAAGGGGAAAACTATCTTTTGGTTCTGTGGTAGTCCGAATATTTTTTCGGCTAAGATGTGTCCGCTTACGTGTATAAGCACTGAGACAAAAAAACCTGAAGCTACGATCAAAGCCCAGAAAAAGGGGATGAAACAGTTTGAAAAGAGGAATACTTTTGGAAAAAAGTCGATTTCCAGTGACCAGATGACAAGAAAAAAGAAAAGGAACCAACTGTGATGAATTTTTATGTTTGTCAAATTACTTCTATCAGTTGATAAAATCATTTCTATCCTAAAGGTGTGTTATTATGCTGATTAACTTTTAAGATTTCGGGAAATGCTGTATTTTTATATATAAACCGATTGTAGCCACTTGAGATATCATCTATAAAATCTTTGGAGATTTTAGCAAGCGTGAGAAGAAGCTTTTTGGTGCACAAATCTTCTTCCAGTGCTGCGAGGCTGGAATATAGATTAAGATCTTTTTCTGCTTTGTTTTGAGCATACTTAAGCACAAATTCTGCTGACATTTCAGATAAGGTGACAGAATCCTGTAGTTCACCGTCTTTGATAGTATTGTAATTTGAGAAAGAATAATTACTACCTTTACTGTTTATGGCTATCATTTCCAAGATGACATGTTGTACTCGTTTTTTACCGGCTAAAAAGTATAAGAACAGTTTTACTGTGGAATTTTTACAAATTTTAGCTTCTGATTCAAAATAAGAAGCTGTTTCGATTATTCTATGAAGTGCAAACTTTAAAAAATCCAGATATCGTTCATTGTTCATCTGGTTATTCTCATCAGATACAATATGAGAGTTGGTGAAATGTTGAATGTGTGTCATAATAGTTCCTTTAATTAATTAAATGATAGGTGCTTTATACAACTAACAAAAAACATGCCAGAATGTTTTTATGGTGTAAGACAGAGGCAGGAGAGTGAAACAAAAGGGAGTAGAGAAGTGGTTCCCAATTTGAGAATTTTTACAAAGATGGGAACACCGGTTGTTCTCAAACCGGCGTTTGTTGTTGTTGCTGGATTTTATCGATTTTGCGGTAAAGAGATGACAAAGAGATACCCAGGGCATTACTGGTTTCGTATTTATCTCCGCCGAAATGTTTAAGGGCTAAAAGAATGTGGTTTTTTTCGATCTCGTCAAGATTCCAGATCTCATCTGTCTTGGATGGCTCTTTTGTGAAAGTTTTTTCCATCCCTGGAAAATGTGAGGTGTCCAAAGCTTCATTCTGAGCCAAAAGCAGTGCCCTTTCCAGCATGTTTCTGAGTTCGCGGATATTACCTGGCCACTGATATTCAGTCAGTAGCTTAATCACTTTAGGATTAACAGGTAATTTGGTATAACCGTAACTGGTCAGTATATGCTTTATTAACCCAGGTAAGTCTTCTTTGCGCTCACGCAAAGGGGGAAGGGTGATGGGGAAAATACAGATTCGGTAATAGAGATCTTTGCGAAAGCTACCATTGTTGGAAGCTTCTGTTAAGTTGCGGTTAGTTGCACAGATCAGACGGAAATCACTGGTTCTGAGCCGGTTTTCTCCGATTCGACGATAAGATTTTTCTTCAATGGTTTTAAGAAGTTGTGCCTGGACTTCCGGGTCCATATCACCGATTTCATCCAGAAATAGTGTTCCACCATCGACGACTTCAATCAATCCGGCTCTATCTCTGATCGCAGAGGTGAATGCGCCTTTCGCATGGCCAAACAGTTCGCTTCGCAGAAGTTCACCCTTGAGGCTGGAACAGTTGACTTCTACGAATGCCTCGTTTTTCCGGTTACTGTGATCATGAATCCAGCGGGCCAGCACTCCTTTTCCGGTTCCGGTTTCACCGTGCAGTAAAACAACAGTGTTGTTCATCGCAGCCACATTTGCGTATTGGACTACTTTCTCTATTGTGCTGCTTTCTCCAAAAAAGGGTTCACTTTTTTGAGGGGCAAGCCTTTGATAAATGGAATCCCGTCTGCGTAGTTCCTCAACTTCAAGACCTTTTTTGAGGCTGATGGCCAAATCATCCATGTTTACCGGCTTAGTCAAAAAGTTATAGGCACCGTACTTCATTGCACGTACGGCGGTGGGAATGTCGCTTACTCCGGTGATGACAATAATGGCCAGATGTTCATGGCTGGAATGCAGTTCGGCAATCCAATCGATAGCATTCCCGTCGGGTAATTTTAAATCTAGCAAAATCGCATCGAACTGTTCTGAGGCGATCAGTTTCTTTGCATCTCGGAGGCATTTTGCCGTTTCAATGGAATAGCCTCCCTTGGTTAAGTAGCGAGTATAGCCAAATAAAGTAGCTTCCTCGTCATCTACAAGTAGAATGCGTGGTGTTTTCATGTTTACTCCCTGCTTGCTATATAACAGTTGCCGGGAAGATGAGAATGGGAATTTATAAAAAACTTTCACGAATATTAAGCAGTTCTCAAAAATAATTTGTGAACCAGCTTGAGCCTCTTTAAAAAGTAGCAAAAATGATGACCTGAATTCGATTTGTCGCTTAGTTTTGCAGGCAAAGGCATGAATTATAATGAATTAACGATATAAATACTATTCTGAAAATTGTATTATTTTTTTCTCTGCCTCTTCACAATCGGAAGAAAATGCCTTTTCTGTGCAAAACTTATTTAGAAATGAATCCCAAGCCTTAAAACATAGCTGTTTATTGTCTCTGTTTGGCTTCATTAAAAATCTGGATTCGCTGATACGAGCCTTCTGCAAATCAATAGCCTTTTGTGTATGAACGGAATTGTCAAGCGAGCCTGCAAATTCAAGGGCCTCGATTGCTTCCTGGTAACGTTTGAGTCTCGAGAAAAGCATACTGCGCAAAAGGTGAAAACCGGAATTGTTTGAATGCGAATTTAGTGATATCTTTAAGGCTTTTTCCAGCTCATTCTTATTCAGATACATTTGTAATAAATTAAAATTAACAGTTTCCAGTTGCTGACTGTTTAGCTCGTCTCTGGGAAGAGTTTCAAAGAGGGAAATCGCCAGATCGTACTCCTTTTTCTCGAACGCCTTGCAGGCTCTTTCATAGTGGGATGGTTGTGGAGTTGGAGGTGGTGCAGTCTTGGTTGTCTTAAGAACTGGCGTGGGCTTTTTTTCAGTTGTTTGTGGCACTGTTTTCAAAGTGTCAACTATAACAGGTTCAATAGTTTGCGTTTGAGGCTTTGTTTCTTTTTTGATATTGGTTAAAAAGTATGAAGCGCAAAAAACAGAAAGTACTGTTATCAGAACCCATATAAATTTGCCTTTGGATTTTTTATACTTTGTAATTGTTCTGGTGCTTGTAGTGATGTGGGGGTTTTTCAGAAAGTCCCTCACGATCTCTTCAGGAGACTGATTAGTGAATTTGCGAAGAATACCCATTAATTCCTGGTCAAAATCATCTGCACTGAAGTATCTGCGATTCTTATCAAGACTCAAGCTTTTTTCAACAATATTGCAGAGCTGTTTTGGTATTGGCAAGCCGGTGTTTTCAAGGGGAAGAAAATGCCCTTTAGTCTTTTTCTGAATCAATTCCGCTAATAGCTTTTGTGGGAAGGTTTTTACCCCGGTTATCATTTCGTAAAGCACTAAACCAAGTGAGTAGACATCGGATCTTTGGTCCAGTTTCTCACCATTAAGTTGCTCCGGGCTCAGGTAGGCAAATGTACCCATTACTTTTGTACCGACGGTGTGCAGGCTGGCTTCACTTGGCCTGGCAATACCAAAATCAGCAAGTTTGACTTTGCCCTGGGAGTTGATAAGTATGTTTGCCGGTTTAATATCTCTGTGTATCAAACCATCGTATACTTTACCATACAGAGTCATGTCGCGGTTAAAGGCATATTGTAATGCGGTGCAGACGAAATGACATACGGCGATGGAAAAAGTAATAGGAAGTCTGGTGTGTCGCTCGATTAGTTCTTTGAGTGAGGGACCATCCACATACTCCATTTCGATATACGGAATAGAATTCCAGTGTCCCATACCGTATATTTCCACAATATTATCGTGTCGCAGATTTGCCGAAATTTTGCCTTCTGTTTCAAGACGTCCCCGAGATTCATCATTAAAGCCAGGTTTGAGAATTTTTATGGCCCTAACCATTTCCAACTGTTCATGCCATACTTTATAGACGTTAGCCATTCCACCAGCTGCAATAAGGGACACAACCCTGCAATGGCCTAAGCGGTCACCCTCCTGAAGCATTTGATCCAGGATTGCCGGATCGGAAATAGTGGATAGTTTCCGATTGGAATCTATTCTGGTGGTACTCATACTGGCTTTTTTCGATTAGTGCTCAATTTTGGTGTCTATCTGAAAACTCCCTTTCTCTGCGATTTGCTGTAACTGGCTTTCGCAGGGCGCTCTGCTATCACATAATATTTATAGCAGTTTTGGTCTTGTTAGAAGCTTTTTGCCTCTTGCGTCTAAAATAAGGGGTAGTTTCCCATTACAGATACTGTTTTACTGTATAGAAATTCAAAATAGTACATTGTAACTCAACTGTTCTATATAAAAAATGAAGAAGAAGTAAGAAGAATTCTTTTTTTTCCAAATATTGGCAGGTAATATTTTGGTTTTTGCTTCTGGGCGGGTTTTATTTTTATCCATCCCAAGCGGTTTTTATGTCAAATTTGCGAAGCGAAGCTTAAATAAAGGAATCTTATGAGTGAATCACAAAGTTGGCGCCGGACTCATACCTGTGGTGAATTAACAGCAAAAGAGGTGGGTAAAACAGTAATTCTAAATGGTTGGGTTCATAACTGGCGAAACCATGGCGGCATTATTTTTATCGATTTGCGGGATAGATATGGAATCACTCAGATCGTTTTTAATCCAGATGCTGATAAAAAAGTTGAAGAACAGGCCTCCACTCTAAGGCATGAATTTGTTATTTCGGTGACTGGAACCGTACAGTTGCGACCTGAAAATATGGCCAACCCACGGATGGTTACAGGACAAATTGAAGTTGCTGCATCTGATTTGAAAATTCTCAACGATTCCTGCACGCCACCTTTACATATCAATGCTCCGGAAGCTGCTGAATCGGAGGAATTGCGCTATCGCTTTCGTTATCTGGATCTTCGCCGACCAAATATGCAGCATAATATTCTTTTTCGCCACAAGGTCACTGCTGAAGCACGTAAATACTTGTGGAATAATGAATTTACAGAGATAGAGACTCCTATTCTGATGAAAAGCACTCCTGAAGGGGCAAGGGATTTTTTGGTGCCAAGTCGCCTTAATAAAGGAAAATTTTACGCATTGCCTCAATCTCCTCAGACTTATAAACAGATTCTGATGGTGGCTGGTTTTGATCGTTATTTCCAGATTGCACGTTGTTTTAGGGATGAAGACCTGCGGGCAGACCGTCAGCCAGAATTTACCCAGATCGATGCCGAGCTCTCCTTTATTTCTGAAGAAGATATTTTCAATATTTTCGAAGGAATGATGGTAACCCTTTTTAGGAACTGTTTGGGAAAAGAATTGACTACTCCGTTTCCGAAAATGAATTATGAAACCGCATTCCATACTTATGGAACAGATAAGCCAGATCTTCGCTTTGGCTTACCTATTCAGGATGTGACAGAAATTTTTAAAGCATCTGCATTTAAAGTCTTCAGCTCAGTTATCGAATCAAAGGGGCACATTGCAGCTATCGCAGCTACTGGTTTTGGTGATTTAACCAGAAAAAACATTGATGCTTTGAGCGCACATGTGGCCAAGTACGGTGCTAAGGGTCTGGTTTGGCTAAGAGTTACTGAGAATGGCCTGGAAGGGCCATCAAGGAAATTTCTCTCTGAAACTGAAGCTGATTCGCTTCTGAAAAAAACAACTGCTAAAGTGGGTGATATGCTCTTTTTAATTGCCGCATCCGAAAAGGTCTGCTTTACTTCTTTGGGGCAATTGCGTTTAGAATTATCTAAATTGAAAAATTTATCTGATCCTGATATCTTTAGCTTTTTATGGGTTACGGAATTCCCTCTTTTTGAATTTAGTGAGGAGGAAAACCGTTATGTTTCGGTACATCACCCTTTTACTGCACCACTGGAATCCGATATTTCTGTTCTAAACAGTACAGAGTATTTTAAAGCCAGGGCCAGGGCATACGATCTGGTATTAAATGGCTTTGAACTGGGTGGTGGAAGTATTCGTATTCATAGAAAAGAGATCCAGCAGAGAGTTTTCCAATTATTAGGGATAAGCAGTGAGGAAGCAGAAAATAAATTCGGTTTTCTCCTCAAAGCTTTAAGCTATGGTGCTCCTCCACATGGTGGAATTGCTTTTGGTCTTGATAGAATTGTTATGCTGATGCTTAAATTAGATAGTATAAGAGATACAATACCTTTCCCCAAAACAACAACCGGCATTTCACTGATGGATAATGCTCCAGACAGGGTTTCAGTTGAGCAATTGCGGGATTTAGGAATAAGAATTGAAGGTGAGGATATCTGAATTCGATTACAGTAGTTTTTTAGTTGATTTAATGAATATGGGAAACTATTATATTAGTCTGTCTGGACCAGACATCTGTTTATACGATAAAATTTAGGAGGTTTTAATGCTCAAAATTCGTAAACTTACCAGCATAATTGTTATATCTGGTGTCATGATGATATCTGGTGGAATTGCCGGATGTTCTACTACTCCAAAACCCAGCAGTGAAGAGACTGGTAAACTTGAGGAAGCCCGGGCAGCAGCCGAAAGTGCTGAGCGTAAGCTTTCTGAATTAAGGCAGGAACGAATGCGGCTTGAACAGGAACTCCAGAACAAAAAAACCAGTGATGAGATTCCAGCCGAAAAATGATTGGCAGATAAAATTCAACGTTTCCGACTTGGACATTTTCGAGAGCATTTTGCGTAATTTGTGAAGTTCTTGTGCACTATTACAGGTATGGATAACGCTGGTTACAATTGCTCAACACAATTCTGAACAATATCCGGGTTTAGATTGCAATTGAACAAAAGCAGATAGTAGAGTTTAAAAGGGGATCGCAGTTATTAATTAAAAATGCGGTTAAACTTTTAATCGGGATTTCAGGAGATGATTATCCAAGAGAGCTCTGCATGAAATGAGCGATCTGCCTGTGAAACAAAAAAAGTAATACAAGCTCAGAGTAATTCTGAAAAGGTTGTCTTATTCCTGAATAGAAGTACTCAATGCACAGATGATCTGAAGGCCTGTAATACTGCAGCTTTAAATTTATAGTTTTTTATTGCAACGAAGCGTTTTTGAATAATACCAGATAAGGGTATAGAAATTCTGACCACTTGACCGGATATTTATGAAACCGGTTTTTTCAAGTTTTACGGAAATCAAAAAAGGAACGAATCGACATTCAACCATTCAGGCTCTCTTTTTTCAGGCCAGCTACCTATGATTTCAAACAATAGAACAACTAAGCGATATCACACATCGGAAGATGGCCAAGGAGAATCATGTGTCTGTTATTTAATAAAGCTTAACGAATGTTTCCAGAAATGATCATTTTTTGTTCCGATTATTGCATTTTTCAGAGAGGATAATTGAGTTTTTCCTCCATGAATAAGCGAACAATACAAAATCATTTTAAGACTGATTCGTTCAGTTTCATACGAATTTGGAATAAAATTCATAGTCGTATACCCTCTTTTTTTTCTACCCCTTTTATCATCCTGATATCTACATTGTTTGTTGTAGCACTGCTTTTCCCTTACACAAAAACCGTGCCCTCTTATGTCTTACCTAAAATTGGTGAAGCTTCTACGGAGACTATTATTGCCCCTTTTACCTTTGATATTGTAAGGACTCCGGATGATTTGGAGCGTGAGAAGAAAAAAGCAATAGATCAGGTGTTATTGGTTTTTGATTTTGACAGCAATGTCAAATCTCAGGTGCATGCGCGTTTTGAGGAAATCCAGAACAGTTTAAACCGACTTTTCGCGACTGATACTGCAGATCTGGCATGGATGACTATATATAATTCATTGTCAAAGAAATTGTCTGAAAACACACTCAAACAACTTCTGATCAGACCAGAGCTTCTTCAAATTGCGATAGAGCAGTCGCAGGAAATTCTGGAAAAAAGAATAAGCTCTGTACTTCTGGTTCGATCAGCAGACCAGTTGCAGAAACTGCGGGGACGCTATAATACCGCTTTTGATAAATATCAGGTTTATGATTTACAATTTGTTACCCTGCGGCGCGATTCGGTGGAAATGATTATTGGTACACAGGATTTATTGGTAAAGGAAATAGCACTGGAAAACGCCATAAACCGGCTCAAAGTAGAGCGAAAACTGGATGCAGCTGCTGCAAATTCAATTTATGAATTGCTTTTGCGGTGTATAAGCCCCAATGTGTTAATAAACGAAAAGGAAACTTCACTGCGCAGAAAAAAAGCTTCCGATGAAGTTCCTGAAATATTGGGAAAAGTCATCAAAGATACTGAAATAGTACGCAAACATCAGGAAGTAACAGCTGAGATTATTCAGAAACTTCGTTCTATGCAAATAGTGCTAGATAAAATGGGTGATGGGCAGGAGAAACGAAAGGTAGCTGCAGAAAATGTGGGGAGGCTTTTATTAAGTCTTTTACCACTTTTGTTTGCTGCTGTTTATATCAAAAAATTTGAGCATAGATTGATGGAAAACAACCACCATCTTCTGGCGCTGGCTATGCTTTTATGTATTCAGGTCGCCATGATAAGAGCAGGATTATCTTTATCGCAAAAGGTTTTCACCGGCTCAGTTGAGATGCCTTATTTTATTCCAGAATATATTATTCCTGTTTCAATCAGCTCACTTTTAGCTGTGATTCTCTTTGGAATCAATATAAGTTTGATTTTAACCCTTTTTACCAGCACATTCTTTGGCGTTATAATGGGTTTTAATCACTTTTTCTTTATCTACTCTTTATTGGGTGGAATTGTTGCTGGGTTGTTTGGAAGCAATGTCCGGTACCGGCATCATTTTTTAAAGGTAATTGCCCCTGTGGGTATAATTAATATCATTCTGATTACACTCTGGCATTTGATTGGTTTGAAAATTACACTTGTTACTTTGATACAGAATTACCTTCTTTCTCTGAGCGGTGTGGTTATCTCTGTGCTGCTTACAATGTTTTTAACTCCTGTATTTGAGCGGCTTTTTGATATCACTACCGATATGACACTGGTTGAATTATCTGATATGAATCATCCGATCTTGAAACGACTTTCCATTGAAGCTGCTGGCACATATAACCACAGCGTATTAGTTGGTAATCTGGCAGAATCTGCAGCTTTAAAAATCGGAGCAAATGCTCTATTGGCCAGAGTAGCCTCTTATTACCATGATATCGGAAAAATTGCCAAAGCAGATTATTTTGTGGAAAACTGTTTGACTTTAGACAAAAGCCGGCACACTGGACTGGATCCTGCAACCAGTGCGGCAATAATTGTGGACCATGTAAAAGATGGATTAGAACTGGCTAAAAAAAACAATTTGCCCAAAGTGATTCAGGATGTGATAATTCAACATCATGGAAACAGCACTATGTCTTTTTTCTATGAGAAGGCGTTGGAGAAGCATTCAGAAGGAAATGTTCAAGAGCAGGATTTCAGGTATCCCGGACCGGTTCCTCAGACCCCGGAAGCCGCAATTATAATGTTAGCAGATTCAGTTGAAGCGGCTGCAAGAAGTTTGGGAAGCAGTTCACCGGAATTATTAAAAGAGTTAGTGAAAAAAATCATAAAAGAAAAATTTATCACTTCTCAGCTGGATCAAAGCGATCTCACTTTACGGGATCTGGATGAAATAGTAGAAGGGTTTATGCCTGTATTAAAAGGAATATTTCACTCCAGAATCGAATATCCCTCACGTGAAAAGGAGCATAAGGGTGTCAAAGCAAAATAACTTTACCAGAAAACACTTTTTCATTGATCAGAAATTTCAGGGCCGTTATATGGTAACGTTTCTGATTCCAATGCTTGTTTTGCTGGTGTTTATGATTTTTACCCTGTATTTATCTTCTCAGGCAATTATTAACAACACTGTACGAATTATCAAATATGATGTTGAAAGCAAAATTTCTCTTCAGTTACAGGATCAGCAGCAGCCCACTATTGAAAGTTATGAAGCTTTGCTTGACAGTATTCAAAAATATCTTCGTACATTCTCCAGTAACCCCGATTTTCGGAAGAATCTGATGAGTTCTCTTTTATGGGTGTTTGGAATAGGAGTATTTCTGGTTGTGATTCAGATTGTCCTTTTAACTATATTCTTCTCTCATAAAGTTGCCGGACCGGTTTACAGATTCGAAAAAGTATGTAATAACATTATAAAAGGCATTTATACCGATGAGATTCGCTTAAGACAGGGTGATGAGATGCAAAATCTGGCCAAACTTTTTAATGAGGCACTCAGGTGTACTCGTGAGAGGCTGCAAATAAAAGAATCTGATACTCAACAGCAGAATAAATAAAAAACGTTACCAGAAACATATTGACTATATTAGATATATCATTTATATTTATCATTCTTTGGAGCTGATTACTATGCAGAATTTATTTTCATCTATAAATTACAAGCTGTTAATAGCCAGTCTTTTGCTGCTTATTTTGGGATTTTTCCTTTTAGGGCAGGGACCTTTGAATAATCCGGTCTCATTAACGGCTGCTCCGCTGCTTCTTATAGGGGTTTATTTTGTGCTGATTCCTGTAGCCATTTTGGCAAAGGGAGAAGACAAATCACCAAAGAAATAGGGCGTTTAGCTCAGCTGGTATAGAGTACCTGCCTTACAAGCAGGTGGTCGTAGGTTCGATTCCTACAACGCCCATTGAAATTGATATTTTCGGACCGGTAGTTCAGTCGGTTAGAACGCTGGCCTGTCAAGCCAGAGGTCGCGAGTTCGAGCCTCGTCCGGTCCGCCATTTTCAAGCCCGCTCAATGCGGGCTTTTTTGTTGGTACACCTGCGCTTTTTTTGTTATAACATCATTTTATTCACTATGGAATTTCTGGAAAATATATCACTCAAAGATAAAACTACCTTTCGTATTGGAGGAGAAGCTCTCTATTATGTTGAGCCGCAAACCCAGTCTGACATAATAGCTGCAATTAATTTTGCACAACAGAAACATCTGCCTGTTTTTGTTTTAGGTAAAGGCTCCAATGTTCTTATCAGTGATGCGGGTTGGCCTGGATTAGTGGTTAATCTTTCCAGCAGCTTTTCTAAAATCAAGTGGAATGCAGATTGTGTTCAGGCTGAGGGTGGTGCCCTACTAAATACTCTGATAAATCAGGTAATTGATAAGGGATTTAGCGGTATGGAAGAACTTGCTGGAATTCCAGGAACTGTGGGAGGGGCGGTTATTATGAATGCAGGTGCATTCAATATGACCATTTCCGACACTTTACAATCGGTTTGCATTTATGATTGTATACAAAACAGGATTGTTGAATATGATGCCAGGGATTTGAATTTCGGTTATAGGACAAGTCGCCTGAAAGGTAGTGAAACAGTAGTTTTATCTGCATCATTCAAGTTTTCTAAAAGTTGTACCAGGCAAACACTTCATTTTCTTCGCCAGGAAATCCTGCAGAAAAGAAAGCTTAAACAACCACTGGAATATCCTAATTGTGGAAGTGTCTTTAAGCGGCCTCCGGCAGAGTATGCTGGCACTCTGATAGAGAAGTGTGGGCTGAAGGGATTGAGAGTTGGGGATGTAGAGGTATCCACAAAACACGCAAATTTTATTGTTAACAGGGGAGAAGGAACCGCTGCAGATGTCCGTAAGCTGATTAAACTTATCCAAGTTAAAGTATTTAATTCTTTTGGAATAATTCTGGAGCCAGAGGTGATCTTTATTGGTGATTATGATGAACCACTTTTAGAGATGGACAAAGTTGAAGGAGAAAAGTGATGCTACTTACAGTGTTGAAATTCATTACCGGACCTATTCAAACCAATACCTATCTGGTGTATAATGAAAATAAAAAAAGCTTTATTATAGATCCTTCTTCAGGATGTGATAAATTAATAGAGCTGGTAAAGAAAGAATCATTTGATGTTGAAGCGATCGTTATTACTCATGCCCATTTCGATCATACGATGGGAATACCGGAAATTCTGGATATTTTTCCTGATGCTGCTGTTTATGTGCATCCCATGGAAAAAAAGATGCTCCAGGATGCCGAGTTGAATTCGTCAAATCTGATTGGGGAGAACTTTACTTATCATGGGAACACAATCGATTTAGTCGAAGGAAAGATGACAATCGGTAGTTTTGAGGTAAATATATTTGAGGTTCCGGGACACTCTCCCTGTGGCATTGCTTTACATATTGAAAAGTATCTTTTCTGTGGAGATGTACTTTTTGCCGGTTCTGTTGGCAGAACTGATTTCGCTGGTGGTGACCAGAGAAAACTGATAGAGGGAATAAAAACGAAACTATTAACATTACCGGAGAACACAATCGTATGTCCAGGGCATATGGGCAGGACAACGATCGGACGTGAAAAGAAGACCAATCCATTTCTGTGATAAAATGTAAATGATAGAATTACCCTGTATCGATACTTTTCTTGCCTATTTAAGGCTGGAAAAGACTCTCAGCGAAAACACTGCAGAAGCCTACAGATATGATCTGCAACGTTTAGCCTCATTCTTGAACCAGCACCGTATCGAACAAGTCAACTCCATTTCAGCCGATATCCTTTCCAGATACATTCAACTTCTTTATGATATCGGGTTCGCACCTACTTCGATTCAACGCTCTATCTCTTCTATGCGAAGTTACTTCGCATTTATTGCATCAGAGGGGGAAATAACTGAAGACCCAACTGAACTGCTAGAGAGTCCCAGATCGATCAGAAGTCTTCCGGAAGTATTACTGGTGGAGGAGATAGAGCGAATTATCAATGTGATAGATATTAACAAAACAGGTGGTATTCGGGATCGTGCGATGCTGGAAACACTCTACGCAACAGGAATGCGTGTCTCTGAACTTTTGTCTTGTACCGAAGAACAGGTACTTTGGGATGAGGGGCTGGTCAGGGTATATGGTAAAGGAGCTAAAGAGAGAATTGTGCCTATCGGTGAAATCGCTTTGCACTGGATAAAAGAGTATTACAAGTCTGAGCGCCACCTTTTTGCTAAGCCTCATTCGGACAGTACCATATTTCTCAATGCCAGGGGAAAGGCCCTAAGCCGCATGGGTATCTGGAAAATCATTCAGAGCTATGTAAAAGCTGCCGGAATAAAAAAGAACGTTTCTCCACACACCTTTCGTCACTCGTTTGCCACTCATTTGCTGGAAGGCGGTGCTGATTTACGCACGGTACAGGAGATGTTAGGGCATGCCAATATCATTACAACAGAAATTTATACGCATGTGGATCGAGAGTATCTGCGTGAGGTACACCGGAGTTTTCATCCTCGACAGAAAAGAAACTGACCTGATAGAATCAGATTATGGATTATTCAATAGCCAGTCTTCTGCAGGTACACTATCATTTCCGGGTTGGGGGGGTGCGGGAGGTGATTTGCGGCTATTCAAAAGCATTTTCTGCTATCTATGGCCCCGGTTCTTTCAATGCACTTATCTGCAGTCATGATCAGTATCAGAATTACTCTGATCTGAAAATCATTAACATTACTGAGTGTGATTATCAGGACCTTACAGATAAAGAATCGTTTTTTTATCTCAGAGATTTACTTGTAAAAAAAATTGATTCTATTCTGGAAAAAATACCCTTACCTGCAGCTATCCTTTGTCATAATATGTCTCTGGCAAAAAATCCTTGCCTAAGCTCTGCCTTAAGAGTACTGGCACGTAAAAAAGATCCCTGTAAGTACCGTTTCTTCTGGGTGTTACATGATCTTGCGGAAGAGGGAAGAACCGACATGATTGAAAAGATCGCCCGGCTCCAGAAAATTGGTATTGATATCAGAGAAGATCTTTATGCGCTTGGAGCTCCGATTCATTTTCTGGTGCCAGGCCCACATGTCTATTCAATTCTGAAAAATTCCGGATTTGCAGTCAGCCTTTTACCCAATCCTTTGCAATTCAACACTAATACTGATAATATTGCAGATCGTACTGTTTTTCTTGAGTATCTTGAAACACTGGCTCTCTCAGATGGATTTACATTTGATCGGCAACGCCCGGTATGTTGTTATCCTGCACGCATAATAAGGCGAAAAAATGTTCTGGAAGCAGTAATAATCGCCTGCATTCTTCTGGGTGCCAATCTTGTGCTTGGGGCATCTGGAAGAACTCCTTTGGATAGAAAACTTTATGAGGAACTGATAAAACTGGTAAGAGAAGCAAAGTTACGGGTGGTGATAAATACAGCCCGATTGCCATGGAAACTTTTAACTGGTAAAAGCGAGTATGATGACAATCCTGTGCCTTATCTCTATAAGTTCTGTGATTTGGCACTTTCTACATCACTTTCAGAAGGTTTTGGTTATGCATTATATGAACCTTGGTTATACCAGAAGGCGGTTTTGGCAAGGAGACCTGCAGGATTTGTTTATCCCCAAGGAATGAATTCCTCTCTGTTATATGATCATTTCCCAGTTCCTCTGGAATGGGTATGCTGGAAATCTCTAAAGGAAAAATATTACCATTGTTATTCAAGGTTTGTTGGAGAAAGTGGTGCTGAAAAAGCAGAAAAATATCTTATTGTGGATGAAACTGTAGATTTTGGCATTCTGGACACAGAAACACAGATACGAGTTCTACGGAAAATTCTTGCTGAAGAGACTGCTAAGCAGAAAATAAGTATATTATTTAGGAAAATGTTTCCGGGGTGGAGGGAAGTAATTGATTCTGAATTAATCGATAAATCCTTGATCAGAGAAAATCGTGAGGCAGTTATGAACACTTATTCAGATCAATGCTTTAGGAGCTCTTTCAGAGAGTGCATCTCCATAATTCCTACATTCAATGATCATGGTTTTAACTACAAAAAGATTCTTCAGGAATCGTGGAAATACGGATTTAAGTTGTTTTTTTCCTATTCAGGTAGTTATAATGAGAATATAACAAAATGACTTGACTTTAACCGAATATCATTCAATATTATTACAAATCAGTGTTCATTCAGGGGGGTTATGTGGCAAATACAACAAAACATGATTTAATAGCAGATGTTTCCAGATATACTGGACTGACTCAGGCGGACACAAAAATTGTAATAGAAGAGCTTCTGGAGACAATAGCTACTTCATTAGAAGCCGGTAAGAATATTGAGATCCGTGGGTTTGGAACCTTTTATACCAAAGTCAGAAAGCCTCGTCCTGCAAGAAATCCCAAAACCGGAGAAGTTGTTCCGCTTTTGAGAAGAGTGGTCCCATTATTTAAGTACTCAAGTGAGCTAAAGAAATCTATCGCGGATTCTCTGCTAGAAAAAACTACAGTATAAATTCGTTTCTGCTGAATGCGGCTTTTCTGCATAATAACACATTAAAAGTTGAGATGTCTACTGGATGGGCTGGTCTGGTAGATTATCCTGCTTCTTTTTTTAAAGTAAATATTTCCGCAATATGTTTTCCCAATGGTAAATTGCTGAATTAAACCTATCTAAATTAATCATTTTCAATTTTCCATTAGCTGCTATTCATTAATATTGATTTATTGATTACGTAAACCTGCAGGTCATCACAAGTGATAAACATAAATCAATATTGACAACTTCCGGTCTGAAGGAATATAATAACACTACCATCAGGTTGCGTATTGTAGAAGTGCATAACCTATGGACAAATAAACTGGTACTATAATTTCTCTGTTCTTTTAATTGCTGTGATTTGCTTAGTAAGGCAAATTTACTATTCTGAGTATTTCTGCAGGACAGACTTTTGGGATATTATGCAATTCACATCAGTTCTTCAGGCAATCTGCTCAGTTACAAAAGATACAGAAGTTACCACAGGAATGATAATCAGAAGGAGTGAACTCCATGCGGATACTGGCAGTTTATACTGTAGTCGCATGTTTATTGTTTAAATTACATGCAGCAGAAAAAATCGATATTGATGATCTGGGAGCAGATATCAAGCTTCCAGATTTCAGTGCCAAATTGTCAATTGGATTTAATTATGATTTTCTTCGGGATCCTACTTCAGTATCATTCGAATACCCAAGAGGATATCTGGGATTTAACATACCAATATCACACAGTGTAAATTTACGCGATTTTATTCAGTATATTGACCCTGCAATAGATTCGGTTTTTTCAGACAGCACTCTTATTTCGAACGGAAAAGATTTCAAGCCGAAGGGAAGTGCCAGGCAGAATCCTAATCTGACAATACAGGTAGATGTTCCCATGCTGGGTGGAGTAGCCAGTTTCTCTAACACTCAGAATTTTAACCTCAATTACAGCAATGCATTAGGTAACCCCAATGTTTATATCAGTCCTGATTCGTTAGCTGAAGGTGTGAATTTTCTGATGCGTGGCACAATCAGTGTTCCAGTAAATATATCAATGTCCTGGGAGACAATGACCTTTGGATATGCATACCGCATTAACAGATACATTACAATGGCACTCAATCTTCATCGCCACACTTTTCTCATGGATCTGAGAGGAAAAATAGATGTTGATATGTTAGGTAAACTTAACTATAAAAATGATGATGAGAAAATTGCCATCGAAAGAGAACTGGACTACCCTGCCAGCAAAGTATCAGGGTATGCCCTGGGTCACTATGAAGCAGAAGTATGGAGCCCTACAATAGGTTTGAGGGCCTGGAGATTCTCTCTGGTATCCAGATTCGGATTGTCAACCAAAGCAAAAGGCAGCTTTTCGGCCAGATATTCTGTTCCATTCTTCATCGATCCGGAAACATTCGAATCCAGATATGATTTCAAAGACCCTGACCTTTTCACAGATGATGAATTTGTGAACAGAATGACCGCAAATGACATTGACAGTATCTCTTTTACTACCAAAAATGCGGATGGCAGTGAACCAGATTTACGCTGGAAAATGCCCACCGGACTTACTATATCATTTGACCTTCTCCCTGGATATTTTACCCTCTCTTATACCAAAATATTTGGTGACATTGAATTTCGGCTGGATAAAATCAGAAAAGAACAATTGTCAATAGAGTCAGAGAATTCAGCTTTAAGTAAAAACGATTCACTGATAATTGATTTCGGGACTACGGTGGATCATATAATCATGCTGCAGTGCAACGTATATAAGGCATTTTTGAATATTGGGATATTTGGGATTGATTTCAGATATGAAGATCAGACCCACCTCATAGGAAGCAAAATGCCATATATGCACATGGGTAAATCTGCCATGATACCGGTAGTAAATTTCGGGTCCACAATTGGATCTAAAATGCAGCTTCATCTGGAGCTTGATGTGTTACCGTTACCAGCCTTTAAAACAGGCATAGTATACAGATTTTAATTGGTGGAAAGAATCTTGAAAGGATAGTGAGTGATGATGCGAATATATTCAGGGCTATTGATTGTTTTCAGCATGATGGTTACCTTTGCGCAACAGAGTAACGATTATATCATTATTGATGCCCCAGTCGGAGTTATTTCAGCTGACTCGCTGATATGGGTAAAATGGACGGGAACATCCAGAACCGGTTATCTCTCCCCTGATTCGGGTGTTATTTACTTCAGCAAATCTCCCGGGGGAAGCGACATAAGCAATTATAAAGATTCAGTAATTGTATTTGAAGCCGACTCTTTGAATAACAGATATTTCCCACCATCAAGCGCTTCTGTTCCTATGAGGGGAATAGCTTTCAGAGCATCCGCACAACCTAAAATGGGCACAGGAGTGTTCTACACTGTGGTGGCATATAAGGTAAATGGAAAGACGTTTATTTCAAATGAAATTCAAATAATTATTGAGAATCCAAATGCTGTAAAAATCAATAGCCCCAATGGAAAAACCAACAGCCTTACACCGACTTTTCAATGGAATGCAAACTCTGGAGTCCCTTATTATCATGTAATTCTTTCAGACGATTTAATAAAAGTCAACAGTGAAGAAGGCGGAAAAATTGATCTTAAAGGCCTTAGTATAGTGTGGCAGGCAATTACCCCCAATACACAGATCGTATATGGTGCACCCGACCCTTCCGGAACGATAACCGCAGAGCCGCCACCTTTATCACCCGGAAAACAATATTCATGGGTAGTTCTTAATAATTATGGAAATCATCTGGCGTTTTCTTCTACACGTTATGATATACCTGGAAATTTCATAGTTGAAGGCATTCCACTTAAGAAACCGGTGTGTCTTTTCCCAAAAGGTGGCACCTTTAATTCTGTGACTGATTCGGTTATACAATTCAAATGGACTAACCTGGATGAAAAAGCAAATACATACAAACTGTATGCTTATACCACCCAGGAGTACGAAGGAATTAAAGCTCAGGTTGTCGTCTGGCAGACAGAAGTGATGGCGCTCAATTCTGCCGAAACGATGAGCATTGAGGTCAATGCAAAATCGGTTTTTACTACCAATAATTATTCATGGAGGGTTATTGTTACTGATCAAAAAGGCGCAGGTACTGCTGGCGATACGGTAGGGTTCAGATATGAAGTTCCTACAGGTACGCTTGTGATCAGAACACAGGAACAGATTTCAAATAATGACCTGGTTACAAAAAGCAATATAGGACTTGTTAAGATGCAGTTTGAGGTGCTGGATGGATCGATGGAGGCTCCGCTGTTTTTTTATACCGATGCCGATGGTTATCTCTCAAGAGAACGTCCTGTAGGAACTTATCGGATAACCGCCATTAAAACCGAGTTTGAGAGTCAGACGAGGACTGTATCAGTAAGCAGTAATCGTATTACAGAAGTCAATTTTATACTTACCAGACCGCAGGCAACCATTTACGGTAAAGTTGTCGATCAATCCGGAAAAGGGATTAATCTGGTTACCATAAATGGTATTTCGGATTTAGGTGATTCACTATCTACTCAGACTGACGCACTGGGGAATTTTGTTTTTAAATGCTATGGGGCGGATTGGCTGATAAGTGCTCAAAAAAATGGGTATAAGAGTGTGTTGCCGGAAAAAGTGACTGTAAATGATGGTGAGAATGTTAGGTTTAATACCATTACCATGTCAAGAAATCCAGTAACCTTATCCGGCACTGTAAAAAATGCTTCAGGAGTACCTGTTTTAGGTGCAAAGGTGACACTTCTTTTTGATGGCAGAGTCATAGAAGAGATCCCGGCTACATCTCAGAACGGAACTTTCTCATTTTTTGTTGAACCGGGCAGATATACCATTGCTGCATCAAAAACCGGTTTTACATCTTTCCAAAGTACAACTGATGTAGTCAGTTCAAAGAACATTTCTGTTACTTTAAATGCAGGAGCATCTCTTGTCAGCGGATATGTATTTGGGAAAAAATGGGTAGGTGACAGGAATGTCATTGCACCGGTTACCGGTGCTGTCGTTAAATTTATTGATGTAGAATCCAAGGATACATTTTCCTGTAATACTGATGCGACTTATGGAGATTTTCGTATCGGTCTTCAGGGCAGCAAACTGTACGTTGTTAAGAGTACTGCTGCAGGTTATGCTACTAAAGATAAACCTTGCACTCTTTCCACCGAGCATAAAACAACCTTAACGTTCAATGACACTATACGAAGTCTTGGAATGATCAGCGGTACTGTCTTTTGTTCTTCTCCATCAAATGTACTGATAAATCTGGTTAACGGGTCCGGTACAGGCAGCATTATATCTTCGAAATCATTATCTGATGGAAAGTTTGAAATAAGGAATATTCCTGATGGAACATATTCGATCAATGCTGGTAAGGACGGATTCGTACTTGACAGTATTGCGGGACCGGATACTGTTGTCGTTTCGGATGGAATGGCTATGCCCTCACAGACTGCTATTTACATGAAACCCGGTTCAAAAAAGATAAAATGGTTTGTCACCCCAGAAAAATTTAACGGAGTGGTAAAGGTTCAGTCACCAATGCTGAAGACAATTTCTGTACAGGATTCACTGTTAAACGCAGGTTCCGGGCATTATGTGATTAATATTGATGCCAAGAGTGACTCCTTTGTTGATCTTGCTTATCACAAATTCATTGTTAATGATGAGTTTACTGCGTATACCGATACTGTAGCAATGAATGTGATTCATTCCAGGAAAGATACTGTTACTCCGGTAGAAGGTAAAGTGACTCTTTCTTTGCGATCAGCGGTAACCATGGATTCTGCTGTTATTTTCTATAAAGATGCTATGGGTAGCAATTATAGAAGTGTGCTTGTTAACAGGAGTGATACTGTATATCAGTTCAGCATAAGTCCTACCAGAGATGGCAGTACAATGCAATACTATTTCAAGGCATGGCGTAAATCAGATATTTATGGCTACCAGAAAGAAGTATATAAAACATTCGTTTTGCCAGATACTTCAACATTGACAAAAATAGAGATACAACCTGCTGATGACGATACTCTGTTATTGCCATCTTCTTACTCTATGCAGTTTTCCTTTAAAGGGTATTACAGCTCTGCATTTCTGCCATACAAAAGTTTGAACGGGCAGGCTATAACCTGGAAAATAACTGATCCTCAGGGTTGCGTTTTGAGTTCAAATACCGGTACGACTGTTACAGTTACAACTGGGAAAGCACGGGCATTTTCAATTCCGGTTACCCTTACTGCTACAATTGATACATCAAAGATAAACGTTGCAGGAAATCTAAGTTCAGTGTCCATTATTTTCAGGGTTTCCGGAAGTAATCTGGAAAATTTAGAGGTATTACGAATTGATGCCGGTGGTTCAAATCCGCTTACCACATCAGGACTGGACAAGGCAGAGTTCAGGGCTGTCGGACGTGATAAAAACGGAACATTATTGAATGTCGTTCCCAAATGGTCTCTCTTACCAGAAACGGCCGGTTCGATGACATCTGATGGGGTATTTACACCAAGTAAAAACTTTTGTGGAACTGTAAGAATATTTGCAGAGATATCTTCTATAAGAACCGAGTATTACAATGGTGACTCGAAAAATCCGGGACTTCCGGTCAGATTCTTAATAAGCCAAAAAGAAAAGCCAGATACTGCATCTAATTTACGTGGTTGTTCTATTGTGTTTCCGGCTGCTGTGGTTTCTTCAGGTGAAACAGGGTTATTGGCAATCGAAACACAAGTATTGACCAACATGATAAGGCGGGGAACCGGGCAGATGAAAACTATTGATTCTACAGCTTTCTCGATAACAGAATCCCAGGGAGTTTTGTTTAAAGAATCAACTGCAGACAGTATAAATCTGATTCTGGATATTCCTCAGGAGCTCCAGAAAGAGGTAAGTGGAAAAGCAAGAGAGATTGCTATAGCCTGCTGGAATACCGATAGCTTGAGATGGGAACCATTAATGAACTCAAAAGTCAGTTCTGATGGCAAAAAGATAAGTGCTGCCTTGTCTCATTTTTCTCAATATTCTATTGTTGCAGGACCCACCAGGGGAGGATATCTTGATGTTTCACCTAACCCATTCTCTCCTTACGTATGGCCAAGATCAATCAGTCCTGAAGAGAAAAGGTTTGGTACCTGTATCTCTTTTAAAGTAGAAACCGACCGGCCGCCACTTAAAGATGTAAAAGTGAGAATTTACACGCTTACTGGTGAACCGATATGGGCCATGCAGATTCAAAATGCAAATCAATACCCCTATCAGCTCTGGTGGGATGGTCGTACGACCAACAAAGAACTGGTGTGGACTCAACCAGGAAATATTATCTCAGAGAAAGGCGAGAAGATGTGCAGAAATGGACGGTACTTTGTGGTTGTTTCTGCAAAAGATTCAAATAACAAAGAGCAACGCTATATGAAACAGATAGTGCTGATAAGATGATAACAGGAAAATAAAGGTGGAGGATTCTGTGAGAGGGTTTTCAATAACAGCAACACTGATTGCACTTTTGATTGTTCATACGATTGCATTTGGTTCCGATAGCGGTAAAGTGAGCATTGGAATACTATATCCGGAATCCTATGGTGATTCCAACAAGTTTAAAGAACAAGCTTATCAGGAGATGACAAAGTGTATTGAAAATGTGGGCTTTTATGTGATTTGTACACAGAATATTCTGGAACAGCAATTAAATAAAATCAATGTTGAATTTCCAGAACATTGCCGTGATCCTCGGTGCGTAATCGACATCGGAAGCGCGGCAGGAATGGATCGTATGCTTTACGGGAGTATCGATTTTGATGATAACCGGTTCGGGTTGCAATTGACTCTGATTGATGTGGTTATGAAACAGAAAATCGAATCAGTAAGCATCGAAGGGGCTCCGGGAGTCAGTTTGCCTGAAATTATTGGAACGGCTGTTGCCAGGTTGCATGGAAATACCAGGGATGATTCTTCGAATGTTTCTATTTACCACGGTCCCAGGGTACACAATGAGAAAAAGTTTCTGATGTCAACTGCAGGTGTCATGGGCGTTGGTCTGATTTATGGATTGATTAATTATTTTGCAGACCACAGTGGTGCGCATGAGCTGTATGCAGAATATAAAGATGAAAATCTTGCAGGAATATCATCGCTGGCAGATCAGATTCCTTTGTTTGCCCGTCCTGCTTCCCTCGCCAATGCTTATGTGGCTGCATCTGATGACGCATATGGGGTATTTTATAATCCTGCAGGTATGGCTTGGGTAAGCGGGCCTGAAGCTGTTCTGGCTTATCAATATCGCTTCGGTGTCGATAATATCGCTGCTACATACGTAAATAAGGCTACGCGGGAGATCGGATTCGGACAGGGACTGCTTTATAGTTCCGATAAAGACCATATGCTTACTGAACTATATTTTGTTACATCTGTTGCCTATAAATTCACTCATATTCCAGACTTTATCCGACCCTTTTCTTTGGGTATAAATTTTAAACTGGCAAGTAATAGAGTGAAAGGTAAAATGGCAGATTCTCCCAGCGCCAGTTCCTTTGGAGCAGGAATTGATATGGGTTTACTCTGGGAATTATCAGAACGTATAAGATATGGATTACTTCTTAAAGATATACCGGTAATCTCCAGATGGAAAAATGTCTCCACCGGAGCTACTTATTATCAGGCCAATGCAGCATCTTTGCTGATGGGAGGCACATTTAGGGCAGGATACAAAACGTTTCTCATTGCTGAGGGAGGGATTCCTATTACTAAAGAACAGAACTGGAAAATGGCAGGTGGAGTTGAGCAGGAGATTTTCCGCTACTTTCTTTTAAGGGCAGGGTTACAAAAAGAGGTCCAGACTACAATTGAGAGTCCATGGAAGATCACCGGGGGATTGGGTGTGAATGTAAAAAGATTTTCACTGGATGGTTCTTATGAGTATAACACTCTAAGGGTGTTTGATGTCATTAATGTCTCAATGAGAATATTATTGTAAGGAATTGGTTGTTATAATATAATGGAGTCCCTTGTGTTATGGATTATTCCTGTATTCCAGTATAACTATTCAAGGTAGAGTAATTAATTTACTATACGGTTTGATTATCTTTTATTCCAAAATTTTTTGTAGTTTTTCATAATTTTACCGAATGATTTTTCTTTTTTCCGTTTTTCATGATAGGACATCGCATAATAGGCCGACTCTTTTTTCATTTTGAGATAGTTTCTGAACCTGTCTTCTTCGATATCTCCTTTTTCAACCGCTTCGATTATTGCGCAACCCTCTTCGTGTGTATGTGTGCAATTTCTGAATCGACATCTTGAAGCATATTCTGAAAGATCATCAAATGTCAGGTCCAAGCCATCTTCAATTTCGAAATTCCCGAGTTCTCTCATACCTGGGGTATCGATGAAAATGCTGCCTGAATCAAGACATATGAGTTGTCGCCTGACAGTAGTGTGTTTACCCTTTCCATCCTTTTCTCTCACTTCATTTACCCTGAACTTATCTGTACCAAGTAGACTGTTTAGAAGCGAGGTTTTTCCTACCCCGGACTGCCCCAGTAAGCAATAAGTTTTACCTGGCAGGAGGTTGTCCGATAATGCTTTCACTCCTCCTTCTGCCACATTGCTAATAAGAAGAAAATGATTCCTGCTTTTTAATAGATCTTTTTTCAAAGCCTCCAACTCTAAAGAGGATAAAAGGTCGGTTTTGCTGAAAACAATGATAGGTTCGATTCTACTATCATTAAGCATTACAATAAACCTGTCGAGCAGATTGAAATTGGGGTGTTCTGCTGATTGTACTACCAGACCGAAATCAATATTGGCTGCAATGAGTTGAAAATCTATGCGATTACCAGGTTCTTTACGTTTCAACAGGGTTTTTCGGGGTAATACCTTATGGATTATTGCATGCGTATAATTGTCAAGTGCCTGCATTGCGATCCAATCACCAGCTGTGGGAAAATCCAGAGGCTTTTCGGTATCGAAGAGAAATTTACCAGATAATTCAGCAGGCATTTCATGAATGCCGTCTGAAATCACAAAGCTGTTTTTGTTTACTTCGATCACTCTGGCTGGAGAGAATTCACCTTCGATAAGTTGGTTATCTACGCTGCCTATCCATTCATCATATCCCAATTTTTGGAGATTAATTTTATTCATGGGCTACATCTGTACTTTACTATCTGTTTTTTTATTCTTATAAAAAAGATTCATTAGAAAATAAAAAAGCCTGTACTGAAGTACAGGCCTGTCTGTTTTGGTTCAAAAAAAGCGCCTTATTACTTCTTTTTTTTGGCTTTAGAATCGGCCTTTTTTCCTTTTGAGACTTCAGAAGTGTCTTTAGAAGCCTCTTTGCCAGTCAACTTTTCCAGATCCTTGTTCAACTTGTCAAAATCGTAGTCGCTGACCAGGAATACATGTTCCTTTCCATCGGTACGAACACGATATCTGTTGTTTTCATCTTTGGATCCGAAGATAATCTTTTTGGTGGCATCGTTTGGAAAACTTATTACCACAGTCAGTTCAGGCTGAGTAAATCCCATCGCAGAATCGCTGGCATTTGACTCATCGAAATCGGAAGCATTAAACCGGTAAGTGGTATTAAGGATTTCATCGATCTGATCGGTTTTAGCAACAGACTGGATAGGTTCCACTATATTCCAGGAATTACCAGTGTCAGCTTTGGCGATGGCAACAGAGACACCATCTTTTCTGATCAGAGAAATCCTTTTGACCGTGGATTTATCGAATTTGGTGATAGTCTTGTCCCTCCATCTTTTGTGGTCGGAGAAGAAGGAATAACGAATAGAACCGCCTACCATATAAACAGAATTGGAGCCGGTCATCCGAACATAGTTACTGCTCCAGTCTGCACCATTTTTACCGATGCGGAATGATCCGATGGCTTTTCCGGTTGCATCCCAAAGTTCCACCAGTGTTCCTTTAACGCTATCCACTTCAAAGATAGACTGTTTTTCCTGGTTGTCAGAGATCAATACCCCCTTTTCCATCTTCAGGACTTTTTCCAAAACAGAGCTTATGGATGCACTGTCAGCCTGATAGATTTTGCTGTTGGCAGCAGGTTTGGACGAGTCGCTTTCCATTGGTAAGGTGGAAGAGGTCGATGCTGCCTGGTATGCGTCAACAACCCAGATATCACCTTTTCGGCGAATCCTGACAGAATCATTAGAGTCCTTTATTGAGATCGCGGAAATCGAAGACTCCGTCAGATTGGGAAAGAATTTTTTCTCACTCTCAGAAGGTGATTTATTACTTAGATTTTCACTTATTATAATAGTTAATACGGCTATAACCAGAATAATAACTGCGTAGAATAATTTATTTCCTTTCATTTGCCTGTATTCTCCGTTTTATTATTAGTTGCTACAGTTACCGGAACATGTTCTCTTCTGTTGAGGAAAATCAAAAGGCCGGCAATTGCCACAAGTAATGGCATACCTACCACATTCACCAGACGAATAAAATTAGGTGCCTTTGATTCTTTCTTAAGAAGGTCGGATTCGATTGTTCTATCCTTGAGTGTGCGTGAACGGATAGAGATCAGATTATCATCAAGAGACAACCAGTCAACCAGGTTCATTAACAATGTGATATTGCCTGGAGCTGAGGCATTTTGCCCGGAAATGAAATCCGCATCACCGATGACTACTAGATGCCCATTTGTATTGGATGGAATTATCTCCCTATTGGCATCGCTGGCATCTTGCTTGAGACTGATCTGACTCAAGGTGTCGCCTGTCTCTGATTTCACAGGAGGTACAGATTTACCTGCAAAATAGCTTTTAAAATTACCGTTAAGATAAGCGGCAAGATTATACTGCTTGAGATTGTCTTTTGCAGGAGCCCACTGTTGCTGTGGATTGAGATCGAAACGATCGGATACAGCCCAGCTCTTTGCAGATGATTGAGCGAGAACAGTAGCTTTTACACTATCCTGAGATGATGAGGCAGCACCTGTGGAGTCCGATTTCTGGTGGTCGACCAGAAGCGTCAGGCTGCTTGCCCAGGGGAAGATTACATCTGAGAGAGTTGAAACTGCGGTGACCTCTTTTTTGAAGCCATCTGCTCCCAGCCTGACAAAATAGGGGTAGGGAACCGCCACATTCATGGTAAATGGACCAACCTGTTGAGGAATGCTAACCTGTGAACAGGAAGCGTCAAGTATAAGATTTTTCTCTACTCTTACTCCATAGAATTCTAACAGATCAAGAAGCTTGGATTCGGAGGGTGTTGCAAAGGCGCCATATTGCAGATTGACCGTGACGGCATCTGCCAGAACTATAAGGTTTCCACCTTTCATGAAGAACTGGTCGATCTCAAAGAGCTTACGTTCAGTCATTGATTCTCCACCGGGAATGATCAGAGTCTTGATTGTGGAGTCAATTGGAGTGCCTTTGGAGAGATCGACTGTGCTGACATCATAATTAGCACGCAGTTGTTCCAGCACTTTTGACAGTTTTTCTTCCATAGATTCAGGATTATTTGGCATTTGTGAACGCATATACGGCGGTAAGGAAGGGAAGGTATCAGTTTTGAGAACCGCAACTTTAGGTACTGATGATCTGGATACTTTCATAATAGCCATGGTGAGATCATATTCCAGATTCTGAAGATTCTGTACAACCGGAATCGATTCTTTTTTGTCGGCATAAAGAATTCCGATTCCAAGATATGCCTTGATTGCCTGAATCTTGTCTTTCTCGAAAGTCTGAAGTTGTACCTCGGGGATCCCTAATGAGCGAGCAAGATTCTTTGCTTCCTCACTTTTTTCAGGATCTTCCCAGGAGATTCTGAGATTTTTCCCTGCATAAGCGCTGTATTCAGAAAGGATATCTTTTACATCTGTTACTGTTTTGCTGACATGTGGAGGTAAGTTTTCAGAGAAGAAAACTTTGATAGTGACAATGTCATCCAGTTTTTTAAGGATTTTTTTTGTGGCAGGAGAGATACTGTACTCCTTGCCCTCTGTCATATCGAGTCTGGTAAACATGCGAACTCCGAAGTAGTTTACTACTACCAGTATGCCCAGAATCGCAAGTATGAAAATCAGAGTTTCAGAGCGATTTTTAATCTTTTTTGCTTCCATATTTAATTCCATTCCAGAATAGGTTTACTCCCATTTCCTGCTTCCAAGTGTTTGTACATTAAGAAAGAGAAAAAAGCCGATTACCGAGAAATAATACAAGATGTCTCTGGTATCTATTACCCCTCTTTCGATGCTTTGGAAATGATTTCCCAGTCCGATATAATTAAGTACCGGTACCAGCATGGAGGGGGCAGCCATTGTGACAAATGGATTGCCCACTATAAAGAGAGCAAATGTAATCACCACCCCAAGAATAAAGGCCACGATTTGGTTCTCTGTAATGGAGGAGATCCAGAGTCCGATAGCCAGATATGCAGCTCCCATCAGTAATGCTCCGATGTAACCGCCGATAATTGGTCCGGGATCAGGTGAGCCCAGTAAAGAAATGGTAATCGGTACAGAGATCGAGAGAAGGATAGTGATTGCAAGGAAACAGAAAGACGCCAGGAATTTACCAGCGACTACCTGTAAATCACTTATTGGCCAGGTTAATAGAAGTTCCAGTGTTTTAAGCTTTTTCTCCTCAGCCCAGCTTCGCATAGTAATAGCAGGAACAAAGAGTAGAAATATCCAGGGTAATATACTGAAATAGCTTCTCATTTCCGCCTGGTTTATCAGAAAGAAACTTTGAAAAAACAGAAAGTTTGTGACAACCAGGTAAACCACAATAAAAATGTAGGCGATAGGGGAGATGAAGAATGTTTTGAATTCTTTTTTGAATATGGTCATTATGTTGTCCATGATTATTTCCTTGTCAGTTGTGTGAAGACTTCCTCAAAGCTTGCAGATTCGCGTTTAAGCTCTGCAAGACTCATCCCGTTTTCAACAACAGCCTTAAAAATTGCTTCTCCGATATCCTCCTGAGAGGCCATCACTTCGGCTGTTACCCAATCAGATGCTACTGCCAGGATATTAACACCTGTGGCTCCGGAAATGGATGAGAGTTTGTTTTCTATCTCGTAGCGGTCACCCCTGATACGCACCTGGTATCGATTACCTTTACCGGCATTATTTACCAGTTCATCTGGAGTGCCACTGGCGACCATCTGTCCATCATTGATGATAAGTATACGGTCACATGTTGCTTTAACTTCTGAGAGGATGTGAGAACAGTAGACGACGGTTTTCTCCCGACCCAGATTCTTAATCAGATTACGAATCTCAATAATCTGGTTAGGATCCAGACCTGACATGGGTTCATCTAAGATCAACAAATCCGGATTGTGCATCAATGCCTGGGCCAGACCTACCCTCTGTCGATATCCTTTGGAGAGGTTGCCGATAAGGCGACCGGACATTTTTCCTATACTGCAGACGTGGAATAATTCATCAATCCGACTCTGCAGATGGCTACCTTTAATTCCCCGGATCTCCCCGACAAACCGGAGATATTCCAATACGGTCATATCGTTGTACAGGGGATTGTGCTCTGGAAGATAACCGATTTTTCTACGAACCTCCAAACTGGAAACAGATGGATCCAGTCCAGCAACCCGGATAGATCCTGAAGATGGAGGAATGTAGCAGGTTACCATACGCATTGTGGTCGTTTTACCAGCACCATTTGGACCCAGAAATCCGAAAATTTCGCCTTTCCGGATTTGAAAGCTCAGGTTTTTGACGGCACTGAATAACCCGAACTTTTTGTGAAGGTTTGAAACCTCCAACATTGTTGTACCATTAGTAGGACTCATACTGTACCACCATTATTGATTTAGATGATAGGTTGAAATGGTTATTTTAATTAACTGTTTTCATTACATATAAAGGATTAATCAGAGTACAAGGGTTTATAATACGGGCAGGCACAAAAATTATTGTATAAAAGAAAAAGGGGAATTTAATCCCCTTATCTTAAACCATTCAATATGGTTTTATTCTGCTTGAGTTTCACTTTTTTTGGAATCCTGAATCGCCACACGAAGGTCCTGAGCAATTTTTTTGATATTTTGTAAACTTTTACGTGCACGGGTACCAGCAGACTTATTACCACGTTCAAATTTTTCGTATTCCTGCTTGAGAACTTCCACTTCGTCCAAAAGATTCTGAATGCTCATGATTCCTCCTTACAAGGTATAAGTATATGACGGTACGGTAACAGGTTATTTACCTTAATTTTGCAACACTTAATATTATTCCTGACAACCATATTTGGCCAGTGTAATTTGCTTTTTTTGCAGAATTAGACACCTTTAAAGAAAAATCATTCGAAGCACATTAAAAAACTGGTACGGTATGGAGCAAAATAGGTGTATAACTGGGGAAAGATCCTGATCGTTGATTCCAGCAACCATTCCCTGATGTTTGAAAATTTCTCCGATTTTTCAATGATACGCGTATTTGGTCCGGAACCGGTAATTTTACGCAAATAGGAGAGAGCATCCAGGTATCCTCCCAGAGAATCAATCAAACCCAATGCCTGTGCCTGTCTGCCGGTAAAGATTCGGCCATCTGCGAGATTCTTAATTGAATCCCGATCAATTCCTCTGGCTTTGGCTACATCGTCAATAAACTGATCGTGTGTATCATCAAGAAGGGATTGAAGAATTTGTTTTTCACCATCGGTCATCACCCGGTAATTATTTGCGATATCCTTGAATTCACCAGCTTTCAAAATATTCATCTGAATACCTATTTTATTAGCCAGATCTTTGTATATGGGAACGGTTAGAATCACCCCGATACTCCCGGTCAAGGTGCCAGGATCAGCAAAAATGCATCTTGCAGGACTTGCAACATAATAGCCTCCGGAAGCAGCCAGATCTCCCATACTCACAACCAGTGGCTTATTCTCTTCCTTTATGCGTAAAATCTCTTTGTAAATCTCCTGTGATGGAGCAGTTGCCCCGCCGGGCGAGTTTATTTTTACTAAAATTCCAGCAATACTCTTATCGGTTCGGAATGCGTTTAACTGTTTAATAATACTCTCAGAGTTGTAAATAACACCCTCGATTCGTACCAAACCCAGTTTTTTAAATGAAGCAGATGGGGTAATCCTGGCAGGAGCTCCAGCTAAAAACACCAGACCCATAATAATCGGCAATAACAGTATTATTATTATCAGAATGCGTTGAAACTTTTTCACATCTCACCTGCTCGAACGACTTTTATGATATCCCCTGGCATCAATACCGAATCGGATTTCAAATTATTATGCTTATATAGATTCTGTACTGAAATACCAAATGAGTTTGCTATTCTCCAGAGATTATCCCCCGGTTTGACTTCATAAAATACTACAGAGGATTCCAGATTGGATGATTTTATTAAAGAACTGGATGGGATTAACAGAGTATCTCCAGCCTTGATAACAGATGTTTCGGAAAGATTATTCAGACTTCGAAGCTCCTGAACCGAAACAGAGAAAATCCGGGCAATCCCAAAGAGCGTTTCTCCTGCAGATACTTGATATTTCAGTACTGTGTTGTTTGCCGATGGCTTTTGAGGAACAGGTTTACTCTGAGAAACTGAATCCACTCTTTTTTTTACGATAAGGATACCGTCTGTATAAATTACCGGGTTTTTAGTGTCCAGCTCATTTAGTAGAATCAGTTCATCAGTACTCATAGCGAATTTACGGGCAATAGAGGAAGGTGTATCGCCAGTTTGAACCCTGTATTCCATATGCTCTTCAGAAAGTGCAGCCTTTTGACTCTTTTTTTCCGGTGAGCTGGCCGGGTACTGGTAAATAGTTAATAACTGACCGACTCGTATCGCGGCATCATTACTCAGTTTGTTCCATCCGCAGATCTGATCTGGAGAGACCCCGAAAAGTTCCGAAATTTTCCAAACCGAATCTCCGGCTTTGACCTGGTAGACAATTTTCTGCCCATTATTTATCAGAGGATCTTCTGAAGGTATCTGCTTTTTAACTATCGGTTCATTAACTTCCTCACCAGGACTGGTCCTGTTCACAGGTATGGGAATAAAAAGATGTTTACCAGCTATGATTTTATTATTCTTCAATCGGTTTATGGATCTGATTGGCTCTTCTGGGATCTTGAAACGTCTGGCTATACTGCCAATATTATCCCCTCTTTGTATCTTATATCTGTACCATTTAACTTTTTTGGAGTCTGGAATGGATGCATAAAAATCTTTAAAAGCCTGAGAATAGCCACTGGGAAGATAGAGAAGAACATCTCTCATGTCCGGTGGAGTACACCAATGAAGAATATGAGGATTTAATTGGCGCAAAGTGTCGTAATTAATGCCGGTACCTTCCGCAATATCTCTCAAGTCTAGACATTCGCTTATCCAAACGGTATCAAATAAAAAAAGAGCAGTATCAGAAGGATTGTCCAGATTGAAACAGGAGGTGTTTTTCGCTATGGTAAGTGCTGCAAGAAAAAGCGGAACATAGTTCATCGTCTCGCGGGGCAGGTCCAGATCCCAGTAATTTCTGCTGTTACTTCGGTTAATCGCTCTGTTTAGTCCGCCTTCACCACAATTATAGGCAGCAAGGGCCAGATGCCAGTCATTAAACACTTCATATAATTTTTTAAAGTAGCGGGCTGCGGCAACAGTCGATTTCAACGGATCACGTCTCTCATCCAACCAGTAATTATTTCTCAATCCATAAATTTTACCAGTGGATGGGATAAACTGCCAGATCCCTGAAGCATGAGCGTGTGAATAGGCTTTAGGTCTGAAACCGCTTTCTATCAGAGGAAGATATGCCAGGTCCTCGGGGAGGCCGTGCTCCGAAATGATTTTCTTCATGAGGCCCAGATATTGATTGGCTCTGGGAATCCAGTGATCAATGGTGGTTTTGCGGTTAGTATGGTAATAAAAGGTAGCACGTAAAACCCTTTCATTCCATACTACAGGCATATTATAAGAGGTCGATTTTCCGCAGAGCAGACTCTGCATGAAAGAGCTGTCAGATGTAAAACTAATCGAATCCAGAGCTTTATACATCTTTTGCTCGTTGACCAGTGTTATGATCTCTTCGGGAACCTGATACTCCTCAGGCATGATTTCGGTGTAAATCTCTACGATTTCATTTAATAAGGCTTCAAAGGAGATAGAATCGGAACTAAGTAGCCCCACGCTTTCGGTAACTATTTTTAAAACGGAATCTGCTCCAATATAATTCCCCTCTTCACAGAGATTTCTGGCAGTATTGATCATCTCTGCTATATTGCCGATACTGTCAATTTCATCTGAATTGTACTGCGTTTCTTCTGTGTTGGCATTGATACTGAGAGTATCGGATTTTTCAATAGAAAATGTTTTACTGGAATGTCTGGTAGTAGCACAGCCAGTGATTATAAGAAGTATATAGCAGATTAAAAACACACGAAAAAAGAAGCAGAAGATTTCTCTCACCAAAAACCCTATAAGCATGAAAAATGTTATTGCGAAAAGTGTGACAATTAAACCTAAAAACCGCAATAGATTAACGCGGATAACACCTTAATCTATTGCGCATAAAGGCATTCGCGTTCCGATAATAATCGGGATTGATTACCAGGGCCAATCAGGTGCTTCGGGCTTTATCACCTCGTCTATAAAGCCTTCAAGCCTTATCATTTTAATATGATAGATCAATGCATCAACCCCGACTACGAAAATTAGGTTAATTACTATTAAAACGGTAAATTATATCATGGTATAACGATAAGCGCAAATTTATCAGGGTTACCTGCTCCAATGTCACCTGTCTGGATGCCAGCTATTGTAATAGAAAATGGCTCTTCTGCAAGAGAATTGGATTTCTCTATTGAAATAAGAATTACTGGCAGTAGCACAAATCTGTGATCAAAAGTACAGCGAAGTACAAGTTTATTGAGGGCAACTTACCCTAATGCTGCTTGTTTGGATGCTATGGGCTGGAATTGGATTTTTATCCCATCGGTGAAAAGAGATCCTCTACGGTTTCTGCATTCGCTTACTGCACTCCGGATCTCTTCCTTCAACCTTTTACAGTCGGAACCGCAATAATTTACAAAAAACCTGGTTTTCTGTGAACATTGCTTATAATGAGAGCACCTTGGGCAGGATACTTTTAGAAATTGCATCTTGATCTCCTGATTAGAGTTTGATTATCAGTGTGTCAGATAATATTAAGTATAATCATCAATGGGTTGTATGTCAATCTAAAAATTGCCCCAGTTATTGTAGTGAATCGCTTAGACGTTGAATTGAAGCAAGTTAAGCGATTTATATAATGTAGCAAAAAAAAGTGCAGGCAAATTGTGGACCATCCAATTTTTGGGCTTAGCTTTTCAGCATTGTAGCCTGTTCCTGCTTAAATCAGGCCATTCGTGCCTGTTTGGGTTGCAAGCCGGTTCCCCACAAAGTAATTGCATGAGTAGGGCAGGTATGAAGGCAATTTCCGCAACCGATACATTTTTCTTTATCTACAACGTGACGCTTCCCTTTTTCTCCAGTTATTGCCCCAGGGACAGGACAAACAGTGATACACAATCCACATCCGTCACAGTTGGTATCGATATTGGCTTTTGAACGTATTTTTATCAGATCTGTATAACATTTAGAGGGACATTTATAGGCTGCAGTGATAAAGTTTTCTTCTTTAGAATAATCAAGCACAGGAAGATTATTGGCCATGGTAATCGCACCAGTGGGTGTGGCTTTCAGACATATTGTACAGGCTGTACATCCAACGGTACAATACTTTTTAACTTTAGCTCCTCTGTCATGATTTGAGCAGGCCAGAAAAATCTTGTGAACCTTCGGAATTAGAGAAATTATTTGTCTGGGGCAACTTTTTACGCATTTACCACATCCGTTGCACTTTTCAGGATTAACTTCAGCAATCCCGTTGTCATTTATAAAAATGGCCCCAAAAGGGCAGGCTCTTACACAGGTCCCCAATCCCAGGCATCCATTCTGACAAATTTTAGAGCCATTTCCGATTATAATTGCTGCATTACAATCCTGGATTCCATTATAGATTGCCCGTTGCGCAGCTTCCTTATGACCACCCTTACAATGCACCACTGCCATTTGTGGCTCTTCAGCAGAAGCAGTTACACCCAGCAGATCTGCAATAGCATTGGCACATTTTGCTCCTCCCGGAATACATCCATTAGGTGCGGCTTTCCCTTCTGCCACAGCTTTTGCAAACCCACTGCATCCGGGATACCCGCAGGCACCACAATTGGCATTGGGGAGAACTTCTAAAATCATTGGAATTTTGGGATCGACATGTACAAAAAGCTTTTTGGAGGCAACTCCCAAACCGACTCCCAGAAATGCCCCAATACAACCTACTATAATTAAAGGAATAAAAATATCCACATCATCCTCCAAAAGGCGAGAAGAAGTTTAAGCCAGCAAAGCCCAAAAATGACAAAGCCATCAGTCCCGCTGTAATAAAAGCTATGGGAAGGCCTTCCAAGCTTTTTGGGATATTGGAAAATTCCAGCTTCTCCCTTAATCCGGCCATTAAAAGCAATGCCAGCATGAATCCAACCCCTGACATTACACCATTTAACAGACTCTCAAAGAAAGTATAAGGCTTTCCGGTAAAGGTGTTTACTCCGGTGTTAATCAGTGCAACTCCAAGCACAGCACAGTTGGTGGTGATAAGAGGAAGATATATTCCCAGCGCTTCATATAAAGAAGGAGAATATTTCTGTAGAGCCATTTCTACTAGTTGCACCAGGGATGCTATCACCAGTATGAAGATGATTGTCTGCAGATAGGTTACATCAAATGGAATAAGAATAAATCGGTTTATCACCCAGGTAAAACTGGAGGCTATTGCCATCACGAAAACGACTGCCATTCCCATTCCTGTGGCACTGGAAAGTTTCTTGGATACACCAAAAAAAGGGCATAAACCCAGAAACTTGGAGAGAACAAAGTTGTTGATGAAGACTGCACCAATGGAAATAGAAATAATATTGGCAATATTGCTCATGCTTTTGTATCCTTCCTTCTATTACTCAGATATCGGACAAGAGCCATAACTGTAGCAATGGTGAAGAACCCTCCAGGTGCCAGTATAAAAACCGTCATTGGATTGTATCCCGGGAAAAAATTCAACCCCAGCAATTTATTGCTTCCTAAAATCTCCCGGATAATGCTTAGAATGCAAAGGGAGGTTGTGAAGCCCAAACCCATAACTATACCATCAATTAAGGATTTAAGAGGATTGTTTTTTGATGCATAAGCTTCAGCCCGACCCAATATTATACAGTTAACCACTATCAGCGGTACAAATATCCCCAATTGCTTATCAAGAGCAGGGAGATAGGATTTCATAAGCAGTTGCACAATTGTTACAAAGGCGGCGATTACCACAATAAAGCAGGGAATTCTAACCTTATCAGGAATCCCTTTGCGAATAATCGATATTATGACATTTGAACAGGCCAGCACAAATGTCACCGCCATACCCATTCCAAAACCATTTTGAACAGAGGTGCTGGTTGCCAGTGAAGGGCAAAGGCCCAGTACCAGAATCAGAAGCGGATTTTCAGTTATTATTCCTCTTTTTAGTTCTTCTTTGAACATATTAATTTCCCTGTAACGCATGCAGATAAGCACGGGCCTGTTTCTCAAGTCCGTTAGTTATGGCTCTTGTTGAAATCGTAGAACCGGTTATTCCAGTTATACTGTTCTGGGAAAGAAGTTCACTGCGTTTATTATTGTCCAGTTTATGCCACTCCCCGCTTGTCTTATCAATTGTTATCGCTTTGTTGACATCAATTCCTTCAAATTGTTTGGTGAACCACCTGATACCTTCTTCTTTTTTCCCTAATACTTTATCTAACAAACCATTCCAAACATACTTTCTGGAGATGCTCTCTGAGACCCGCGCACCTAATCCAGGAGTTTCGGATTGTTCAAGAATATTCATCCCCACTACTTTTCCATCTTCGGCAATACTGACCAAAAAGCGGATATCACCGGCATATCCTCTGCTGGAGATTTTAAAAGCATAAACCGTCTGGTTCCCATTTTTTGCAATCCAGTATTGCGATGGACAGCCTGGAGAGTCTGAGTGCATCTCTGTGATTTCACTGTTTTGAGGCATAATTTGCTGCAGAGCGCTATTTTGGGCAATCTGATTCTGCTCCAGAATCCGATCTTTGGTTTTGGAGTTTGTGAATGCGATTGCCAGTGCTGCAGCTAATGAAACAATTGTAAGGACAAGTGTTAATTTAACAATATCAGCCACGTTTGTTCACCTTTCCATATATTGACGGTCTGGTGTATCTTTCAATCAGAGGAACGAACAGATTCATGATAAGTATTGAATAAGAAACCCCTTCGGGGTATCCACCAAATTTCCTTATAATAAAGGTCAGAACCCCGCATCCCAATGCAAAATAAACTTTCCCGCCAGGAGTTATTGGTGAGGTAACCATGTCGGTGGCCATAAAGAAAGCACCCAGAAAAAGCCCACCCGAAAGAATCTGGAATAGCGGGATTGCAATAGCTGTCGAAGAAAAGAGACTGCCGCTTCCGTTAAAAAGCCAATACAGAAGAAACACTGTTCCTATATAAATGAAAGGAATTCTGAATCCTATTATCTTTTTATACCAGAGAATTATAGCTCCAAGCAGAAGAGCCACTGCAGATGTTTCTCCGATACATCCTCCCACATTTCCAATAAAGAGGTTCCACAGTGCATCCTGAAAATTGAGGTTAGTTAAAGTACCGTCTGCAACGGCTGTTTTGAAGCAGGCAAGAGGTGTGGCTCTTGTCATTCCGTCAAACCCTGAAAGTGTTCCTTTGATAATTCCCTGAGGCGCAATCCAACTGGTCATGGCAGCCGGATAGCATGCCAGCAGAAATGCCCGTCCAGCCAGGGCTGGATTTATGAAGTTGGATCCCAATCCCCCGAAAGCCATCTTTGCAACACCAATCGAAAATACGGAACCCAAAGCCAGCATCCACCAGGGAAGAACAGGGGAAACATTGAAGGCAAGCAAGATTCCGGTTATTACTGCACTGAAATCTCCTATTGACTTTGGCTTCCCGGTTATTCGCGTAATACTGTATTCGGTTAATACCGCGAAGCTAACAGAGACACAGGTCAAAAATATCGCCCGCCAGCCGAAAAACAGAATGGAGGCCATTAATGCAGGGCATAGCGCGATTACCACCCAACGCATAATATCAGGAACCGTTTTTGGGTGCCTGATATGGGGTGATGATGATAAATTGAGCTGAAACTGAACCTTTTCAACACCGCTTGCCAGTTTTTTCTCATCGTTTTCGGCTTTTGTTGTGGTCTGATTTATCATTTTTTTTATCGATTCCTTATGCAAATCATTTGTTTGGGGCTGCTGCACGCTTGGCCTGAACATGAAATTTACCCAATTTTATAAAATGCACCAGATTAATCTTTGAGGGACAAATATATGTGCAGGAGCCACATTCTATGCAATCCATGATATTCCATTCCATTGCCTCATCAATATCTTCTTTTTCTATTAATTTGGCAAGCCTTGAAGGAACCAGATGAATCGGGCAGACAGTAACACATCCTCCACAGTTGATGCAAGGATATTCTCTCAGTGAAGGTTGTACTTTGTCATAAGCCAAAAGACCAGAAGTCGATTTAATAACAGGAGCATCCAGATCCGATTGCGCTATTCCCATCATTGGGCCACCCATAATCACTTTACGGGTAGCCTTGAGGTCCACCTCGCATGCTTCCAGAAGCATTCTTATGGGAGTACCAATTCTGACCAGCAGATTTTTAGGATTTTTTACTGTAGGACCGGTCACTGTCACCACACGTTCGTATAATGGTATTCCACCAAGGATAGCATCTCTCACAGCTACTGCGGTACCTACATTCTGAACCACACATCCAACATCCATAGGAAGGCCACCTGATGGCACCTGTCTTCCGCTGATCGCATTGATAAGCTGTTTTTCACCTCCCTGGGGGTATTTTGTTTCAAGTCTGGCCAAAACTATATCTTTATAAATCCTGTCGGAGAGCAGCTTATTAACCGATTTGATTGCATCAGGCTTGTTCTTTTCGATGCCGATAAAGCATTTCTTTGCGCCCAGAATTTTTTTGAGAATAAGCACCCCAGTAAGAAGATCTTCTGTACGCTCAAGCATTAAACGATGATCTGCAGTAAGATATGGCTCACACTCTGTACCATTAATAATCAGAACGTCGATGGGTTTGTTGCTGGGAGGTGATAATTTTACATGAGTAGGGAAACTTGCTCCTCCCATTCCCACAATTCCGGCAGATTGAACTATCTGAATCAGCTCACCCTGGGCAGCTTCCCGCCAGGGTTTGTCTAGTGGGCTAAGAAACTGTTTCGCTTCAGTACCATCGTTTTCTATCTCTATTGCGATTACTTGCTTCCCCATAGGATGAGGGAAAGATCCCACAGAAAGTACTGTTCCAGATACCGATGAGTGCACAGGAGCGGATACAAATCCACCTGCTTCACCTATCAACTGCCCTATGCTAACCCGGTCTCCCCGTTTTACCACCGGTTTTGCAGGTGCTCCAATGTGCTGTTGTAATGGAATAATTACCTTGCCGGGGGCAGGGAATACCTCAATAGACAGACCCGCTGTCTGAGCTTTGCTGTGCGGTGGATGAATACCGCCTTTGAATGTAAATCGCCTGGACAATTATGTCTCCCATTTTTAGCGGTCATGATATAGCTTTGAAGGCAAACTTCTGTCTGAAAATCGGTCGTATTTTAGAAGAGTTAAAAACTACAACCAGCGTCTTTTCCAGTCAAGCTTTATATAAGAAGCCATGGCCTGATAAAAAACTCATATTCGCTTTGCCGCATGCTATTTTTTTAAAGTTATCTTTTTTCCGTTTGTGTCTGAAATATATCAATAGTGCTTTGGTTTTTAAAGGTGTTTTTTTTATGGGTGTTCCTTCAGTTCCTCTTCCAGTAAAACTGGTTATAGCGGTTACTTATAATCCACTTTCAATAGATCTAGATAAAGTATTAAAGATTCTTGATCAACAATTTGGTGAACAGGAATACAGCTACGGGCCTCTGCCTTTTTCATGGTCTGAATACTACAGCGATGAGATGGGGCCATCTTTAATGAAATATTATTATAACTACAGTTCTCTTATCGACAGACAACGACTTGTTGATATAAAGCTTTTCACCAACAGTATCGAGCAGCAATTCTCTGCTAATGGAAAACGAATCGTAAACATCGATCCGGGGTATCTGGCCAGAGATAAATTTGTTCTGGTCACAACCAAAGATTTTTACCACAGACTGTATCTGGGTAAAGGTATTTATGGAGAAGAAACTCTCCATTATAGAAAAGGAAAATATCGTTTCTTTTCCTGGACTTACCCGGATTATCGACAAAAGCCGCTTTATGAATTTCTTGAAAAGGCCAGAGCAACGCTGGCAAGAGATCTTGCAAGAGATTTTATGAGTAGAGGAGATAACTCAGGAGAAGGTCGAGAAGAAAGCACAATCAACGGCTAAGATTCTTTCGATATTAATAACACCGATCGGCAGGAAAATTTTTTGAGTTACTCACTTTTATTGACCAACAGAAGAACTGAACATTTTTATAAATATCAAAATGCGCGTATTCAGCAGGCCAAACACTTTAGAAATACCAAATATGCGTATTTGGAACCAACCAAATACTTTAGAAATACGTTTTTACGCATATAGCTGTCATCTAAACACTTTAGAAGTGCAATTTTACGCATATAACTGTCATCTAAACACTTTAGAAGTGCGATATTACGCATATAACTGTCATCTAAACACTTTAGAAGTGCGATTATTACGCATATAGCTGTCATCTAAACACTTTAGAAGTGCGATATTACGCATATAACTGTCATCTAAAC